>NZ_JBIAWZ010000007.1:0-1080 GCF_042896175.1 Streptomyces sp. NPDC001315 | reverse complement strand
ACGGAAGGGAGGACGCTCACCACGATCGTCACGACGGAAGCCACCCCGGTCACTGTCCCGGCGATCGTCGCGGCGGTCGTCACGCCGATCGTCGCGGCGCTCGTCACGGCGGAAACCGCCGCGGTCCCCGCGGTCATCGCCCCGGCGGTCGTCACGCCGCCCGTAGGCACCGCGGCTGTCGTCACGGCGGCCGTAGCCGCCGCGCTCACCGCGGTCGTCACGGCGGTCGTCTCGGCGGAAGGTTGGGCGGTCACCGCGGTCGTCACGACGCGGCGCACCAGGACGGTCGTCACGCTGGAACGCCGGACGAGACCCCCTGTCCCCGTCACGACGGCCAGAACCACCGCGGTTGTCGTCGCGGCGGAAGCCACCACGGTCCCCGCGGTCGCTGTCCCTACGATCATCACCACGACGATCGTCACGACGGAAACCGCCCCGGTCGCCACCCCGGCCGCTGTCGCGGTGGTCGTCGCGGCGGTCGTCACGCCGGCCGTAACCGCCACGGTCGTGGCCGCCACGCTCGTTGTCACGACGGTCATTGTCGCGCCGGAAGCCGCCACGGTCCCCGCGGTCTCCGCGGTGACCGCCGCGCTCGCCCCGGTCACCACTGTCCCGTCGCCGCTGGTCGCGCTCCGGTCGCTCGTCGGGAGAGTTGGTGGACATGGGTGACTCCTGTCTTCGGTACCGCAGTCATTCTCGCGCAGCCGAGTACCCGGCGCGCTCCAGAAAAAAGAAAAGGACCCCTGGTCCCAGCTGAACGCTGGGACCAGGGGTCCTCCAAATATTGTTCGGCGGCGTCCTACTCTCCCACAGGGTCCCCCCTGCAGTACCATCGGCGCTGTAAGGCTTAGCTTCCGGGTTCGAAATGTAACCGGGCGTTTCCCTCACGCTATAACCACCGAAACCCTAATGGTTTCGAGCGAACAAGCACACTCTTTAATTGTGTGTTCAGCTCAAATCCGGCAACAGTCGTTGCCTCAGAACTAACACAGTGGACGCGAGCAACTGAGGACAAGCCCTCGGCCTATTAGTACCGGTCAACTCCACCCATTACTGGGCTTCCATATCCGGCCTATCAAC
>NZ_JBIAWZ010000006.1:0-429787 GCF_042896175.1 Streptomyces sp. NPDC001315 | reverse complement strand
GGTGACATTCTGCTGCCGACGGTCGGTCACGCGCTGGCGTTCATCGAGCGTCTGGAGCGTCCGGAGCTGTATGGCGTCAACCCCGAGGTGGGTCATGAGCAGATGGCCGGGCTGAACTTCCCGCACGGCATCGCGCAGGCGCTGTGGGCGGGCAAGCTCTTCCACATCGACCTCAACGGTCAGTCCGGTATCAAGTACGACCAGGACCTGCGTTTTGGTGCCGGTGACCTGCGGTCCGCGTTCTGGCTGGTCGATCTGCTGGAGAGTGCCGGTTATGCCGGGCCGAAGCATTTCGACTTCAAGCCGCCGCGGACCGAGGACCTCGAGGGTGTGTGGGCGTCGGCGGCGGGCTGCATGCGCAACTACCTGATCCTCAAGGAGCGGGCTGTGGCCTTCCGTGCGGACCCGGAGGTTCAGGAGGCGCTGCGTGCGTCGCGTCTGGACGAGCTGGCGCAGCCCACGGCCGGTGACGGCCTGCAGGCCCTCCTTGCCGACCGGGCCGCGTTCGAGGACTTCGACGTGGACGCGGCCGCCGCGCGTGGCATGGCCTTCGAGCGCCTCGACCAGCTGGCCATGGACCACCTCCTCGGCACCCGCTGACCCGGACCACCCGTCCCGTGCCCGGAGCCGCGCGCGCCGGGCACGGGGATGAGCCACCCCCCACGGACGCGTGTCCGCCGGAACCGCGCCCAGGGCTCCGGAAGCCCGCTCTCTGTTCTCCTCACTCCGCCGGACACGGGCGTCCGCCGGAGCCGGCACCCCTCCCATGCAAGGGCACCACCGTGACAGCACACCTTCCGAACGGGGCACGTCCCGGACGCCGGCGGGTCCGCCGGCGCGTCCTCGTCCCGCTCACCGTCGCCTCCGCGCTCGTCGGCACCGTCGCGCTGGCCGGCTGCGGCCAGTCCCGCGACCCCGACGTGTACACCGTCCTGAACTCCTCGACGGACGACTCGTACCACAGCTGGGACGCGGCGACTCTCGAACGCTGCAGCAAGCAGCTCGGCGTCACCATCCAGCAGCAGTCGGTCCCGGCCGACCAGGTCATGACGAAGTCGCTGCGGATGGCGTCGTCGAAGTCGCTGCCGGACATCATCCAGTTCGACGGTTCCGAGATGCCGACCTTCGCGGAGACCGGCGGCCTGATGGACCTGAAGAAGCTGGGCGTCGACACCACCGACGTACCGCAGGGCATCATCGACTACGGCTCCTACAAGGGCACGTACTACGGCGCGGCGCGCACGGTGAACACCCTCGCGCTCTTCTACAACAAGGACATCCTCGAGAAGGCCGGCCTCAAGGTGCCCACCACGTGGGACGAGATGCGCGAGACGGCCAAGAAGCTCACCCAGGGCCACCAGTACGGCATCGCCCTGAGCGCGGGTGGCGCGGAAGACGGTGTCTACCAGTTCACGCCGTTCATGTGGTCCAACGGCGGCGACGAGACCGACCTCGACAGCCGACAGGTGGCCCAGGCGCTGGACTACTGGAAGTCGCTGATCTCCGACCGCTCGCTGTCGAAGTCGACGATCAACTGGACGCAGGCCGACGTCAACGACCAGTTCATGGCCGGCAACGCCGCCATGATGATCAACGGTCCGTGGCAGGTCGAGACCCTCAACACCAAGCAGAACCTGCACTGGGGCATCGCGCAGATCCCCGTCCCCAAGGCCGGGGACGACTCCGTGGGCCCGCTGGGTGGCGGTGAGCTGACCATCCCGGACATCGGCGACACCACGCGTGAGAAGATGTCCGCGAAGATCGTCAACTGCATGACGAGCGAGCAGGAGGAAGTGACCTACGCGCTCAACAGCTGGATGATTCCGGCCAACCAGAAGGCCGCCGCCACCTGGCGCAAGAAGGTCCCCTCGCTCAGCTCGCTGGCCGACCAGGTCGCGGTGGCGCGCTCGCGCACCGCCAAGGTCGGCTCCGGCTGGACCTCGATCTCCCTGGCCCTGCAGAGTGCCTTCCAGTCGGCGCTGACCGGCCAGTCCAGCGAGTCCGCACTGAAGCACGCGCAGGCGCGCGTCGAGAGCGGGAAGTGAGGTAACGACCATGTCCACCACCGCTGCTGTTCCCGCCCCCACAGCCACCGGCACCACCACCGCCGGCGCCGCTCCCGACCCGGCCCGCACCCGCCGGCGCCGCACGCTCGCGCAGTGGGGCTTCGTGGCCCCGGCCGTGCTGTTCATGCTGCTGTTCTTCGGCTACCCGCTCGTCCGCAACGTCGTGATGAGCTTCCAGCACTACACGCCGTCGACGTTCTTCACCGGCAAGGCCCCCTTCAACGGCCTGGACAACTGGCGTAACGTCTTCGGCGACGATCTGTTCGGCAAGGCCCTGTGGCAGACGATCGTCTTCACGATCGGCTCGCTGATCGGCCAGTTCTGCATCGGTCTGGGCCTGGCGGTGTTCTTCAACCGCAGGTTCCCCCTCAACGGGGTGCTGCGTGCGCTGATCCTGCTGCCCTGGCTGGTGCCCATGGTCGTCTCCGGCATCGTCTGGCGGCGCATCCTGGACCAGGACACCGGCGTGCTGAACTCCTTCCTCGGGCTGTTCGGCATCGGCCACACGCCGTGGCTGACCAGCACCCACATGGCGCTGCTCGCCGTGATCCTGGTGAACATCTGGATCGGCATCCCGTTCAACATGGTGATCCTCTACGGCGGCCTCCAGGAGGTCCCGCGCGAGGTCTACGAGGCCGCCTCGCTCGACGGCGCCTCCGCCTGGCGCACCTTCCGCTCGGTCACGCTGCCGCTGCTGAAGCCCGTCATCACCGTCGTGCTCGTGCTGGGCTTCATGTCCACGGTCAAGATCCTCGACCTGGTGCTGGCGCTCACCGACGGCGGCCCCGCCGACTCCACGCAGACACTGGGCACGCTGACGTACCAGAACTCCTTCGTCCAGCTGGACTTCGGGGCCGGCGCCGTGGTCGGCAACATCCTGATCCTGATCTCCGCCGTGTTCGCGGTGTTCTACCTGCGGGCCAACCGCAACGAGGGGAAGTGACCGGCATGGCGACCACCACTCCCGCCGCCCCGGCCCCGGCCGTCAACAAGCCGAAGCGCCGCTGGGGCACGACGGTCGTCGGCATCCTCATCCTGTGCGTGATGCTGTTCCCGCTGTACTGGATGATCAACACCGCGCTGCAGCCCGAGTCCGGTCTGCTGGAGGTGGATCCGGTCCCGCACAGCCTGGACCTGTCCGGCTTCTCCTCGGCCCTCACCGAGCAGGGCGGCCATCTGCTGACCTCGCTCGCGGTGGCGCTCGGCGCCGTCGTGATCTGCCTGGCGTTCTCCGCGCCGGCCGCCTACGGCCTCGCGCAGTTCAACCTGCCCGGCGCCAAGACCGTGGTGTTCGGCACCCTGATCACGCAGATGGTCCCGGGCATCGTCATCGCCAACGCGATGTACAGCGCGTACGTGGACCTCGGCCTGGTCAACTCCTACTTCGGTCTGATGCTGGCAGACGCCTCGCTGGGCATCCCGTTCGCGATCGTGCTGATGCGGTCCTTCATGGTGGCCATCCCGCGTGAGGTGATCGAGGCGGCCGAGGTCGACGGAGCCGGCCGGCTGCGCACCTTCGTCCAGGTCGTGCTGCCGATGAGCCGCAACTCGCTGATCACCGCCGGGCTGTTCTCCTTCCTGTACGCGTGGAGCGACTTCATGTTCGCGCTCACCCTGAACACCACCGACCACGTCAAGCCGGTCACCCTGGGTATCTACCAGTACATCGGCGCGCACGTCGGCGACTGGGGTTCGGTCATGGCCGCCTCCGTGCTCTCCGCGATCCCCGCGGCGGTCCTGCTCGTGCTCGCGCAGAAGTACATCGCCGCCGGCATCACGGGCGGTTCCGTCAAGTGACCACCGCACACCTGGAAAGGGACATCGCCTCATGAGTGGCTTCCCCGGATTTCCGTCCGGCTTCGTGTTCGGCGCCGCCACCGCCTCGTACCAGATCGAAGGCGCCGCGCGGGAGGACGGCCGCGGCCCCTCCATCTGGGACACCTACAGTCACACCCCCGGTCTGGTGGTGAACGGCGACACCGGTGACGTGGCCTGCGACCACTACCACCGCTACCCCGAGGACGTGGCGCTGCTGCGCGACCTGGGCGTGGACTCGTACCGGTTCTCCATCGCCTGGCCGCGGATCGTGCCCGACGGCAGCGGCCCGGTGAACCCCAAGGGCCTGGACTTCTACTCCCGGCTGGTGGACGAGCTGCTGGAGGCGGGCATCGAGCCGGCCGCCACCCTGTACCACTGGGACCTGCCGCAGGCCCTGGAAGACCGTGGCGGCTGGCGGGTGCGCGAGACGGCGCAGCGGTTCGCCGAGTACACCGCCGTGGTCGCCGAGCACCTGGGTGACCGGGTGCCGCGCTGGATCACCCTCAACGAACCGTGGTGCAGCGCGTTCCTCGGCTACTCCATCGGCCGGCACGCGCCGGGCGCCCGGGAGGGCCGTCCCGCGCTGGCTGCCGTGCACCACCTGCTGGTCGGCCACGGCCTCGCGGTGCAGGCGCTGAGGTCGGCCGGGGTGCGCGAGGTCGGGATCACCCTCAACCTCGACCGCAACCTCCCCGCCACCGACTCGGCCGCCGACCTCGCGGCCGCGGTCCGCGCGGACACCCAGCACAACCTGGTGTGGACCGAGCCGATCCTGGCGGGCCGCTACGCGGCGACCGAAGAGGACACCTTCGGCGAGCTGATCACCGGAGCGGACTTCCGCCGGGACGGCGACCTGGAGCTGATCTCGCAGCCGCTGGACTTCCTCGGCATCAACTACTACCGGCCGATCGTGGTCGCCGACGCCCCGCTGCGCGAGGCCGACCCGGACAAGCGGGTGGCGACCGACAACCGGTACGAGGAGGTCCGGATGCCGGGCGTCCGGGAGACCGCCATGGGCTGGGCGGTCGCGCCGGACACCTTCACCGATCTGCTGGTGGCGCTGAAGAAGCAGTACGGCGACGCCCTGCCGCCGATCCACATCACCGAGAACGGCTCGGCCGAGCAGGACGCGGTGAGCGAGGACGGCGCGGTGCACGACACCGACCGGGTCGAGTACCTGCGCGGCCACCTGACCGCGCTGCGCGCGGCGATCGACGCCGGTGTCGACGTCCGGGGCTACTACGTGTGGTCGCTGCTGGACAACTTCGAGTGGGCCTTCGGCTACGACAAGCGGTTCGGGATCGTCCGGGTCGACTACGACACCCAGGTGCGCACCCCGAAGGACAGCTACCACTGGTACCGGTCGATGATCGCCGCCCAGCGCGGCTGACGGGCATGCGGCCCGGGAGGGGCGGCGGCAGGTGTGCCGCTGCCCCTCCCGCGCGTCCGCCCCTCCTGAGCACCCGCGGCTCGCGCCCGGCCGGAGTTCGTCGGCCGCTTCGAGGAGCGTGTCGTCGCGGTCGGCTTCAGTCGTCGTCGCGTCGGCCTCAGTCGTCGCGGTCGGCGAAGGCCGCCGGGTCGGCGAGCACCTCCTGCACGATCACCCCGGCCGCTCCCCGGGCCGCGTCGCCCAGCGGGGAGGCTGCCCGCAGCCGGCCGCTGTCCCTGGCCCACAGTCCCGAAACCACTCTGAGGGACAGTTCCCGTTCCACGGCGGGCGCCAGCCAGCGGGTGAGCCCCCGGTAGAACCCGCCGAGCATCACCGCGTCCGGGTCGAAGAGGTTCACCGCGCCGGAGACGATGTAGCCGAGCTGCCGTCCGGCGCGTTCGACGGCGGCGAGGGCGTCGGGGTCGGCGCGGCGCACCCGCCGCTGGAGTTCGGCGACGCCCAGCACACCGGCCGTCGTGGTGATGCCGGCGGCGTCCAGCAGCGCGGCCTGCCCGGCGTACTGCTCCAGGCAGCCGTGGGCCCCGCACGGGCACAGCGGACCGTCGGGGTCGACCACCATGTGCCCGATCTCGCCGGCGAAGCCGTGCGCGCCGCGCAGCAGCTCGCCGCCGACGACCAGCGCCCCGCCGATGCCGATCTCACCCGTCAGATAGAGGAAGCTGCGCACGCCCTCGGTGCCGGCGCCGTACCACAGCTCGGCGAGTGCCGCGGCGTTGGCCTCGTTGTCGGAGCTGACCGGAAGTGGGCGCCGGGTGGGGGCAAGGGTGGACAGCAACTGGGCGAACAACCCCTCGACGGCGACCCGGGTCCAGCCGAGGTTGGGGGCCTGCCGGACGGTGCCGCCGGCGACCAGGCCAGGCACCACGACATGGGCGCCGACCGGCATCAGATCTTGCTCGGCGGCCGATCCCAGGGCGCGCGCGGCCAGCTGGGCGGCGCGCGCGAGCACCTCCGAGGGCGGCACCCCCCGGTTGTCGACATGCTCGACCAGTCGGACCCGGTCGGTGCCGGCGAGGTCCACCACGCACACGACGATGTAGTCGACGTTGATCTCCACCCCGAGCCCGGCCGGGCCGGTGCGCGCCACCTTCAGCACCGTGCCGGGGCGTCCCACCTGGCCGCTGCTGGTCTTGCCCCATTCGGTCAGGAAGCCGTTCTCCAGCAGCTGCTCGACCAGGGAGGACACCGCGGCCCGGGTCAGCCCGACGCGGGTGGCGACCGCGGCCCGGGTGGCGTCGCCCGCGTCGTGCACGGCCCGCAGCACCAGGCTGAGGTTGTGCCGGCGGACCGTCGCCTTGTCGGCCTTCGGGCCCAGGGGGATCGGGGTGTTGTTCATCGTGCTGCCGAGGGTATCGATTCGCGCAGGTGAAGCGGTGTCCACACCCGCTGAGCGGCCCTCCGGGCGAGTGGGGGCAGAACGGTCCGGGTGGGACCCGCGGTCCGGCGGGAGCGATCGACCCCCAAGCCGTCATCTCACGATGTCGACGTGCTGCATTGCCCCGCATGGCTGCCCTGGGTGACTGCCCTGTCGTTGCTGCGGTCCACTCGCCGTACCAGACCCCGCTGCGCGGGCGGTTCGGCGTGTCGCGCCGACGACATGCCGAAAAGGACTCGTCCCTCAGACGCGCCAGCATCACGCCGGGGCTGGACTCGTGAAGCAGCCGTCCCGCCTGGGTGAGGCTGATCTCCGCGGGGTCGCCCAGGTCCTCCAGCAGCTTCGCCGAAGGCCGACCGACCGCGATGACCAGGGGGCCCGGAGCATGTGCGGTGTTGTCGCGCTGGTGGTGGAAGGCGCGCAGGAAGCGCTCCACCGCCTGAGCCCCCGGCTTTCCCTCGCGGGGCAGCGGAACCAGCAGGTACGGGGCGGGCGGTGCGGCGGCGCTGCATGGGCCGCATTCCGGCCGCCGTAACCACAGCCGTTGAAGACGCGGGAAGTGCGGCAAGCGCGGTGCGGGCCTGCTCTGCTCCCTCCCACGAACCCACCGGGACCGTTCCCGGCAACGGCCGGCTGGACCGTGTTGCTCACGGCGAGGAAGGCATGGTCGGAGAGAACGCCGTCGGTGCCGATCGGCCGGACAGCTCCTACCGGGCGGCAGGCGGCGGCGCGGTGCTCTCCCGGAGTACCAGCGCCGTCGGCACCAGCGTCGTTCCCCGTTCCGAGTCGTCCGGACGCATCTTGCGCAGCACGGCCTGGACGCAGAGCCGGCCGACCTCGGCGAAGTCCTGGTGCAGGGTGGTGAGTGGGGGCAGGAAGGAGCTCGCCTCGGGGATGTCGTCGAAGCCGATGACGCTGACGTCCTCGGGCACCCGGCGGCCCCGTTCGTGCAGGGCCCGCAGCAGACCCAGGGCCATCTGGTCGTTGGCCGCGAAGACCGCGGTGCACTCCTCACGGGCCGCGAGCTCGAGACCGGCCCGGTATCCGGACTCCGCCGACCAGTCGCCCCTGACGAGGGGCGGCGGGGTGCGGCCCGCCTCGGTGAGGGCCGCATGCCAGGCGTCCGCGCGGCGCTGCGCGGCGAACGAGCCCTCGGGACCGCCCAGATGCCAGACGGTCCGATGGCCGAGTTCGAGGAGATGCCTAACGGCGGTCCGGGTGCCGCCGGCCTGGTCGGTGTCGACGACCGTGTAGTGGTCGCCGGCGTCGGAGTCGACCACCACCACCTGGACGTGCGGCGGCAGCTTGACGGTCGCCGCGTCCAGCAGGTGCACCTCCATGATGACGATCACCGCGTCGACGGCCAGTTCCTCCAGCCGGGAGAACGCGCCGCGCACCTCGTCGGTGGTGGGGACGGCCACCGGGAGCAGCGTCACCGCGTACCCCTCGGCGGCCGCCGAGGTGGCGATCGCCTCCAGGGTGCGCACGTTGCCCGTCGTGGACAGCGTGAACGTGATGACGCCGATGGTGCGGAACTCCCCGCGCTTGAGGGCGCGGGCGGCGCTGTTGGGCCGGTAGCCGAGCTCCTTCATGGCCGCGAGCACCTGCTGCCGGGTCTCCTCGTTCACTCCCGCGTAACCGTTGGAGACCCGGGAGACGGTCTGCGAGGACACCCCGGCGAGCCGGGCGACGTCCGCCATGGAGGCCGTGGCCCGGTGGCGTGGCCCTCCGACCGGCGTTCTTTCAGCCATGTCCACTCGGTCTGCCCACCTCTCTGTCTGCTCAGGTGTCACGGTCTCCCCAGAGACCCCTTGACCATCGATATCGGGGCAGTGTAGACATGCCGCCATCAGATGTTTACGTAAACATAACAGCTCACCGATCTCTCTTGCGTGGCTGATGTTTACGCAAACATCATGGTGGCGGTGGAGCGAAGGGCAATCTCCGCGCAACACCGCCGGTTCCAGGACTGGACGAGCGAGGAACGACATGACGACGCTGCAACCGCCGGTGGCCGCCGAGCCGCGGCCGGCACCTCCTCCGGCGAAACGGGACCGCCGCTCCTGGACGGGGTGGGGTTTCATCGGTCCCTTCGTGGCCGTGTTCGCCCTGGTCTTCCTGGCCCCGATCGCGTACTCGATCTACCTGAGCCTCTTCCGTGACCAGCTCATCGGCGGAAACCAGTTCGTCGGCCTGGACAACTACTCCGAGGCGCTGAAGGACGATCAGTTCTGGGCTTCCCTCGGCCGGGTGCTGCTCTTCCTCGTGGTCCAGGTGCCGATCATGCTCGGCATCGCGCTGCTGGCCGCCCTGGCGCTGGACAGCGGGCGGCTCTACGGCAAGAACTTCTTCCGCATCACGATCTTCCTGCCGTACGCGGTGCCCGCCGTGGTCGCCACCCTGATGTGGGGCTTCATGTACGGCACGGAGTACGGGCTGGTGGGCGACATCAACGACGCGTTCGGCGTCACCCTGCCCGACCCGCTCTCGCCCCACCTGGTGCTGGCGTCGATCGGCAACATCGTCACCTGGGAGTTCGTCGGCTACAACATGCTGATCTTCTATTCGGCGCTGCGCGTCATCCCGCACTCGCTGTACGAGGCGGCGGAGATCGACGGCGCCGGACAGCTACGCGTGATCACCGCGATCAAGCTGCCCGCGATCCGCGGCGCCCTCGTCATCGCGACGATCTTCTCCATCATCGGCAGCTTCCAGCTCTTCAACGAGCCGAGCATCCTGCGGCCGCTGGCGCGCAACGCCATCACCACCGACTTCACCCCGAACTTCTACACGTACTCGCTGTCCTTCAACGGTCAGCAGCACAACTACTCCGCGACGGTGGCCATCATCATGGGCCTGATCACGATGGTGATCGCTTACGTCGTGCAGCTGCGCGGCATGCGCAAGGGAGCGTGACCCGATGAGCAGCCCTCTCACCACCGCCTCCCCGTCCGCACCCGCCGAGCCCGTCGGCGCGGGCAAGGGCGCGCCCCGTCTGCGAACCCCCCGCAAGCACTCCGCCGGGCGTCCCAAGCGCAGTGTGCTGCTGACCGTGCTGGCCTCCCTGGTGGTCATCTACACCGTGGTGCCGCTCATCTGGCTGGTCATCAACGCCACCAAGACCCAGTCGGGCCTGGCCGATTCGAACGGGCTGTGGTTCGCCCACGACTTCGCCCTGTGGGACAACATCCGCGACACGTTCACGTACGACGACGGCGTGTTCACGCGCTGGCTCCTGAACACCTTGATGTACGTGGTGCTCGGCGCCGGCGGCGCCACCTTCCTCGCGGTCCTGGGTGGTTACGCGCTGGCCAAGTTCGAATTCCCCGGCAAGCGCGGCGTCTTCGCCGTGGTCATCGGAGCCGTGGCCGTCCCCGCTACGGCCCTCGCGGTGCCCACCTTCCTGATGTTCAGCAAGATGGGCCTGACCGACACGCCCTGGGCGGTGATCATCCCCTCGTTGGTCTCGCCGTTCGGCCTGTACCTGATGTGGGTCTTCGCCGCCGAGGCCGTCCCCACCGAACTCCTCGAGGCCGCCCGCATGGACGGGGCCGGCGAGGCGCGCATCTTCTTCACCGTCGTTCTGCCGCTGCTCGCCCCCGGCATCGTGACCGTGCTGTTGTTCACCACGGTAGCCACCTGGAACAACTACTTCCTGCCGCTGATCATGCTCAAGGACTCGGACTGGTACCCCCTGACCCTGGGCCTGAGCGTCTGGAACTCCCAGGCGGAGACGATCGGCGGTGACGTGATCTTCAACCTGGTGATCACCGGTTCGCTGCTCACCATCCTGCCGCTGATCGCCGCGTTCCTGCTGCTGCAGAGGTACTGGCAGTCGGGTCTCGCCGCCGGAAGCGTCAAGGAGTGACCCGCGGCCTTCAGGCCGCCCCAGACCCCACGTTCACCCCCGCGTTTGCGTCACCCCCACCCTCACCTCCCACCCACGAAGAAGTGGAAGCACCTCCATGCGCAGAAAGACCAGCCGCCTGCTGGGCGGCATCGCCCTCCTGTCCACCCTCGCCCTGGGTGCCACCGCCTGCGGCGGCTCGGACGACAGCTCCGACCAGAAGGCCGTCTCCGCCTCGGACATCCAGGCGGCCCTGAAGAAGGGCGGCACGGTCACGGTCTGGGCCTGGGAGCCCACGCTCAAGACGGTCGCCGCCGACTTCGAGAAGAAGTACCCCAAGGTCAAGATCAACCTGGTCAGTGAGCGGTCCGGCGACAAGCACTACACCGCCCTGTCGAACGCCATCTCCGCCGGCAAGGGTGTGCCCGACGTCGCGCAGGTCGAGTACTTCGCGGTGGGCCAGTACTCCCTCACCAAGGGCCTCACGAACCTGGCCCCGTACGGCGCGGACAAGCTCGCGTCCAAGTACACCAAGGGTCCGTGGAACGCGGTGAGCGACGGCGACAAGGTCTACGGTCTGCCGATGGACTCCGGCCCGATGGCGCTGTTCTACAACAAGAAGGTCTTCGACAAGTACAAGATCGCCGTCCCGACCACCTGGGACGAGTACCTGGACGCGGCCCGCAAGCTGCACAAGGCCGACCCCAAGGCGTACATCGCCAACGACGCCGGTGACGCGGGCTTCACCACCAGCATGCTGTGGCAGGCCGGTTCGCACCCGTACAAGGTCGACGGCACCAAGGTGAAGGTCGACTTCTCCGACGCGGGCGCCAAGAAGTACACCGACACCTGGCAGAAGCTGATCGACGAGAAGCTGCTCGCGCCCATCAACGGCTGGACCGACGACTGGTACAAGGGCCTCGGCGACGGCACCATCGCCACCCTGGCCACCGGCGCCTGGATGCCCGCCAACTTCGTGACCGGTGTGCCGAACGCCTCCGGTGACTGGCGTGCGGCCCCCATGCCGGCCTGGACCAAGGGCGACAAGACGACCTCGGAGAACGGCGGAAGCTCCCTGGCCGTGCCCGCGCTGGGCAAGAACAAGGAACTCGCCTACGCCTTCGTCGAGTACGCGAACGCCGGTGACGGCGTGCAGACCCGTGTCAAGCAGGGCGCCTTCCCGGCGACCACCGCGGAGCTTCAGTCCACCGAGTTCCAGAACACCAAGTTCGACTACTTCGGCGGACAGGAGGCGAACAAGATCTTCGCCGAGTCGGCCGCCAACGTCGGCGGCGACTGGTCGTACCTGCCCTTCCAGCAGTACGCCAACTCGATCTTCAACGACACCGTCGGCAAGGCCTACGTCTCCGGCACCAAGCTGACGGACGGTCTGAAGTCCTGGCAGGACGCCTCGATCAAGTACGGCGAGGAGCAGGGCTTCACCGTCGAGAAGTAGTCGGTAAGCAGTAAAACGCCGGGCGGCGCGGCACCCGGGCCGCGCCGCCCCCGTGCACCACTTTCGGAAGGACCGCCATGATCTCCACCCTCCAGTCCCGCATGCTGCGCGGGGCGGACGGTGACCCCGCTCCGCGTCTCGCCTACGGCGCCGACTACAACCCCGAGCAGTGGCCCAGGGACGTGTGGGAGGAGGACGTCCGGCTGATGCAGGAGGCCGGCGTCAACGTCGTCTCCGTGGGGATCTTCTCCTGGGCCCGTATCCAGCCGGGCCCAGATACCTGGGACTTCGGCTGGCTCGACGAGGTCATGGACCTGCTGCACGCGGGCGGGATCGGCGTCGACCTGGCCACCGCCACCGCCTCCCCGCCGCCCTGGCTCACCACCGCCCACCCGGAGATCCTCCCGGTCACGGCCAACGGTGAGACGGTGTGGCCGGGTGCCCGTCAGCACTGGCGGCCCACCTCGCCCGTGTTCCGCGAGCACGCCCTGCGCCTGGTCCGGGAGATCGCCACCCGCTACCAGGACCATCCCGCGCTGGTCGCGTGGCACGTCTCCAACGAGTTGGGCTGCCACAACATCTACGACTTCTCGGACGACGCGGCCCGCGCCTTCCGCGTCTGGCTGCGCGCCCGCTACGGCACGCTCGACGCGCTCAACCACGCCTGGGGCACCGCCTTCTGGTCGCAGCGCTACAGCGACTGGGAGCAGATCCTGCCGCCGCGGCTGGCCGCCTCGCACCCCAACCCGACCCAGCAGCTCGACTTCAAGCGGTTCTCCTCGGACGCGCTGAAGGACCATCTCGTCGCGGAGCGCGAGATCCTGCGGGAGATCACCCCCGGGGTTCCGGTCACCACCAACTTCATGGTGATGGGCGGCACGAAGGGCATGAACTACCCGGACTGGGCCGGCGAGATCGACTTCGTCTCCAATGACCACTACGTCCACCCCGGCCCGCAGGACCGCGACGAGCTGTCCTTCTCCGCGAACCTGGTCAGCGGCATCGCCGACGGTCGGCCGTGGTTCCTGATGGAGCACTCCACCAGCGCCGTCAACTGGCAGCCCGTCAACGTGGCGAAGCGGCCGGGAGACCTGGCCCGGGACTCGCTGCTGCACGTGGCGCACGGCGCCGACGCGGTGTGCTTCTTCCAGTGGCGGCAGTCCGCGGCCGGCGCCGAGAAGTACCACTCGGCGATGGTCCCGCACGCCGGTGAGGACAGCGACCTCTTCCGCGCCGTGGCCGACCTCGGCGCCAAGCTGAAGGCCCTTGCCCCGGTGGCGGGTTCGGAGCGGGAGTCGGCGGCCGTCGGCATCCTCTACGACTGGGAGTCGTGGTGGGCCAGCGAGCAGGACTCCCACCCCACCTCCCTGCTGGACTACCGGCAGGAGGCGCTCGACTGGTACTCGGCGCTCCTCGCCCTCGGTATCCGCGCCGACCTCGTCACCACCCGCGCCGACCTCTCCCGCCACCAGGTGATCATCGCGCCCGTGCTGCACGTCGTGCCGGCCGAACTCGCCAAGGAGCTCACGCGCTACGCCGAGCAGGGCGGCCACCTCGTCACCACGTACTTCTCCGGGGTCGTCGACGAGAACGACCACGTCTGGCTCGGCGGTTACCCGGGTGCCCTGCGTGAACTGCTCGGCATCCGTATCGAGGAGTTCGGTCCGCTGCTCGCCGGGGAGGCCGTGGAGCTGGACGACGCCACCTCGGGGAGCCTGTGGACCGACCGGATCACCGTCACCGACGGCGACACCGAGGTTCTGGCGCGCTACCGCACCGGTGTGCACGCCGGACGCCCGGCCGTGACCCGGCGGCCGACGGGCAGCGGATCGGCCTCGTACGTCTCCACCCGGCTCGGCGTCGACGGGCTCCGCTCGCTGCTGCCGCGGCTGCTGGAGCCGGCCGGTGTGAGCAGTGAACTCCCGCAGGACGCACGGGGGGCGGTCGAGCTGACCGTCCGGCGCGGCTCCGAGGGACGGTTCCTGTTCCTGGTCAACCGGACCGACGACACGGTGCCGGTGGCGGGGCTGGAGGGCCAGGTCTTGATCGGCACCGACGGCGCGGAGGGCCCCCTCGTCCTCGGGCCGGGCGAGGTCGCCGTCCTGCGGCAGCCCGTCAACTGAAGTCACCACCCTCATCCCACGACGCCTCGGCACAGCACGCACCCGTGCCGAGGGCCATCCCCTCCTGCCCGCGCGGCAGGAGGGGCCCACCTCAGCGACCGCACCGCAGTTGGGAGTACAGATGGCACGCCGTACCCGCAGCAGACGGACCCTCGGGGCCGCCGCACTGACCGCCCTGGCCACCGGGGCCGCCCTGCTCAGCGTCCCCGTGCAGGCGCACGCCGAGGCCGCCGTCACCGTGACGCCGGACCCGTCGTACAAGCAGGAGAAGTTCGAGGGCTGGGGCACCAGCCTGGCCTGGTTCGCCAACGCCACCGGCGACTACCCCCCGGCGATCCGCGAGAAGCTCGCCAAGCTGCTCTTCGACGACGACGGCCTCGCGCTGAACATCGCCCGCTACAACATCGGCGGTGGCAACGCCCCGGACGTCAAGGACTACCTGCGGGCCGGCGGCGCCGTGCAGGGCTGGTGGAAGGCGCCCGACGGTACGACCCGCACGGACACCGACTGGTGGAGCGCGGACGACGAGGCGGACTGGAACGAGGACGCCGACGCCACCCAGCGCTGGTGGGTGCAGCGCATCAAGAACGACGTCGACCACTGGGAGACGTTCAGCAACTCCCCGCCGTGGTTCATGACCAACAGCGGTTATGTGTCCGGCGGGTTCAAGGCAGGCACCGACCAGTTGAAGACCGACTCGGTCGACGACTTCGCCGCCTATCTGGCGGGTGCGACGAAGCGGCTGGAGAAGTCCGAGGGCATCGAGGTCGACACGATCGACCCCTTCAACGAGCCCAACACCAGCTACTGGGGCACCACTCCGGGCGCGGACGGCCAGCCTGTCGGCGGCCGCCAGGAGGGCGCCCACATCGGCCCCGAGCTCCAGCAGAAGGTGCTCGCAGCGCTGTCGCCCGCGCTGAAGAAGGCCAAGGTCAAGGCCGAGATCTCGGCGATGGACGAGACCAACCCGTCCATCTTCGCGACGAACTGGAACTCCTACTCGCAGGCCTCCAAGGACGTCGTCGGCCAGATGAACGTCCACACCTACGGCACCGGGCAGCGCACCACCGTCCGCGACCTCGCCAAGGCCGCCGACAAGCCGCTGTGGATGAGCGAGGTCGAGGGCGACTGGGGCGACGGGCAGAGCTTCACGGACATGCGTCCGGGCCTCGGGCTCGCCCAGCAGATGGTGAACGACCTGCGCGAACTGGAGCCCACCGCCTGGGTGTTCTGGCAGCCGGTCGAGGACTACGACAACATGAAGCCGGGCGGCGAGTCCGCCAAGGGCGGCAACTGGGGCTCCATCCAGCTCCCGTTCAGCTGCACCGAGACGGACACCCCGCAGTCGTGCCCGATCCACACGAACACGAAGTTCGACACGGCCCGCAACTTCACACACTTCATCAAGCCGGGCGACAAGCTGATCAAGGTGGACGACACCTCCAGCGCCGCCGCCGTGACCAAGGACGGCAAGGGCGCCTCGCTCGTCCACGTCAACAGCACCACCGCGGCCCGTACGGTCACCATCGACCTCTCCAAGTTCCGCACCGTCAAGGGCAACGCGACCGTCACGCCGACCGTGACCAGCGCCGACGGCAAACTCCAGGAGCAGGCCCCGGTCGAGGTCGTCGACGGCAAGGCGACGTACACCGTTCCGGCCCAGTCCGTGACGTCCTTCGCCATCAGGGGTGTCTCGGGCGTCGCCAAGAACGCCGGTCAGGTCAGCACGGGGCACTCCTACACGCTGACCGGCGTGCAGAGCGGCAAGGCGGTGTCCGTCGCGGCCGACGGCACGAACCTGGTCATCGGCTCGGCCGACGGAACCACCGCGCAGGAGTGGCAGCTGGACGCCCGGTACGGCAAGACCGGCGCCCGCCGGCACTACGTGTTCGCCAACCCGGCCGAGGGCAAGCGCCTCGCCGTCCGTGACAACGTGCCGGTGGTGGAGCCCGACACCGGCGAGCGTGACCCGGCCACCGAGTGGATCATGTCGACCACCGGTGACGGGACATGGACCCTGGTCAACGTGGCCACCGGGCGCCTCCTCGAAGTCGGCGGCCAGGCGACGAACGAGGGTGCGGCCGTCACGACCTGGCAGGCCAACTCCGGTTCCAACCAGCGCTGGAGGATCACGGACGTGACTCCGTAACCTCCGGCCACCCGCTTCCGCCCGCATCGCGATCGTCGCGATGCGGGCGGTGTGCTGTGCGGGAACGGGGATCGACGCGGTGATCGGCCCGCGTCCGGCGCGGCCGGGCCGTCCGTCACTTCCTCGGGATCTGCTGCTCGAACCAGACGACCTTGCCCGTGCTCAGCCTCGTCGCCCCCCAGCGTCGCGCGAGTTCATTGACCAGGAACAGGCCGCGGCCGCCTTCGTCACCCGGCGCGGCACGCCGCATCCTGGGCACCTGGGGAGAGTCGTCGGTCACCTCGCAGCGCAGCACGTCGGTGCGCAGCAGGCGCAGCGAGATGGGCCGGGAAGCGAAGCGCACGGCGTTCGTCACGACCTCGCTGACCATGAGCTCCGTCGTGTCGAGCATGCATTCCAGGCCCCAGCTCCGCAGTGTCCGGTCGGTCAGCCTGCGGGCCTGCCCCGCGGTCAGCGGGTGGGGCTCCAGGAACCAGTACCTGACGCTGTCCGCGGGGAAGCCCTCGAACCGGGTGGCGAGCAGCGCGATGTCGTCGTCCCGGGCTCTCGGGCCCAGGGTGCCCAGCATCTGGTCGCACAGCGATTCCAGCGAGGGGGCGGCGAGCCCTTGGGCTCTGGTCCGGGGTGGGGCCTGGAGATGGGCGCGCAGGGCCTCGACGCCCGACCCCACGTCCGTGTCGCGGGACTCGACGAGGCCGTCGGTGTACTGCAGAAGGGTCGCTCCGGTGGGTGCGGGCATCTCCACGGACTCGAAGACGACGCCGCCGACGCCGATCGGGGCGCCCGGCGGAACCCGTAGTACCTCCACGCGGCCGTCCGGCTGGAGAAGCAGTGCGGGCGGGTGGCCGGCGTTCGCCATGAGCAGCCGCTGCGAGATCGGGTCGTAGATCGCGTAGAGGCAGGTCGCGATGTGGTCGCTGCCGAGGCGCTGGGCCTGTTCGTCGAGGTGGTGCAGGACCTCGTCGGGGGGCAGGTCGAGCCCGGCGAGGGTCTGCACGATGGTACGCAGCTGGCCCATGATCGCGGCGGACGTCATGGAGTGGCCCATGACATCGCCGACGACCAGGGCCACGCGGTTGCCGGGCAACGGGATCGCGTCGTACCAGTCGCCGCCGACCTGGGCGGTCTTCGAGGCGGGCAGGTACCTGCTGGCCAGCCGGACCCCGGTGGGCTCGGGCAGCGAGGAGGGGAGCATGGTGCGCTGGAGCGTGTCCGCCACGGCGGCCTCGTGTCCGTACATCACCGCCTTCTGGACGCCGAGGGCGGTGTGCGTCGCGAGCTGTGAGGCGACGAGCAGGTCGTCGCAGGTGAACGCGGGCCGGTTGCGGCGGCGCAGCAGCACGACGGTGCCGACGACGTGGCGGCGGCCGTGCAGCGGCGCGATGATCAGTCTGCGGCCCGGTGGGAGAGTGTCCGGCGCGCCGGCCATGGCCCCGAGCAGCTCGGACACCGCGGGTGCGATTCCCGGCGCGTCGCCGAACGCCGGCCGCCCGGTCAGCAGCAGCCGAGAGAGCGGGCCGGTGCCGGCGATATGCACGCGTTCGGGCACTTCGGAGCACAGGGGGAGGCTCCGCCGCAGAGATGTCAGGGACCGGTCGGAGTTCTTCGGCGGCTCCGGTGCCCGGTCGGTGCTGTGCAGTTGCAGGACGATGGGGACGGCCGACTTCTCGTCCCCGACCGGCAGCGGGTCGTCCAGGTGGATGAAGATGACGTCCGCGAACGCGGGAACGGCAGCCCGGCGCAGTTCTCGGAGAGTCTCGTCCAGGTCCATCCCGCCGGCGATCCGCCGGGTCGCCACGTCGAGATACCGAAGCCGGTCGGTCTGCGGGTCTGTGCCGACCGACAGCGGGGGCGGGGGGTGTGCAGCCGCCGCCACGGCACGCTCCTCCACTCCGCCCCGTCCGCCACCGGACCGCCGGCCGGCTCGGGCGGGGCCTTCATGAGAAGTGTGGTGCTTCGTCACGCGTTTCGTCCCGTTCAGGGGGTGCCGCGGTCCGTGGTGACGGCTCGTGCGTGGTCAGTCACGGCGTCGGCAGCAGAGGAACACCTGTTCCTCGGGTGGGACGTCGGTGACCGCCGGGGCATAGGTGTAGGACGACTCCTTGACGATCTCGAAGCCTCCGGTCTCGATGATCTGGCTCAGCTCCTCCTGCAGGTAGCCGGAGACCCGGATCGTGTTCCCGAGGAACGGGATGGAGAAGTCGTCCACATCGGCTTCCACCATCGACAGCACGAACAGGCCGTCCGGAACCAGCAGGTTGCGGATCGTGCGCAGCGCTAGGGGGATCTCGGCGCGCGACAGCATCAGCAGGGAGAAGAAGGCCGCGACGGCGTCGAAGCGGCCCAGGTCGCTGGGGCCGCCCGGCCTGAGGTCGGCGAGGTCCAGTCGGTGGAACGTGGCGGCCGGGACGTTCTCCCGGGCGAGTTCCACCATGCGGGGGGACAGGTCGACGCCGACGGCCTCGAAGCCGGCGTCCGCCATCTGGCGCGTGGTCGGCAGCCCGGTGCCGCAGCCCAGGTCCAGCACGCGGGATCCGGCCGGCAGGGATGGGATCAGCCATGCGCCGGCGGAAACCTGGCCTTCCTTGTGCGGGAAGGCCTCGTCGTAGCGGTCGCCGATCGCGTCGAAGGCCTCGGCCTGACCTGTGCGGTCGATCCGTATGCTCTCGTAATCGGTCCCGCTGTTTCCCTTGGTCACGAAAGTAACCTTTCATCGGGCCTATCGGATTATTTCACAATCGAGAGAATGTGGGTCGGGGGTGTCCGAGAGCGGATCATAGCCATCCGCGCGCAGACTGCTGCCGCGGCGGACAGGCGTCGTGGAGCCCGTCAGGGGCACACCGGAGCCGCCGTGCCGCGACGATCTCGGCGGCGATGAACAGGGCGCTCTCCTCGGGCGTACGGGCGCCTGGGCCGCGGCCGATCGAGGAGCGTGGCCACCTCCCGCTCGTCGAGGCCGGCCCTCGCAGTCTTCGGTCGCGGTCCTCGTGGGTACGGCGCGAGCCCGTCGCATCGACGAAGGCGACCGGCGGGCGGAGGGTGAAGCGGCCGTCGGTCGCGGTCCGCGGATCGTCCCCGGCCGGCGAACTGGCTGCGCGCGGTCAGCGGGTTGACGATCCGGTCGGGCGGAATGCCGTCGCTCAGGACGAGCCGCTCCCGCGGTCCGGCCGCCGCCCGCATCACGGCCCATGCCCAGGAGCGGGTGTCCGTCGAGCTGCCGGACGCCTCCTTGGACCTCGTCATGGACGGACTGCGCGCCGGCGCTTCGGGAAGTTCAGTGGGGCGCCCGTGTAAAGGGCGCTGACGTCGGCGAGTTCGCGAGGAGTGGCGGCTGCTCGTCGCCGCCGCGGACGGCACGCGCTGGGCGCTCCCCGATGCTGCTCGGTATCTGTCGAACACCGGCCGGGCGAGGTGAGGGCGAGCCGCACTCAACTCCGGTCAGGAACGCGGTCCCTGCTCCTGCTCGGCGCGTTCCGCGTTCCGCTTCTTGATGCGGGCCGTCTCCTTGCGGACCTCGGCCTGGGTGGAGCGCTCCTTCTCCAGCCACTCCGGCCGGCTGTCCTTGAGCGCCTCGATCTGCTCGGTGGTGAGGGCCTCCGTGACTCCGCCGCGCGCGAGGCCCGCGATCGACACGCCCAGCTTCGCCGCGACCACCGGACGGGGGTGCGGGCCGTTGCGCCGCAGCTCCTGGAGCCACTCGGGCGGGTTGCCCTGGAGCTCGTTCAGCTCGGCGCGCGTGACGACACCCTCCTGGAACGCGGTGGGAGTGGCGGGGAGGTACACACCCAGCTTCTTCGCCGCCGTGGCGGGCTTCATCGTCTGGGTGGTCTGGTGCGACTTCATACTGTCCAGACTATCGGCCCGGGGCGAGACGTCCGACCACAGCCGGTAGCCTGGCGGGGTGACAGGCACGGAAGACTCCCCCTCGTTCCGGCTCGCGTACGTCCCCGGGGTGACACCCGCCAAGTGGGTGCGGATCTGGAACGAGCGCCTGCCCGACATCCCCCTGCTCCTCCTCCAGGTACCGGCCGCCGAGGCATCCGATGTGTTGCGCGGCGGCGACGCCGACGCGGGCGTCGTGCGGCTCCCGGTCGACCGTACGGTGTTCAGCGCGATCCCCCTCTACACCGAGGCGACCGTGGTCGTGGTCCCCAAGGACCACCTCCTCACGGCGGCGGAGGAGGTGACCTTGGAGGACCTCGCGGACGAGGTCGTCTTCCACCCCCTCGACGACGTCCTCGGCTGGGAGCGGCCACCGGGACAGCCCGCCTTCGAGCGCCCCGCGACCACGGAGGACGCCGTCGAGCTGGTGGCGGCGGGCGTGGGCGTCCTCGTCGTCCCCCAGTCGCTGGCCCGACTCCACCATCGCCGGGACCTCACCTACCGGCCGGTGGCCGACGCCCCCCAGTCGAGCGTCGCCCTGTCCTGGCCGGAGGACGCCACCACCGCCCTCGTCGAGGACTTCATCGGCATCGTCCGCGGCCGGACGGTCAACAGCACCCGCGGCCGCACCCAGCCCCCGCAGGAGCCGAAGCGCGAGCGCGGCGAGTCGGCCGGCGCACGACGCAAGCCGACGACGGGCAGGACGACCGGCGGCGCCGGGAAGAAGACCGGCGGCACCGCGCGCGGCAGCCGCTCCGGCAGCCCGAAGGCCGGCGGCAGCGGCGGCGCCAAGCGGGGCCGGCCCCGCCGCCGGTCGTAGCCCCGCTCGGCCCGCCCCCGAGCCCGGGCGTCAGTGCACGTACGACGCCGTCCGCGCGGTACGCACCACCGTCTCCCCGCCGGCCTGCCCGAGCAGGCCGGCGGACACCCACGCGTCCACCGTCGACCGCACCCGTGCCAGCAGGGCGCCCTTGCCGCGGAACGGCGCCCCGGCCCAGATCTCGTCCAGCAGGCTGGTGCCGTCGGCTTTCACGGGGTTCGCGACCCCGCAGTCGGCGGTGCTGAAGACCACGCGAGGCTCCGAGCGCCGGACATACGCGTGGGTCGGATCCTCGGTCCCCTCGAAGAAGGGGGCGAACTCGGTGCCGTCGAGCGTGAAGTGGAGCGGGGCGCCGGTCACGGGGGTGAGGGAGGGCAGCAGGTCGCCGGAGACGGCGGCGTTGCCGTACGGGCCGAACTCCAGGTGGTCGGTGGCCGAGTCGCGGTCCCGGCCGGAGGAGTCCGCGAAGGTGCACCCCGCGGTCTCGTCGAAGCCGTACGACGCCAGGTCACCGCGCCCCGCGGCCGTGTCGGCGGCCCGCGCGCTCCGCAACTCCGTGACCTCGGCTGCGGTCAGGGCGCGTGACCAGACGGCAGGTACGGGGCGGGGGAGCGTCAACGGGACTGACGGGTTCAGGAAGTGCCGGAACTCGCGGCCGATCGCACCAGCCACTCGTACGCCTCCTGAGCCGTGAACTCCCGCTGCCCGCCTCGTACGAGCAGGTCCGTCGTGGCGAACCCCGGGTCGTCGGCCTGGGCGGCGATGTACGGGACGGCGATGCAGCGCATCCCGGCCGCGTGCGCGGCGGCGGCGCCGGGGGCGGCGTCCTCCAGGACCACGCAGTCGGCCGGGGGTGTGCCCAGGCGGCGGGCCGCCTCCAGGAAGACGTCGGGGGCGGGCTTGCCGTGCGCGACCTCGTCGGCCGACACCACGGTGTGGAGAAAGGCGTTCAGGCCGGTCCCGGCGAGGATCGCCTCGATGGCCTCGGGCGAGGAGCCCGAGGCCACGGCCAGGGGGACGTGGTCGGCGGCGAGCAGTTCGACGAACGCGCGCATCTGCGGGTACGCGGGAGTGGAGGCGCGGGCGAGCTCGAGGTAACGGCGGTTCGTGGCGGCGAGGAGTACGGCGACCGGGGCCGTCAGGTCGTACCGCTCCTTCCAGAGGGCGACCGTCTCCAGCGTGCTGATGCCGACGTACCGCTCGTGGTCCGCCCAGGTGAAGTCCCGGATGCCGTGTTCGGCCAGGGTCCGCCGGCTCGCTTCGTAGTAGTTCGGCTCGCTGTCCACGAGCGTTCCGTCCAGGTCGAAGATGACGGCGATGGTGTCGAGCTCGCTCATGGTGTGGTGTTACCTCCTTGCCGTGCGGCCGATCGACTCCACCAACGGCAGCAACCGGTGCGGCACGCGCTCGCGCAGCGCCACCTCCGTGCGGGTGCGGACGACACCGGGCAGGCTGATCAGCTTCTGGATCACGTCCTCCAGGTGGGCGTTGTCGCGTGCCACGACCCGGGTGATGAGGTCTCCGCCGCCCGTGATCGAGAAGGCTTCGACGATCTCCGGTACGGCTGCGAGGGCCTCGCCCACATCGTCCAGGTGGCCCTGGGTCACCTCGACGTGCACGAACGCGAGGACCGGGTGGCCCAGTGCGGCGGGGGAGAGTGCCGGGGCCGTGCCGGTGATCACGCCGTCGCGTTCCAGCCGGTCGAGGCGGGCCTGGAGCGTGCCGCGCGCGATCCCGAGGGTGCGGGCGTACTCGCGCACACTGGTGCGCGGCTGTTCGAGCAGCAGCCGCAGGATGCGGGTGTCGAGCTCGTCCACGGCCATGGCACCCGGCCTCCTCGTGCGTGTTCGGTGATCATTGCCGACTGTACCAATGGCTCAGGAAGCCGCAGATCGGCTGGGCCGGGTGATGTGGTCCGTTGGCTCCGCCGGGGAGCGGTCTCGGTTGCCTTGACTGTGCCAATGGTCCAGTGGAACGGACGTCACTTGAGCCACTGGCGCCGGTAGTGCTGTTATGGGCACGTCGATGGCGCTGCGGATCCCGCGGCGCCTTTTTCATGCCGGTGTCCAGGGGGCGGGGAAGCAGTGCTGAAGAAGGTGTTCATGGCTCCGGACCCGGGGCGGGTGCGGCTGCGCTTCGCCGCGCGGGCGGTCCTCGGCATCGGGCTCGCGGTCGTCGGCTGCGGACTGGCCGGGCACTCGCTCGCGGGCACCGTCACCGGCGGGCTCGCCGCGCTCCTGACCCTGTTCACCGTCACGGACGCCACGGTCCGCGGCCAGGCGGTCACCACGGCGCTGCTGCCCGCCGTCGGCCTGCCCGTCCTGGCCGCGGCGGCCGTCCTGCACGACCGTCCCGTGGCCCGCGACCTCACCTTCCTCGCCGTGGTCGGCGTGGGCGTGTACGCCCGCCGCTGGGGGCCGCGCGGGCACAGCCTGGGCGTGTTCGCGTTCATGACCTTCTTCATCGCCCAGTTCCTGCACGCGACCACCGGCCAACTGCCCCAGCTGTACGCCGCCGTCGTCCTGTCCGTCCTCGCCGCGGCCGCGGTGCGCTTCGGATTCTGGTGCTACGAGCGCCGCCTCCCCGCGGCCGCCGTGCCGGCCCCGCCCGGCGGCACGGGGCTGGCCCGCGTCACCACGCGCCAGGCGGTCCAGGCGACCGCCGGCGCGGGCTTCGCGCTGGTCGTGGGCCAGCTGGTGTCCGGGCAGCGCTGGTACTGGGCCGTCGGCGCCACCTGGTGGATCTTCGTCAACACCGCCTCGCGCGGCGAGACGCTGGTACGCGGCTTCCGGCGCGTCCTCGGCACGGTGATCGGCATCGGCCTCGGCCTGCTCGTCGCCGTCCCGGTGAACGGTGCCGCGGTGCCCACGGCCGCGCTCGTCGCCGTCTGCGTCTTCGGCATCTTCTACACGGCCGCCGTCTCCTACACCTGGATGATGCTCTGGGTCACGCTCCTCGCCGAGCTGCTCTACGGGCTGCTCGGCGTGCTCACCCCCGGCCTGCTCGCGCTGCGGCTCACCGAGACCGGCGTCGGGGCACTCGGTGCCGTCCTGGCCGTGCTCTTCGTCCTGCCCGTCACCACCCACACCATCACCGACGCCTGGATCCAGCGCGCCCTGCGCTGCGTCCACGCGTGCACCGCGGAAGCCGCCGCCCGCCTCTCGGGTGCCGACCACGCCGACCCGGGCCGGCGCGTCGCCGAACTGGAGCAGCTGCTCGGCCGGGTACGGCTCGCGGTCGCCCCGCTCGTGCACCCGCTGAACCCGATGCTCGGCCGCAAGCGGCGCGCCCGGCAGGTGCTCGCCCTGCTCGACGACTGCGCTCGCGAGACCCGCGGCCTGGTCGCCGTCGCCGCCGACCCCGAGGCCTCGCACGATGCCCGCCTGGCTGCCGCGTGCTGGCGCGTGGAGGCAGCGGTGGAGGCGCTCACGCGGCGCGGCGCCGACGACGCGGAGCCGCCCTTCACCACCGCCCAGCCGCCTGTTGCGGAACCCGCGCTGGCCCACCTGCACGGCCTGGAACGCGCCCTCGTCGAACTCGCGGCACCCTTGCGTACGCCGTCGGGCTCGCCGCTGGTCGGGGCCTGAGAGGCCGGCTACGGCCTCAGCGCACGGCGAGACGGCTTGCGGAGCCAAGGGCGGGCGGGTCGATGCCGCTCTGGTCTAGACCGTTGATGATCGACTGCTACCGTCGCGTCCGACAGGTGCGCGCGACGAGAGGGGACAGCGGTGGCAGACGGCGGCAGGCGGCAGCGACGGGCGTTCATCGGGTCGTTCACGGCGGCCGGAGGTCGCGGGCTCGTGACGGCGGCCGTGGACCCGGACAGTGGCGCGCTCACGGTCCTGAGCAGCGTGGACGGCGTACCCGACCCCTCCTACCTGGCCCTGTCGAACGACGGCGCCACCCTCTACGCGGTCAGTGAGACGGCCGAGGGTGCGGTGGCCGCGTACCGCGTGGACGACGACAAGGTGGCGCAGGCCGGGCCGCCGGTCCTCGTCGGGGGCAGCGGCCCCACGCACCTCAGCGTCTTCGACGGACACGTCCTGACCGCCAACTACGGCTCGGGCAGCGTCACCGCCGTACCCGTCCGCCCCGACGGGACCCTCGCCTCCGCCGCGTCCGGGATCCTGGAGCACACCGGCTCCGGTCCGCACACACGCCGCCAGCAGGGCCCGCACGCCCATCAGGTGCAGCCCGACCCGAGCGGGCGGTGGGCCATCAGCGTCGACCTCGGCACGGACTCGGTGCGAGTGTGCACGCTGACCGACGGCGCGCCCGTACTGCACCGGGAGACCGCGCTGCGCCCCGGCTCCGGACCGCGGCACCTCGCCTTCCACCCGGACGGCTCGTACGCCTACGTGCTCAACGAACTCACGCCGACCGTCACCGTCTGCCGGTGGGACGCCGTGAGCGGCGTGCTGAAGCCGCTGGCCGAGACCCCGGTGCTGCCCGGCGCCCCGGCCGGGGACGCCTACCCGTCGGGCATCGTCGTCTCGCCCGACGGCCGCTTCCTGTGGACCGCCACGCGCGGTGAGGACGTCCTGTCCGTGCTCGCCGTCGAGGGGGAGGGGCTGCGACTGGTCGGCACGGTCCCCTGCGGTGGGCACTGGCCCCGCGCGATCGCCGTGTCCGACGGCTTCCTGTACGCCGCGAACGAGCGCTCCGGCGACGTCACCTGGTTCGCCGTCGACCCGGAGACGGGGCTGCCGCGGCGCGGTGGCGCCATCGAGGTGCCGGCGGCGTCCTGCGTGGTCCTCGGCTGAGTTTCCGCGGAGTATGCCGGATACGCCGAGAGGGCCTGCTCCGGCGTGTGGAGCGGGCCCTCTCGGCGTTGTACGGCGTCCTGCGTCCGTCTCAGTGGACCGGTGTGCCCTGCGGCTGCTGCGGGGCGATGCCCAGGGCCGTCGTGTACTTGGCCAGGGCCAGCTTGCCGATGGCCGGGTAGGGGCCGAGCGCCTCGGCGGCGGAGCAGCCCGCTTCCTCGGCCGCGTTCTCGATCAGGGCCGCGTCGATCTCCGGGCCGATCAGGTACGGCGCCAGCGCCAGCTGCTGCGAGCCCGAGGAGCGCAGCTGCTCGGCGACGGACGCGATCGAACCCTCCTGGTCCAGGGCCGCCGCCATCACGGGCACGGCCAGGCGTGCGGCGAGCAGCATGCCGGTGATCCCGGCCGCCTGCACCGCCTCCTCGCCGCCGACCGAGGCCAGGATGATGCCGTCCGCGGCGGTGGCCACGGTGAACAGACGCGCACGGTCCGCGCGGGCCAGACCCGCCTCGGACAGGCGTACGTGCAGCGCCTCCGCGAGCAGCGGGTGCGGGCCGAGGACATCGGTCAGCTCGGCCGCGATCCGGCTCTCCATCACGGCCTGGCGGACCTGGCGCAGCAGGGCGCTGTCCGGACCGGCCAGCAGCGGCACGACCACGGCCACCGGGCCGTCGGGCTCCTTGACCTCCAGGCCGGCGGCAAGGGCCTGCTCGTAGCGCGCGGTGCGCTCGTCGGCGGCACGCGCGAGCACGGACTGCAGGGTCGGGAACTCCGCGTCGTCCCCGTCGAGGTATCCGATCCGGGCGTCGAGGCCGGGGAGCTCGGAGCGGGCGATGCTCACGACCTCCTCGGCGAGGCCGCGCGTGGCGGTGCCAGGCGTGCCAGGCACCGCCAGGACAAGCGCGGGCGCGCCCTCGGGCGCCGCCAAGGGCTCGGGTCGGCGGTGCCGCCCGGGCTGGCGGGGGCGCGGCATTCGTACAGGCAGGCCGGACGCGGGCCCAGTGGGGGAGCTCATGGCGCCGCATGTTACTGGCTTATTGGGCTCCCCTGTTCGGGGAGGGTGCAGGTGAGCGGTTTCCGTCCGCTTTTGTCTGATGAGTTACGTACGCATCAGAAGTGATCAGCGTGTTTTCCGGGCGGCTTGTCCTCGACGAGAGTAATCCCCCTTTTGGTGACCACGTACAGCATTGTCCCGTCACCAGGCAGGGTGAGTGCGTCTGTTGCCAGGTCAGCGGCTATGCGGACCGAGCCGTGCAGCGGATCGCCGTCGGCCGGCACCCGCTGTGCGTGCGGCAGCTTTTGCGCCAGTTCGTTCTCCAGGGGTACGAGGAGGGGGGCGCCCATCTTGAACAGGCCGCCGGTGAGAGCGACTCGAGGCTCGCCCGTGGTCGGGCACACGGCGGCCGCGGACTCGGCCATGTGCCGGGCGGCCGCGCTCAGGATGTCCCGCGCGACAGGGTCGCCGTCGTGCGCGCAGGCGGCCACCCGGGGTGCGAAGGACGCGAGGACGGCGGCCCGGTCGGCGCGCGGATAGAGCTTGCCGGGCAGTCCCGGCAGCGGCCCGAACTCCTCCTCGGCACGGGCCAGCAGCCCTGCCGACCCGCCCGGCCGGCCGTCGTGCGCGCGCAGCGCGGCCTCCAGGCCGGCCCGCCCGATCCACGCGCCGCCGCCGCAGTCGCCCAGCAGGTGCCCCCAACCGTCCGCGCGCCGCCAGCCGGTGAGATCCGTGCCGACCGCGATCAGCCCCGTCCCGGCCGCGATCACAGCACCCGGCCGCGGCCCGAGGGCGCCGGCGTACGCGGTGACCGCGTCGGCGGCCAGGGCGACCTTGCGCACCCCGAACTCCCGCGCCAACGCACCCGGTAGTTCGGTCCGCAGCGCATCGCCCAGCGTGCTCAGCCCGGCCGCCCCGACGACGGCCGTGTCCAGCCCCGTGACGCCGGTCTCGGCAGTCAGCGCCCGCACCATGGGCGCCAGTTGCTCCATCAGATGCCCCGGGTCGATGCCTCGCGCGCCGGTGCGTACCGGCTCCGCGGACGCCCGCTGGGCCAGAGCACCCCGCTGCACGGTCCCGACGGCCACGCGCAGCCCGGAACCTCCCGAGTCCACGGCGAGCAGCCCGGACGGGGCATCCGCGTTCGTCACGGCAGGCGCCGGTCCACGGGCCGCCGGCCGGCATCCCGGTGTCCGGGGCGAGAGGCTGACAGGGTGTGATGACTGCGACGGAATGGCCTGACCGCTGGACGCAACAAGCTTCCCTCCTGCCCTGTGTCCGGCCGTACGATCCGCCCGACCGTCTCGAAGACCTCGACGAGGAGGAAGACTAGCGCCGGGAGCGGCGTCCATGCGCGGGGGAGCTTCTCCGTCTGCGCCCGGGGATGGTGTGTACCAGTAGAGTGACGTGCCGTGGCACGACGACCCTTGCATGAACTTGTTGAAGCAGGCTGGGCGAAGGCTCTCGAACCTGTGGCCGAACGCATCGCCGGCATGGGGGACTTCCTCCGAGCCGAGATAGCGGCCGGCCGGACCTACCTTCCGGCTGGGCAGAATGTCCTGCGGGCCTTCCAGCAGCCCTTCGACGACGTTCGCGTCCTGATCGTCGGGCAAGATCCCTACCCCACGCCGGGGATGGCCATCGGGTTGAGCTTCGCGGTCTCGCCCGAGGTGCGTTCCTTGCCGGGCAGCCTGGAGAACATCTTCCGGGAGATGCACACCGACCTGGGGCTGCCCAGGCCGTCGAACGGGGATCTGACGCCGTGGACGGAGCAGGGCGTGCTGTTGCTCAACCGGGCGTTGACGACCGCCCCGCGCAAGCCGGCGGCGCACCGGGGCAAGGGGTGGGAGGAGGTCACGGAGCAGGCCATCCGGGCGTTGGCCGCGCGCGGTAAGCCGCTGGTGTCGGTCCTCTGGGGGCGTGACGCTCGTAATCTGCGGCCGTTGCTCGGTGATCTTCCGGCGATCGAGTCCGCGCATCCCTCGCCGATGTCGGCGGACCGTGGTTTCTTCGGCTCCCGTCCGTTCAGCAGGGCCAATGACCTGCTCGTGCAGCAGGGTGCCCAGCCGGTGGCCTGGCACCTGCCGTAGGCCTCGGCCGATGCGGTGTTCCGAGCTCGCGTCGCCGCGGAGTGATGCCCCGCCGCAGACCCCGGCAGCACTCGGGGCGCCGACCGGCCGCCCCGAGTGCCCCTGGCCACTGCAGCTAGAGGTGCGCGTCGCCCCGTGCCCGGAGCTGCGCCCGCAGCGCCTGGTTCTCTTCCATCAGCTCCTCGATCCGCTCACGCACCGGCAGGAGCACCTCGGCGAGTTCAGCCTCCGAGAAACGCGGAGTGATGTGCTGGGGGCAATTCCATGCCAGCCCCTCGACGCGTACCACCAGCAGATGTTCCGGTAGTCCATCGGTGCGAATGTCGGCCAGCTTTTCGCTCAATTCCGGAAAATCCGAGAGACTCCTTGTTTCGGCACGGCCGAAGATTTTCAGCCGGGTGCGGTGCGGGTAGTCCATGAAGAAGAGCGACACCCGGTCGTCGCGTTGGAGGTTTCCCGTCGTGATGTACTGGCGGTTTCCCCGGACTTCGGTGTAGGCGAGGGTTCCGGGGTCCAGAACGTGCACGAAACCGGGCGGGCCGCCACGGAACTGCACGTAGGGCCAGCCGTCCTCGGTCACGCTGGCCAGGTAGAAGCCGTCACGAGCCGTGATGAAGGCCGCTTCGTCGGCGCCCAGGGCATCCCGCTCCTCGGTGTTTCCGGCGAGCAGCTGTTTCATTGCCTGAGCGCTGCCCCGTTCATGTTGAACGCGTCGGACGCTTTCGGTGAATGCCAGGCGTGCATATCGGCTCATTCGTTCACCTCTCCCGTCACCCCCGCTGAGTCGGCATCCGACTTTATCGACGCCGCTTCCGGATGAGAAGAGAACCGAGTCCCGGCCGCCCGGTACGGCTCTGTCAGGGCGTGGCCGGGATGCCGAGTTCGATCGAGCAGGCCGCGCACGCGCTGCTCGATCGCGTTCCGGATCGGACGGACGGCGTCGACGCCCTGGCCGGCCGGGTCGTCGAGGTGCCGGTCGAGGTATCGCTTGCCGGGGAAGACCGGGCAGGTGTCCCCACAGCCCATGGCGATCACCAAGGGGGACGTGGGACGACAACAAACACTGCCCGCCGTGTCTGCTCCGCGCTCTCCGTGCCAGGCGGGGTGACCGTCGGCAGGCTGCCGAGCCGCGGTCAGCCGCCGAAGGCGTTGGCGCTGTCCCTGCGGTCGCGGCCCAGGAGCCTGGCGACGCAGTAGACCAGGGCGGCGAAGGCGCAGTCGGAGAGAAGCATCAGTCCGATGGCGTAGGAGCCGGTGCCGCCGTAGACGGAGCCCATGACCAGGGGCGGGAAGTAGCCGCCGAGGCCGCCGGCGGCGCCGACCAGGCCGGTGACCGTGCCGACCTTGGCCTTCGGGGTGACGACGGCGACGAGCTGGAACACCGCGCCGCAGCCGAGACCCACGCACGCTGCCATGACCAGGAAGGCGATGGTCGACCAGGGGTTGAGGGCAGGATGGAAGGCCTGCCACACCGCCATGACGCCCAGCGTGCCGAACGAGAAGATGAGGACCTTGGCCGCGCCGATCCGGTCCGAGAGGGTTCCGCCGAGGGGGCGGAAGAGGACCGCGACCACGGTGAAGCCGGCTGCCCTGGTGGAGGCGCCGTCCTGGGTCAGGTGGTAGTCCTCCTTGAGGTAGGTCGGCAGGTAGACGCCCATGGCGACGAAGGCGCCGAAGGCCACGGCGTAGAGCAGCGACAGCGGAAGGGTTGCCGGGTGCTTGAGTGCCTCGAGGAACCGCCTGCCGAAGAGCTGCTCGGGGATCTGACGTCCTGGCGCGTCCCTGGCCACCAGCACAGTGATCACGCCGTAGACCGCCAGGACCGCCGCGACCAGGTAGAACATGGTGTTGGTGTTGTCGTACCAGCGCAGGAATCGCGCGGTGAAGAAGGCCGCGATGGCGGTGCCGCCCGTGCCGATGCCGAAGATGCCGATGGCCATGCCGCGGTGCTCGGGCGGGAACCAGGCGTTCACCCAGGGGACTCCCGCGGCGAAGAAGGTGCCGCCGATGCCGAGGAAGAAACCGACCACCACCAGCAGCCAGTAGCTGTGCACCACGCTCAGTGCGAGCACCGGCAGGATCGTGAGGAAGCTGATGGTGGGGACCATCACCCGGGCGCCGTACTTGTCGGTCAGCGCGCCGACCGGGATCCTGCCCAGCGCTCCGACCACCACCGGGACAGCGACCAGGAGGGACTGCTGGAAGGAGCTGAGGTCGAGGTGCTGCTTGTAGGTCGGGCCCAGTGGGCTGATCAGGCCCCAGGCCCAGAAGTTGACGGCGATGCCCACGGTGGCGAGGGCGAGGTTGATCCAGGCCGGGGCCCCCGGGCCGGTGGCCCCCGGGCCTGCGTCCCGCGTGGGGAGTGTGGTGCTGCGGTCCGTCATGGTGCCTCTCCCGGCGGATGGTCAGCGGGACGGTGGGCTGGAATAGCGGGCAGGGCGTGGGTCAGCGGTCGCGCCGGCCGAAGGACCAGGCTCCGAGGGCGATCAGGAAGGACAGCGCCTCGAATCCGGTGCACCACCAGGCGGCGCCGGTGTGACCCTGCATCCAGGAGTCGACGCCGACACCCAGCGCCCAGAGCTGTCCGGCGACCACACTGAGGACGATCAGCAGGCGAGCCGTGAGGACGGCCGACCGCTCGGGCTCCTGCTCGGTGCCCGCCCCGGGCCCCGGGCCGCTGTGGACCACACGAGGATCGGCGTAGCCGCTGGTGGAACGGATCTGCGCATAGCGCTCCGGGACGGGCCTGTTCAGCCGCGGTTCGGCACTGCCGGGGCGGTACTCAGGGGGGAAGGTCATGGTGTGCTACCCGGGTTGCGGTCGCAGAGCGCCCCGGCCACGCCGGGGCGTACGGAGCTGAGCTGCCGGCAGGCGGCGTCGCGTACGGACTCGTCGGAGTAGGCGGTGCCGACCGCCCAGACACTCCCGTCGGCACGCTCGGCCATGAGCACCTTGGGCAGGCCGCGCGGGGGCGGTCCGCCGGTGACGGCGCCGGTGCGGACGTCGAAGGAACCCTCGTGGCAGGGGCAGTACAGCTCGCCCTCCTCGCCGCGCTCCGCGCGCCACAGCACCCCGCAGGCCAGATGGGTGCAGACGGTGGAGTAGCCGACCAGGCTGCCGTCGGCGAGTTTCACCGCCATGGCCTGGTCGTGCTCGCCGGGGTAGTTGAAGGTGACTGCCTGGCCCCGGGCGAGCCGGCTCGCAACGCGCAGTTCGGGGAGCGTGGCCGCCTCCGCGTCGCCGTGCCGGGGCAGTACGCCGGCCGAGACCGCGATGCTGCCGACGACCAGGCCGCCGGAGACGGTCGTCATCACCCGCAGGTAGTCGCGGCGGGAGGTGAGCGAGTCGGCGCTGAGGCGGTCGCGCAGCGCCTCCTGCGATTCGGGGATCCTGGACGCGGCCCCCGGACGCTCCGGCTCGGGGCGCTCCGGCCCGGGTCGGTCCGGACGGGGTTCGGGTCGGTCCATCGGGTCCGAAGGGTCGTTCACGGCCGTCCTCCGTCGTCGCTGACATCGCGGCCGTTGACCGCCACCAACGGCAGCACCGGCATTCCTCCAGGCACCGGCTTGCTGCGCTTGTCGGCCGGCACGACCATGGCCACCCCCGTGGTGATCTGGACATCGCCGAACTCGAACCAACTGGAGACGTCCACGCCCGGGCGTTCGGCTTGCAGTTCCTCCACGGTTCCGTAGAACAGGGCCCCGGTCGGGCAGACCGTCGCGCACATCGGTGCGAGCCCGATCGAGGTGCGGTCGTAGCAGAGGTTGCACTTCATCTGCAGCTTGGCTTCGAGGTCGATCTTCGGCACGCCGAAGGGGCAGGCGTTGACGCAGTTGCTGCACCCGATGCAGCGGGTCGGATCGGCCTGCTGGACCACGCCGTCGGCGGTGATCAGGATGGCCTCGGCGGGGCAGACCTCGGCGCAGGGGGCGACGGGGTCCTCGCAGTGCATGCAGACCGTGGGCAGCGAGGCCACCGAGCTGCCCTCGTCCGGGTAGTCGAGATGGATCATGGATCTGCCGCGGTGCGAATCGCACTCGCGGCAGCCGGACACACAGGCCTGGCAGCCGATACAGCGTCCGGGGTCGATGAACAGCGTTCGCCCCATCATGGCGTTCCGTCACCACCCTTCGCCGGTGCCGCGCCCCTGCGGGGAGCTGGGCGGCAGCGGATCGTTGCGCGAGGCCTGCGCCTCCGGATAGGCCTGGCGGCCGGGGGGCATCGGTGGCGCGGGGACCTCGTCGACCGCCGGAGCCGGGTCGATACGGCAGGCGCAGACCTTGTACTCGGGGATCTTGGATCGCGGGTCCAGCGCCTCGATGGTGAGCGTGTTCGCCGAGGTCGGGAACGGCCAGTGGTAGGGGATGAAGACATGGTCAGGACGGATCGCCTCGGTGACCAGGGCGGGCAGCACCTCGGTGCCGCGCCGGGTGGTGACCCTGACCGGATCGCCGTTGCGGTAGCCGTGGGCGGGATGGACCTCGACCCAGGGCCGCGGGGTCTGCTCGACGAGCGCGCCCAGACGTCGGGTCTGGTTTCCGGAGAGGAAGTGCGCCACGGTACGCCCGGTGGTCAGCCGCAGCGGGTACTGCTCGTCGAAGGGGTCGGCCGGCGGGTGCCATTCCACAGTCTGCATATGGATCTTGCGGTCGGCGTGGTAGGTCAGGCCGTCCTCGAAGAGCCTGGGCGTGCCGGGGTGGTCCACGCCGGGGCAGGGCCAGACGATGCCGCCGGTCTGCTCCAGGCGCTCGTACGTGATGCCGTAGTAGTCGTTGACCGACCCGGCCGAGGCGGCACGCAGCTCGTCGAAGACCTGGCGTGAGCCGCCGGGGAAGTCGAACTTGTCGCCCGCGCCGAGCCGCTTGGCGAGTTCGCACATCACCCAGGTGTCGGTGCGCACTCCGGGCGGCGGCTCCTGGGCCTTGTTGTGCTTGATCACCCTGGCCTCGGCGTTGGCCATCACGCCCTCGTCCTCGGCCCAGGTGGTGACCGGGAAGACGACATGGGCGTTGGCGGCGGTCTCGGAGAGGAAGAAGTCGAACTGGGCGTGGAACTCCAGGGTGTCGTAGCCGTCCTTGACGACCGCGTAGTTGGGCAGGGAGACGAAGGGGTTGTTGCAGATGCCGATCAGTCCGCGGATCTCCTGGCGCTGCATCTGCGCGACCATCTCCATCATGGAGGTCCCGGCCTGGGGCAGTTCGGCCTCGTCGATGCCCCAGAAGTCGGAGATGAACCGGCGGGCCTCGGGGTCGCTGATGGAGCGTCCGCCGGGCAGCAGGTCGGACTTCTGGCCGTGCTCGCGGCCGCCCTGGCCGTTGCCCTGGCCGGTGAGGGTACCGTAGCCGGCACCCGGCTTGCCCAGGTTGCCGGTGGCGGTGCACAGGTTGATGACGGTCAGGCAGTTCTCGACGCCCTGGGTGTGGTGCTCGATGCCGCGGGCGTGCCAGGCCATGGCCTTGTCGGCGCCGGCGAACATCCGGGCGACCTGCTCGACCTGGGAGGCGGGGACGCCGCAGATCTCCGCCGCGCGCTCGGGCGGATAGGCGGCGACGGCCTGCTTGACCTCTCTCCAGCCGGTGGTGTGCTCGGCCAGGAACGCCTCGTCGGCGAGTCCTTCGCGGATCACCACGTGCAGCACGGCGTTGAAGAACGCGGAGTCGGTGCCGGAACGCAGCGCGACATGTACGTCGGCGGTGCGGGCGATGGCCGTCTCCCGGGGGTCGACCACGATCAGCGAGGCGCCTCGGTCCCTGGCGCCCCACAGGTACTGGGTCAGCACCGGGAAGCACTCGCCGACGTTGGCGCCGGCGATCAGCAGGCAGTCGGTCTGCAGGATGTCGGCGAAGGGGTTGGCGGCGCGGTCGATGCCGAAGGCGAGCTTGTTGGCCCCGGCGGCGCTGACCATGCACAACCGCCCGTTGTAGTCGACGTGACGGGTCTTCAGCGCCACCCGGGCGAACTTGCCGACCAGGTAGGTCTTCTCGGTGAACAGGCTGGCACCGCCGAGCAGACCGAAGGCGTCCCGCCCGTGGGCCGCCTGGATCCGGCGGACCTCGGCAGCGGTGTGGTCCAGCGCCTCCTCCCAGCCGACCACCCGGAAGGGTTCGTCCCGGCTGCGGCGCAGCAGCGGTGCGGTCAGCCGATCGGGGTGGTTGACCTGCTGGTAGGCGTTGAGGCCCTTGGGACACAGCCTGCTGCGGTTGATGTCGTGGTTGCGCGGCTCGACACCGAAGACCTTGCCTTGTTCGTTGACCCGCAGATACATCCCGCACTGCACGCCGCAGAAGCAGCAGTGGGTGGGCACCAGGGTCTGCTTGGTCTGGTTGGCCTGCCACTGGTCGGCCGGGATGCCGCCGGCGTCGCGGAAGTTGCGGGAGCCCGGCGGGGCCACGGACGGTTCGAGGGAGACCGGGACAGGGCCGGGACGGTCGGATTCGCTGTGGCGCTGGGGATGGCTCACCGGAAGCCCCGCTTCACATTCTGGAGGTAGGCGCCGCCGCGCAGGACGCGCTTGCAGCGCGGGCAGTACTCGGCCCACTGGTCGAAGTCGAGCTTCAGGTCGCGCATGGTGGCGCGCAGGTTCTCGACGTACGGCGCGGTGTCGATCGGTTCGCCGCAGCGGCGGCAGGCGAACAGCTCCTCGCCCTCGGCCCGGCTGCTGTACTTGAACAACTGCATACCGACGGCCGCGGGACGCTGCACGATGTGGAAGAACTTGCCGAAGGGCAGGTAGACCAGGGTGAACACCACGGAGATCATGTGGGCCACGGCGAGGAACTCGTAGCCGGCGCCGTGCAGGCTGATCTCGGAGAAGGTGAGCAGCAGCCCGGTGACGGAGATGGTCAGCAGGGCCAGCAGAGGAAGGAAGTCGTAGCCGAAGCGCTGGCCGGTGGTCGTGGCCCGGTCCCGGGTGCGTCGCCAGAGGAAGTAGCCCACCCCGCCGATGACCAGGACCGCCGCCAGGTCGAGCCCGTGGAACATGGCCCAGCCGAAGGGGCTGCTGGAGGAGAAGCCGAGGACCTTGAAGCCCCAGATCCGCATCACGTAGCCGGGGCCGGTGGCGCTGTCGGCCGTGAAGGTGAACCAGCCCCAGGTCAGCGGGAACGTGATGACCACGGCCAGCAGGCAGCCCCAGAAAATGGCCTGATGGGCGACCCACCGGGCGTGCGACCGGGCGCCCAGGAAGCGCTGGAAGCCCAGGTAGGTCGCGGCCATGCGGAGCAGGGCGGTGGGGGTGCGGCGGAAGTTCTGCCAGGAGAAGGCGGTCCCCAGTCCCCGACGGAACAGTCGCTCGGCGGCCGGGGCCGAGATCCAGACGACGTAGCGGTAGGCCACACCCCAGGCCAGGAACACCGTGGCCACGGCGTACGGGATCAGAGCCGAGTCGAAGTCCCTGAGCCCCCGGCTGCCGAGCACGATGGCCACGACAAGCAGCAGTGAGAGTGCCGTGGCGATCAGTACGGCTCTGTTGCGAACCCTGCGGGCCGCAGCGCCGACATCCGGCTCGCCGTCGGCGGGTGCCGGCATCGGTAGGGGCTCCGCATCGGCTTCATTGTTCACAAAATGGAATATAACGAACAATTCGCCGTCGCGAACTTCCTGCGATCGGCCCTTGGTCCGAATGAGATTCGGGACCCCGGTGCGCGGCGACCCACTCCCTCACTTCGTCGAGCGGCGACTCCTCTTCGTCAGGTGACGCATCTGCTTCATCAGGCGATGACGGCCGCCCGGACGCACAGCACGTCCGGCAGGTGGGACGCCAGCTGTCGCCAGCTGTCGCCGTCGTCGGCGGACGCGTACACCTCGCCGTTGCGGTTGCCGAAGTACACGCCCGCGGTGTCCGCGTCGTCCGTGCAGAGCGCGTCACGCAACACCGTGCCGTAGTGGTCCTCCTGGGGCAGCCCCGCCGACAGCGGCTCCCAGGTCTTGCCCGCGTCCGCCGTGCGGAAGACCCGGCATCGCCGGTCGGCGGGCACCCGGTCCGCGTCGGCGTTGATCGGGAAGATGTACGCCGTGTCGCCCCGGTGGGGATGCGCGGCCGCGGCGAACCCGAATGTGGACGGCAGGCCCTCGCCGATGTCGGTCCAGTGGGCGCCCGCGTCGTCGCTTCGGTACACACCCCAGTGGTTCTGGAGGTACAGGCGGTCCGGGGTCGCCGCGTCCTGGGCGATCTTGTGCACGCACTGGCCGAACTCGGGGTTCGGATCCGGCAGGAACACGGCGGAGACACCGGAGTTGGAAGGTGCCCAGGTCGCACCGCCGTCGGTCGTGCGGAACACCCCCGCCGTGGAGACGGCCACCGTCACGGCCCGGGGGTCCCGCTTGTCGGTGAGCACGGTGTGCAGGCCCTCACCGCCACCGCCCGGCACCCACTGCGAGCGCGTGGGATGTTCCCAGAGGGGACGGACGAGGTCGAAACTCTCCCCGCGGTCCTCGGAGCGGTACAGCGCGGCCGGTTCCGTGCCCGCGTACACCACGTCCGGCTCGGCCGCCGCCGGATGCAACTGCCACACCCGCTCCAGGGAAGCCCCCGTGTCCTTCGGGAACTTGACCGCCGGCCGCGTCGGTTCGGTCCACGTCCGCCCCAGGTCATCGGAGTGGAACACGGACGGGCCCCAGTGCGAGCTGTCGCCGCCGGCCAGCAGCCGTGGGGTGTCGCCCCTGGTGTCGACGGCCACCGAATACACCGCCTGAGCGTTGAAGTAGGGGCTTTCGTCGAACTCCCACGCGCCACCGCGCTGACGCCCGATGAACAGGCCTTTGCGTGTGCCCACGGCGAGCAGTACCTCGGTCATGCCGAACACCTCCGCGACATCGTCGTCTCAGACATCGGCCAGTCTGCACCTCGCCACTGACAGCCACCCCTGGAGGCAGTATTTACGCAGGTCACAGGGCGTGGCCGCGGTCGGACGCCGCCAGTCTGCGGCGTTTCGCGGACACCTTCCGGGCACTTTCGGACAGACGCCTGCGCGGGTGGAGGGTCCCGTGGGAGCGTCGAGCCGGATGACTCGCCCTGAGCATCGCGGCCGGATCTCCCGTATGGGAGGTCGGTCGGGGATGTTCGTGCGTCGACGAGGAGGAAGCCTTCGATGGCGTTCCGTGGTCCGAAGGTGTGGCTGTGGCGCTGGCGGCGCAATCCGCTCAGACGCCGCACCGACGCGGTGGAGGCCTGGGTCGTGCTCGGTGCCTGGGTGCTCACCGTCCTCGCCGGGGTGCTCGCCGGTCTGACGGCGACCCGGTCCGTCGAGGACGGACTGGCCCGGGAGCGCGAGGAGTGGCGTCCCGCGGTGGCACGCCTCACCGACAAGGCGCCCGGAACAGCCACCGCGCACAGCGGCACCGCCAGTGGAGACCAGGTGTGGGGGAAGGCGAGCTGGACCGCGGTCGACGGCACCGCGCACTCCGGGCTGGTCCGAGTCCGGCCCGGCAGCGCCGTCGGCACACCGGTCGTGGTCTGGACGGACCGCCAGGGCCGCCTGGTGACCCGGCCCGCCACCCCCGCCGAGGCCCAACTGCGGTCCTCCCTGGTCGGCGGCCTGGCCGGCGTGAGTACCGCGGCCGTCCCCTTCATCGCCGGCCGCGCCCTGCGCGCCCGCCTGGAACGCGGGCGCATGGACCAGTGGGACACCGACTGGGCACGGTTCGACCCGCTCTGGGGACGCAAGACGCGCTGACCCCCCGGACGCGTGTGGCCACGGCCCCGAACGAGCGGATCCCGGCGCCGCCTGTCCGCTCACTCCCCGCCCGGCAGCGCCCGCTCCAGGATTCCGTCGAGGTCCGCCGTGTCGGGCAGCGTGCCGAAGGCGTACCCCCAGTCGCCGCCGAGCCGGGTCGCGCAGAATGCGTCGGCGACGGCGGGCGGGGCGTGCCGTACCAGGAGGGAGGCCTGGAGGGTGAGGGCCATCAGCTCCACCAGCCGGCGGGCACCGGACGGCGAGGCGTCGGCCAGCCGGCCCTTGAGCCGGGTGACGGCCGCGTCCAGCCGGGCGTCCGCGCCCTGGGCCAGGGCGAGTTCGGCGAACAGGGCGTCCGCGGCGCCGGTCTCACGGCCGAGCGCCCGCAGCACGTCGAGGGCGTTGACGTTCCCCGAGCCCTCCCAGATCGACAGCAGGGGCGCCTCGCGGTAGTGCCGGGGCATGCCCGACTCCTCCACATAGCCGTTTCCGCCCAGGCACTCCAGCGCCTCCGCCGTGAAGGCCGGGCCCCGCTTGGTGACCCAGTACTTGCCGATGGCCGTGGCGATCCGGCGGAACGTCCGCTCACCGGCGTCCCCGCGCACCGCCCGGTCGGCCGCGCCCGCCAGCCGCAGGGTGAGCGTCGTAGCGGCCTCCGACTCGAGCGCGAGGTCGGCCAGGACATTGCGCATCAACGGCTGGTCCACCAACCGCGCGCCGAACGCGCTGCGGTGGCGCACGTGGTGCCCTGCCTCGACGAGCGTCTTGCGCATCAGCGTCGCCGACATCATCACGCAGTCCAGCCGGGTGCAGTTGACCATCTCGATGATGGTCTTGACACCCTGCCCCTCCGGCCCGACCAGCCAGGCCACCGTCCCGTCGAACTCCGGCTCGGACGAGGCGTTGGACCGGTTGCCCAGCTTGTCCTTCAGCCGCTGGATGCGGAACGGGTTGCGGCTGCCGTCGGGCAGGACCCGCGGGACCAGAAAACAGGACAGGCCGTCCGGGGCCTGCGCCAGCACCAGGAACACGTCGCACATGGGCGCCGACGTGAACCACTTGTGCCCGCGCAGGGTGTACACGCCCGGTTCGGCGGTCGGCGTGGCCGCGGTGGTGTTCGTACGGACGTCCGAGCCGCCCTGCTTCTCGGTCATTCCCATGCCGGCGAGCAGCCCGCGCTTCTGCGTCGGCACCCGCAGCCCGGGCTCGTACTCCCTGCTGGTCAGCAGGGGTTCGTAGACCTTCGCGAGCTCGGGCTGGCGGCGCAGCGCGGGGACGGCGGCGTACGTCATCGACGTGGGACAGCCGTGTCCGGCCTCGGTGTGCCCCCACACCAGTCCGCCCGCAGTGCGGGCCACGTGGGCGCCGGGCCGGTCGTCCGCCCAGGGCGCGCCCGCCAGGCCCTCGGCGACCGCGGCCCCCATCAGGTGGTGCCAGCTGGGGTGGAAGTCGACCTCGTCGACGCGGTTGCCGTAGCGGTCGTGGGTGCGCAGCTCCGGCTCGTGGCGGTTGGCCTGCTCGCCCCACTCCTGCGCCTCGGCGCCGCCGGCCCGCAGGCCGAGCCGCCGGACGCCGTCCTCGGCCCATCCGGCGCCCTCCCGGCGCAGCCCTTCCAGCAGGGCCGTGTCGTCGGAGGCGTCGTACGGGGTCAGGGGAGGGGCCTGGTTGGTGACGTCATGCGTGACGTCGTCCATACCGTTCGGCTGCGCGTGCGCGAGTGTCGAGACCATGGCCTCATGTTGCACTCTTTGTACGGTCGCAGCAATGATGCAACAAGAAGGCGCACGTACAGTACGTGCCGTGTCCAAGCCGATGAACGGGCCGGCGCAGCCCGGCGAGGTCGACCTGCGGCCACTGTCCGCGCGGTCGGTCGTGCTGAGCCTGCTGCTCGGCGCCCACCCGCCCGAGCTGCCGGTGCGGGACCTCGTCCGCGCCGTCGAGCCGTTCGGTGTCGGCGGGTCCACCCTCCGTGCCGCACTGAGCCGGATGGTGGCCGCCGGTGATCTGCGGCGTACGGACGCCGTCTACGGCCTCAGTGACCGCCTGCTGTCCCGCCAGCGCCGCCAGGACGAGGCCGTGCATCCCCGCACGCGCGCGTGGAACGGTGACTGGGAGATGGTGGTGATCACGGCGACCGGGCGCGGCCCCGCCGAACGCGCCGACCTGCGCGCCCGGCTGACCGCGCTGCGTCTGGCCGAACTCCGTGAGGGCGTCTGGCTCCGGCCCGCCAATCTGCGGCGATCTCTGCCTGGCGACCTCGAACAGGTGGCCCAGCACTACATCGCGCGCCCCGACCGGCCCGCGGCCGAGTCGGCCGCGCGCTTGTGGCCGCTGGATGCCTGGGCCGCCACGGCCCGGTCCCTGCTCGCCCATGTGGCGCGCACCGACCGCCCGGCCGACCGTCTCACCACCTTCGCGGCCGTCGTGCGCCACTTGCTCGCCGACCCCGTCCTGCCGCCCGAACTGCTCCCGGACGACTGGCCGGGCGCGGCCCTGCGGTCCGCGTACACGGACTACCAGGGGGAGTTGGCGGACACGGTACCGCAGCACGGCCACCGGGAAGGCGGCCGGGAATGAGACGCGGCGGCCGTACGACGCCGGGTGAGTCCGGTGTCGTACGACCGCCGCCGGAGGGTCACTTGTAGGTGATGTCCGAGGTCGCGTACTTGCAGTAGGTGCTGTCGGGGCCGGTGCCGTTCGTGGTCGGCTCCGCGCCCGTGTTGTTGCCGATGTACTTCTGGCAGGGAATGATCTTCTTGCTGGAGTCCCCGACGATCGTGATGCCCTTCAGGGTCGCGCTGTCGCCGTAGTTGGTGTTGATGCCGACGAGCTTGCTGCCCTTGTAGGTCGCCTCGATGGTGTTGAGGTTGATCGTCCGCTTGTACTGCGTCTTGCAGTTGCCGCAGCTGCGGACGAAGGTGCCGAAGGTCTGCACGGCGAAGTTGGAGACGTTGAGTGTTCCGGCGCCGTTGAACTGGAACACCTTGTCGCCGGCTTCCTTGGCGCCGCCGCCGGAGACGGTGTACACGTTGGACGACGAGGAGCCCAGGAACGTCGCCGCGTCCTCGCCGACGTCCTCCCACCAGACGTTCTGCAGCGTGCAGCTGCCCAGGCAGTGGATGCCGTCGGCGGCGGGCGCGCCGATGATGACGTTCTTCAGGACGGTGCCGGCGGCCAGTTCGAGGATCGGTCCCTGGTCCTCGTCCTGACTGTCGCTGCCCAGGTCGCCGGTGCCGTAGAGGCGCTTCATCCCGTAGTCCTTGGTGCCGGAGACCGAGATGGTGGCGGAGACGGCCTGGCTGCCGTTGGCGGTGGGCCAGGTGGCGGCGCTCGCCGGGGTGAGGGCGCTATTTGCCATGATCATGCCAGCCGAAAGGCCGAGAGCGGCCAGGGAGCCGCTGACGGCGCGCCGGCGGCCGCGCGGACGTGCTGGTGAAGTCATGTCCCGATGCCTTCTTCCAGAGGGGGGGTGGTCAGGGCTTTCCGGTGCCCGCGCCGGACATCGCGGAGGCGACGACGGTGGCGGCCCCTGCGGGGGTACGGATCTTTGCGCGTGTGCATGTGGGGGGCGAGTACGCATGCGGGCGCGTCCCTTCGGGAGGGCTTGGTCGGACGTATGTGTGAATGACGTACGCCATGTAGAACGCTGTGCGCAGTCGGTGTGGCCGTTCTGGGACTGAAGCCCGGCGGGCTGGTCACACTTCTGAACGGAAGGTAGGGGGCAAGCGCTTTCTAGTCAACGCTTCGCGCAGCACGCGTTTCGTCCGTCCCGGTCGACGGCGGGGCTGTTCGATTCGGTCGAGCGAGCCGCCCGTCGTGACGGAGAACAAGGGCAGCAGCGGGTTCTGGCTCGACTTCTGGACCGTCTGCGACCGGACCGACTGCTATCCGTTCTTCGCGGACGACAACGGTCACGGGTACCGCTCCCGGACCACGCTCGCCGAGTTCCCGAACAGGTTCCGCGACACCTCGGTCGTGCTCTCCGAGGCCAACCGCTTCGACCTGTTCGAGGCGAGCAACGTCTACCGCCTGGGTCACACTGGTAAGTACCTCATGCTCGTCGAGGCCCTGGCCACCGGGTCCGACGGGCGGCGCTACTTCCGCGCCTGGACGGCCGACAGCCTCGACGGCGCCTGGACCCCGCTGGCGGACAGCGAGGCCAACACCTTCATCGGCGCCGACAACGTGACCTTCGAGGCGGGCCGATTCGCCTGGACGAAGGACTTCGGCCACGGCGAGATGATCCGTGACGGCGTCGACCAGACCCTCACGACCGATCCGTGCCGGCTCCGCTACCTCTCTCTACCAGGGCATGGATCCGGACGCGAGCGGCAGCTACTCCCAACTCCCGTGGCGGCTGGGCCTGCTGACCCAGACGAACTCCGCCTGCTGAACGACCTTTCGCGTACGACGTCGCCCGAGCCGCTACCAGAAAGGGACAAGGACGTGCCCCCTACGACCCCCGCTCCCATCACCGCCACAGCCTTCGCGAGGAGACCGCTGCGTTCGCTGATCGTGGTGCTCCTCGCCGCGCTCGTGCCGTTACTCGCGGCCACGGTCCTCACCGCTCCCGCCGCGTCGGCCCGCACCGAGGCCGTCCCCACTGCCACGCTCACCGAGGTCACCGACTTCGGCACCAACCCCAGCAACCTCCAGATGTACCTGTACGTGCCGGCCAGTGTCACCGCGCACCCGGCGGTCGTGGTCGCCGTGCACGGGTGCACGGGTTCCGGCCCGGACATGTACCACGGCACCGAGTACGACACGCTGGCCGACCAGTACGGGTTCGTGGTCGTCTACCCGTCGGTCACCCGCGCAAGCAAGTGCTTCGACGTCTCCTCGCCACAGGCGCTGAAGCGCGGCGGCGGCAGCGACCCCGTCGGCATCAAGTCGATGGTCGACTGGGTCGTCAGCACCTACTCCGCCGACACCACCAGGATCTTCGCCACCGGCATCTCCTCCGGCGCGATGATGACCAACGTCCTGCTCGGCGACTACCCGGATGTGTTCGCCGCCGGTGCCGCCTTCTCCGGTGTGCCGTTCGGCTGCTTCGCCACCACTGACGGCTCCGAGTGGAACAGCGCGTGCTCGGGCGGCACCGTGATCCACACCCCGCAGGAGTGGGGCGACGTCGTCCGCGGCGCCTACCCGGGTTACACCGGCCCCCGGCCGCGCATGCAGGTGTGGCACGGCAGCGAGGACGACGTCCTGCGCTACCCCGACTTCGGGGAGGAGATCAAGGAGTGGACGAACGTGCTCGGCGTGAGCCAGACCCCGGCCGCCACCGACTCGCCCCAGACCGGCTGGACCCGTACCCGCTACGGCGGCACCGGTGACCAGGCTCCCGTGGAGGCCATCAGCCTCCAGGGCGTCGGCCACAACCTGTACTCCTACGGCATGGCAGCCCGCGTGCTGACCTTCTTCGGCCTCGACAGCCCGGGCCCGGCACCCCAGCCTGGCCGGGCGGCTGCCGGGTGACGGCGACCGTCAACGCGTGGAACACCGGCCTGACCACTCGCGGGACCGCCCCGGTGGCCGCAGGCACGAAGCCTCCGGCCACTTTGCCGGCGGGGCCGCCGACGCTCCCCGCCGTGGCCCCTCTCCCCTCCCTGGGCCGACGTCTCTTCCCCCAGAGGGCGTCCGGATCTTCGCCGCAGCCCGTTCCAGCGGGGCCGGCCACCGGTCCTCAGGCGGCCCCTCACCGGGTGGGGACGCGCCTCCCTGACCGGTTGGGACGGCCGGTGCGCGGCGGCGTGGGTGCGGTTTGTGACGTCTCTGGGAAAGCTGGATGGCCGGCGTGGATATGGGGACTCGGAGGGCACGGAAGGAGATCTCACCCAGGCGAGGAGAGTCATGGCTGAGCAGAAGTCGTCGTCGGCCCTTTCGGCGCCGGTGCGGAGCGCGGCTTCGACACTGCGCAGGGTGCCGGGTGCGGGGGTGGTGAGCAGGGCCGCAGGCGGAGCATTGGACAAGGTCGGTGCGGTGTCGCCGCGGGGTCGGCGGCTGGCGGTGTACACAGGAGCCGGAGTGCTCGGCGTCGCAGGGGTGGTGGAGTGGCCTGTCGCGCTCACGGGCGCGGCCGTGGCCTGGCTCACCCAGCCCCGGCCCGAACAGCGGTCGGCGGACGCCGGAGAACAGCGGCAGGTGTCGGAGCCGGACGTCGGCCCCGAGATCCAGGGGGACAAGGAAGAGACGGGCGACACCGTCTCCGGAAGTCGGGCGCCCAAGGAAGGCCCGGGCCCGGTAAGGGTGAGCCCGGCGTCCACGCAGGGCGCCGATCACGGAGGTCACGAGCCCGCCGAGGAGAGCGGGGCGTCCGGCCACGGCCGGCGCAGGGCGGCGACGGTTCAGGCGTCGACGGGACACCTCGGCCCGACGGCCCGGCCCAGCCGTACCACTCTCTGAGGACGGCCCCGCCATGGCACTCGGCTTGCTGACAGCTCCGTCCGCCGCCGCCCGGCTGCTGCCCGCGGCTCCCCGACTGCTCGCGCGGGCCGCCGCGCCCGCGGTCGGGCTGGCCGCGGGCGCGGCGGCGGGGACGGCTCGGGCCGGCGTACGGAGCGCGGACGCCGCGGCGCGTGTGGTGCGCGTCGCGCGCAACGCGCTGCCGAGCGCCGGAGGGCACTGGCGGGCCGGCGCGCGGGTGCACCTCGCGCTGCGGACCGTGGAGGGGGAGTGGGAGCGGCACGCGGGTGGGACGGAGCAGTCGGCGCGCCGGGTGGCCGCAGCGCTGGCGGAGCGGCCCGATGTGGTCTTCGCCTACTGGGACCAAGGGCTCGCACGCCTGGTGCTGACCGCGACCGAGGCGGACGCCGCCGACCGGGTCGTGGAGCACGCGGCCGATCTGGCGGCGCAGCACGGTCTGGTCCTGGCGGGCGGCGAGCCGGAGGAGATCACGCATCCGGCCGACCCGGCGGGGGTGCGCGCCGCGGTGGCCACGCTGGCGGCCGACACCGTCGGCACCGCCGTCGCGCTCACCACGTACGCCCTGCGTCTGCCGCCGTCGCCCCGGCTGGTGACCGCGGCGGTGACGCTGCTGCGGGAGAACCCGGCGTTCCGCGCCCGGCTGCGCACATGGCTGGGCGCGTCCGGGATGGATCTGGTGTTGTGCTGCGCGAACGCGGCTGCCCACGGCGCGGGCCAGACCCCCACGTCGTTGCTGCTCGACGGGGTATTGCGGGGCTGCCAGCTGGCCGAGACGGTGGCTCGCGCGGCCGCCTTCGAGGCGTGTCACGACGAGTTGTGCGCGCCCGAGCGTGTCAGCATCGCCACCGACGACTGCCCGCGCCCGGACCTGCGCGTCTCCCCGGCTCAGGAGTACGCCGCCCACGCCTCCACCGGCAGTGTGGTGGGCGCCGCGGCGACGCTGCTGGTCAAGCACGACGTCACCGAGGCGGCGGAGGCGGTGCTCGCCGGCTCGCCCAAGGCCGCGCGGTACGGGCCCGCCGCCTTCCACGCCGTACTCAGCGCCGCGCTGGCTCGGGCCGGCGTGCTGGTGCGCGATCCGGAGCGGCTGCGGCAGCTGGAGATGGCCGGCACGGTCGTCCTGCACCCGAGCGCGCTGCGCACCGAGGACGGGGAGGCCGACCCGTGGGTCGAGGCCGTGCTGGACGCGGCGCGCCGGGCCGGAATGCGGGTCGTGGTGGTGGACGATCCCGCACTGGAGGACTTCACCGGCCTCGCCGACCAGGTGGTGGACGCACGGCGCCCGCTGGACGACGTGGTGTACGGGCTGCGCGACGACTCGCGGGCCGTCGTCGCGGTCGCCCGTGTGCGGTCCGCCGACGACCACGGCGTCCTGGCCGGGTTGCGCGCCGGCGATGTCGCCGTCGCCCTCACCGACCGGGCCGGCGCGGTCGTGTGGGGCGCGGACATCCTCGCCCTGCACGGACTGCCGGACGTGTGGCGACTGCTGACCGCGGTTCCGGCCGCCCGCGGGGTCGGGACGAGGGCACAGACCCTGGCAAGGTCGGGTGCCGCACTGTCCGGGCTGCTGGTGGCCGTCGGCCAGTCCGGTGGCGGACGCGGGCGCCGCGCCGTCCTGCCGGGGCTGCGGCACGCACCGGTCGACGTCGCCGCGGCGACCGCCCTGCTGTCCGGGGCGCGGGCGGCACTCGGTGTCGCGACGGCCCGCGCTCCGCACCCGCGCCCCCGTGTGCACTGGCACGAGCTGGACCCGCGGGAGGCCCAGGAGCGGCTGCGGCACGAACCGGCCGCGGCGCCGACTCCGGTGGAGCAGGCGAGCGCCCGGACGAGGAAGGCGTTCGAAACGGTGTCCCGGGTCCCCGTGCTGGCTCAGGCGCGGGGGACACTGCACCTCGCGCAGGCTGTGCGCGGCGAACTGCACGACCCCCTCACCCCGGTCCTGGCCGTCGGCTCGGCTGCGTCGGCGATCCTCGGATCCGCCGTGGACGCCCTCCTCGTCCTCGGCGCCCTCGACCTGAACGCGCTGGTCGGCGGCGTCCAGCGGCTGCGTGCCGAGCGGGCGTTGTCCGGGCTGCTCGCGGAGCAGAAGCAGAAGGCGCGCTTCGTCGCCGAGGACGAGGACGCGTCGGCGGGGACCCACACCGTCGACGCCGTCAAGCTCACGCCGGGCGACGTGATCGAGCTCGTGGCGGACGACGTGGTGCCCGCCGACGCCCGCCTGCTGTGGGAGGACGGCCTGGAGGTCGACGAGTCCGCGCTGACCGGGGAGTCCCTGCCGGCGGAGAAGCAGACGGACCCGACTCCGCACGCTCCGGTCGCCGACCGGAGCTGCATGGTCTTCGAGGGCACCACCGTGGTGGCCGGCCGGGCCCGGGCCGTCGTGGTGGACACCGGCGACCGCACAGAAGCCTCCCGCGCCGTCCACCTCGCCGCCCGTACACCGCCCGCCGCCGGGGTGCAGGCCCGGCTGCAGGAACTCACCGGCAAGGCACTGCCGTTGACACTGGCGGGCGGGGCCGCGGTGACGGGGCTGGCGCTGCTGCGTGGTACCCCCGTCCGCGAGGCGGTCAGCGGCGGTGTGGCCGTCGCCGTGGCGGCCGTCCCCGAGGGTCTGCCCCTGGTGGCCACGGTGGCACAGCTCGCGGCGGCCCGGCGGCTGAGCCGCCGAGGGGTCCTCGTCCGAACCCCGCGCACGCTGGAGGCGCTGGGCCGGATGGACACGGTGTGCTTCGACAAGACCGGCACCCTGACCGAGAACCGGCTGCGCCTGGTGCGGGTGTCCGACGCCGGCGGCAGCGTCCGTGCCGCGGACGACCCGGACTCCGCGGCCACGCTGCGCACCGCGGCGCGCGCCTGCCCGCGGCTGAACGGCGGCGGCTCCGACCGGCCGGTGCACGCCACCGACGAGGCCGTCCTCGACGCGGCCGGCCCCGACCCGGACTGGCGGCAGCTCGAAGGCCTGCCGTTCGAGGCCGCCCGCGGGTACGCCGCCGCCGTCGGCCGGGCCGGCGACGGTCCGCGCGTACTCGTGGTCAAGGGCGCGCCGGAAACCGTCCTGCCCGCCTGCTCCGGCACTCCGCCGCACGCCTCCGACGCGGCGCACGCGCTCGCTCGCGACGGACTACGGGTCCTGGCGGTGGCCCAGCGGCGGCTCGGCGACGGCGAGGAGGAGCCGGTCACATTCGAACAGCCGCTGCGGGACCTGGAGTTGACCGGTCTGCTGGGGCTCGCGGACACACCGCGCGAGACGTCCACGGCCCTCGTGCACGGTCTGAGCGAGGCAGGCGTACGACCGGTCATGCTGACCGGCGATCATCCGCAGACCGCCCGGGCGATCGCCGCCGAACTGGGCTGGCCCGAGGACACGACCGTGGTCACCGGGGACGAACTGGCGGCCGCGGACCGGTCGGCCAGGGCGGGGATGCTGCGGGGCGTGGGCGTCGTCGCCCGGGTCGCGCCCGAGCAGAAGCTTCAGGTCATCGAGGCGCTGCGGGACGCGGGCCGGGTGGTCGGCATGGTCGGCGACGGCGCCAACGACGCGGCGGCGATCCGCGCCGCCGACATCGGCGTCGGCATCAACGCCCGTGGCTCGGCGGCCGCGCGCAATGCCGCCGACATCGTCCTCACCGACGACGATCTGACCGTGCTGATCGACGCGGTGGGGGAGGGCCGCGCCCTGTGGCACAGCGTGGCCGACGCCATCGCCATCCTGATCGGCGGCAACGCCGGCGAGGTCGGCTTCGGCATCCTCGGCACGCTGGTGTCGGGGACCGCACCGCTGTCCACCCGTCAGATGCTCATGGTGAACCTGTTCACGGACCTGTTCCCGGCGATGGCGGTGGCGGTGACGCCGAACGAGGACGCCGAGCAGGCGAAGGCCGGGTCGCCGGAGGACGCGGCAGGCGGTGTCCTGGGGGAGTCGCTGATCCGGCAGATCCGCCACCGCGCCCTGACCACCAGCCTGGGGGCCCTCGCAGCCTGGTTGATCGGCCGCTTCACGCCGGGTACCGCCCGCCGCTCGGGCACGATGGCCCTGTGCGGTGTGGTCGGCACCCAGCTCGCCCAGACTCTGCTCGACCGCCGCGACAGCACCCTGGTCCGGGTCACGTCCCTCGGCTCCGCCGTCGTCCTGGTCGTCCTGGTGCAGACTCCGGGCGTCAGCCGGCTGTTCGGCTGCACTCCGCTGGGCCCGGTCGCCTGGGCCGGTGTCGCCGCGGGGATCGCCCTGGGCCTGGCGGGCCAACGGGCCCTGCCCCGCCTGGAGGAGACGGTCCAGGGCCTGCTGCCGCACGCGGCGTCCTGACGCCGTCGCTCAAACCTGGCTCAGACGGACCGGTGGTACTGCTCGGGCACGTGCACCCGGCCGCCCAGCTCGCGCGCCGCGCTGCGCGCCCACGAAGGATCGCGCAGCAGCTCGCGGCCGAGCAGCACCGCGTCCGCCTCGCCGTTGGCCACGATCTTCTCCGCCTGCTCGGCGTCGGTGATCAGCCCTACGGCGGCGACCGGCATCGGCGTCTCGGCCTTCACCCGGGCGGCGAAGGGGACCTGGTAGCCGGGTCCGGTCGGGATGCGAACGCCGGAGGCGTTGCCTCCGGTGGAGACGTCGAGCAGGTCGATGCCGTGCGCATGCAGGTCGGCCGCGAAGCGCACCGTGTCGTCGGCGGTCCACCCACCGTCCTCCAGCCAGTCCGTGGCGGAGATGCGGAAGAACAGCGGCTTGCCGTCCGGCCACACCTCCCGTACGGCGTCGACCACCTCGAGGGCGAAGCGGGTGCGGTTCTCGTACGAGCCGCCGTAGGCGTCGGTGCGGTGGTTGGAGTGCGGGGAGAGGAACTCGTTGATCAGGTAGCCATGGGCGCCGTGGATCTCGGCGATCTCGAAGCCGGCGGCGAGGGCGCGGCGGGCGGCGTCGGCGAACTGACCGACGATCCCCTCGATCTGAGCCGTGGTCAGCTCGCTCGGTACCGGATGCCGGTCGTCGAAGGCGAGCGCGCTCGGCCCGAGCGGCTGCCAGCCGTACGCTTCCGGTCCGACCGGCGCGCCTCCCTTCCAGGGCCGGTCGGTCGAGGCCTTGCGGCCGCTGTGGGTCAGCTGGACGGCGGGCACCGTGCCCTGGGCGGCGAGGAAACCGGTGATGCGGCGGAACGCCTCGACCTGGGTGTCGTTCCAGATGCCCAGGTCGTACGGGGAGATCCGGCCCTCGGGGGACACCGCCGTCGACTCGACGACGATCAGGCCTGTACCGCCGGCCGCGCGCGCCGCGTAGTGCGCGAAGTGCCAGTCGTCGGGGGCGCCGGTCCCCGGACCCTCCGGCGCGGCCGAGTACTGGCACATCGGCGGCATCCACACCCGGTTGGGGATCGTCACATCGCGCAGGGTGTACGGCTCGAAGAGCACTGTCACGGTGGGCTCCATTCATCACGGGACCGACGGTCGTCTCGTACGATAGGCATCGTAGTACGCCAAGTGTCAAACTACGATGAATGTCGTACGATGGGGCTCTTCGACGAAAGGGAGCCGCCGTGACCGCCGCCCCAGCCCCCGCCGCCGGCAGTCGTGAGCTTCCGCATCCGGCGCGGGAGGACATCCGGCTGGAAACCGTGCTGCACGCGCTCTCCGACCCCATGCGGCTGCGGATCGTGCGAGAGCTCGCCGCCGACGGCGACGAGCTCTCGTGTTCGCACTTCGACCTGCCCGTCACCAAGTCCACGACCACGCACCACTTCCGGGTGCTGCGCGAGAGCGGGCTGATCCGGCAGGTGTACCGGGGTACGGCCAAGATGAACGGCCTGCGCCGGGCCGACCTAGACGATCTCTTCCCGGGCCTTCTCGACGCGCTCCTCGGTGCCGCCGCCCGCCAGGCCGTCCGGCTCGGTGACGGGTGAGCCGGCCTTCCCCGGAAGGTGGTTGAACAGCAGGTTCAGTACGATCGCGGTCAGGCAGCCCGCGCTGATGCCGCTGTTCATCACCGTCTGGAACCAGTCCGGGAACTTCTCGTAGACCGTCGGCACGCCGACCGGCAGTACGCCCACGGCCACCGAGACCGCCACGACCGTCAGGTTGTGGTTGTCCTCGAAGTCGACCTCGGCCAGGGTTCGCAGCCCGCTCGCGGCGACCGTTCCGAACATCACCAGCCCCGCGCCGCCCAGCACCGGCGCCGGTATCGCCGCGACCACCGCGCCCAGCTTGGGCAGCAGGCCGAGCAGCACCAGGATGCCGCCCGCGGCCGCCACGACCCAGCGGCTGCGCACCCGGGTCATCCCCACCAGGCCCACGTTCTGCGCGTACGCCGTGTAGGGGAAGGTGTTGAAGACGCCGCCGAGTACGGTCGACAGGCCGTCGGCGCGCAGGCCGTCCGAGAGGGAGCGCGGCTCGACCTTGCGCCCGGTCATCTCGCCGACCGCGATCAGGTCACCGGTCGTCTCCGTCATCGTCACCAGCGCCACGACCAGCATCGAGACGATCGCCGACGCCTCGAAGGTGGGCGCGCCGAAGTGGAACGGTGTGCTGATCCCGACCCAGTCGGCGTCCCCGACCCCGCCGAAGTCGGTGAAGCCGAAGGGCACCGCGACCGCCAGCCCCACCACGATGCCGCTCAGCACCGCGATCCGGCTCAGGAAGGCCGGCGCGAACCGCTGCACGCCCAGCACCACCGCCAGTACGAAGCCGGCGAGCGCCAGGTTCTTCGGCTCCCCGAAGTCCTCCGAGCCGGCGCCGCCCGCGGCCCAGTTGCCCGCGACCGGGAGCAGCGAGATGCCGATGATCAGGATGACGGTGCCCGTGACGAGCGGCGGGAAGAAGCGCAGCAGCTTCCCGAAGACCGGCGCCAGCAGCACGATCGCGAGTCCCGCGACGATCACCGAGCCGTAGATCGCGGGCAGTCCGCCGCCCGTCGTGCCGATGAGCACCATCGGCGACACCGCGGCGAACGTACAGCCCTGCATGATCGGCAGCCGCACACCGAAGCGCCAGAAGCCCACGCACTGGATGAGCGTGGCGATACCGCACACCAGCAGGTCGGCGGTGATCAGATACGCCAGGTCGGCCGGCGACAGCTTCATCGCGCCGCCCACGATCAGCGGCACCGCCACCGCGCCTGCGTACATCGCGAGCACGTGCTGGAGCCCGAAGGCCGCCAGCCGGCGTACGGGTGGGACCTCGTCTACGGGATGTATGGGGGCGGTCGTGGGCATGGGCACTCCAGGGCGGCGGGGAGGGGGGCGGCAACATCCGGACAGCACGAGACCGTAGGGGACTTAAACAGTTTGTTGATTTCTGGGGTGTTTCCACCGTGTGTCATGCCCACCGCATCCTGCTAGGGCAGGTCCAGTCCAACCCCTGTCCGCGCCGCCGTCAGCAGTGATTCCCAGTCCGGCAGCTTGACGACACCCCGCCCGAAAGAGGCCCCGAGTTCGGCCTCGGCGCGTTCGATGGCCTGCCAGCCGGCCCATTCGACCGGCTCGATCCCCTCGGCCCGCAGCACCGCGAGGGGGTCCTCGGGCAGGTCCCTGCCGACGAGCGCGGGGGCGTCCGCGAGCAGCGATGTCACCGTCTCCTTCGCGCACGGCCGGTTGGTGCCGATGACGCCCGTCGGGCCGCGCTTGATCCAGCCCGCCACGTACTCGCCGGGTGCGACGGCGCCCGCGCGCAGGACGCGTCCGGCCAGATGCGGCACCGTGCCGTGTTCCGTGTCGAACGGCAGCCCCTCCAGCGGCACCCCGCGATAGCCCACCGACCGCAGCACCAGCTGCGCCTCAACGTCCTCGTACCGTCCGGTGCCCGTCACGCCGCCGTGCCCGTCGGGCTCCGTACGCTCGAAGCGCACCGCGCCCACGCGCCCGCCGTCGGCGAGCACTTCCACCGGACGCAGGAAGAAACGCAACCCGATCCGGCGCGAGGCCTCCTTGGGTGGCAGCGACGCCCAGCCGCGCAGCACCTCCACGTTGCGGCGCTGTGCGGCCGGCAGGGCCGAAGGGTCGGCGTACGCCGGATCCGCGGCCAGCTCCGCGGGATCGACGGTGACCTCGGTGTCGGGCAGGGACCCCAGCTCGCGCAGTTCCTTGGTGGTGAAGCGGGCCTGGGAAGGGCCGCGCCGGCCCACCATCCGGATGTCGGTCACCCGGCTCGCGGCCAGGGCGGTCAGCGCGGCCTGCGGCATGTCCGTCGGGCTCAGTTCCGCCGCGCCCCTGGCCAGCATCCGGGCGACGTCGACGGCGACGTTCCCCATGCCGATGACCACGGCCGAGCGGGCGCCGGCCACGAATGCGTGGGCCGCGGAGTCCGGGCGGGCGCCGGCCACGAATGTGTCGGCCGCGGAGTCGGGGTGGGCGCTGTACCAGGACACGAACTCCGTCGCCGACCAGCTGCCCGGCAGGTCCTCGCCCGGGATCCCCAGGTGCCGGTCGGTGGCGGCACCCACGCAGTACACGACCGCGTGGTACAGCTCCCGCAGCCGGGCGGCCGCGACACCGCCGACGCCGACCCGCACTCCGCCGAGGAAGCGCACCCGTTCGTGCTCCAGGACCGTCCGCAGATTGTTCTGGAGCGACTTGATCTTCTCGTGGTCCGGTGCCACCCCGTAGCGCACCAGGCCGTACGGGCACGGCAGCCGGTCCAGGACGTCGACATGCGCCCCGGAGTCCTCCTGGACGAGGCTCTGGGCGGTGTAGCACCCGCTCGGCCCGGAGCCGACGACGGCGACACGCAGCACGGCGGAACTCCTTGTCGGAGGGTCGCGAGAGATCGGAAGGGATCGCCCACGGCTCCAGAATGGCACCGGAAGGGGTCCGCTGACAGGGTGCCGTGCCGGTCGGGCACGCGCGTGTTCCTTCGTACGGGATGTGATCGTGCGGTTACGTTGCGCGTGTGCTGGAAGCATCCTTGCTCAACCTTTCTGACCGCTCCGCCGCGGACGGAGCGGTGTCCGTGTGGCCCGCGTGGAAGGTGCGGGAGGGGGAGAACGTGACCTCGTGGTTCAACGTCCGCCTGGCCTTCGCCGACGGGGCCCGGGTCGACGCGCTCGCCGTGGTGTCCGAGGGGTGCGTCTCCATCGAGGACGTACGGGCCCAGCCGGCGCTCTCCCTCGGCGATCTGACGGTGCTCGCGGTGTGGCTCGAGAGACCACTGTCCGAGGCGTGCGGGCTCGACACCGAAGCGGCCGAGGACACGGCCGTGGAAACGGCTGAGGGCGTGGCGGAGGGCGCGGTCGACGGAACGGCCGCGGAGCCGGTCGAGGAGCCGCCCGCGGAGCCGGTCGACAGCTCCGAGGCCGACGCCGGGCCCGACGAGGATCCTGCGGGACCGCGCCGTGGCCGACCCGCGTGGCCGCGTGGCATCGAAGGGCGCCGACTGGTCGCCCGGGAGTACCGCGCGGCCCAGAAAGAGGGCATCGACCCCGTCCTCGCGGTGATGTGCGCGACCGGGCGCAGCCGCCGCAGGTCCCTGCGTCTGATCGCGCAGGCGCGCGACGCCGGGTTCCTGGCGCCGCGCCACGCACGGCGCTGACCGGATCTCCTACCCCATCTCGCGCATCCGCGTGATCTCGCTGGTCTGCTGGGCGATCACGTCGTCGGCCATCTCCTCGATCTGAACGTTGTTGCCCTCTGCCTTCACGTCCGTGGCCATGGTGATCGCCCCTTCGTGGTGAGTGATCATCAGGGTGAGGAACAGGTCGTCGAAGGCTTTGCCCTCGGCCGCGCGCAGCTTCGTCAGCTGGGCCTCGGACGCCATGCCGGGCATCGTGGTGTGCTCGTGCCTGCCGGTGTCGTCGTCCTTGGCGTAGGTCTTCAGCCAGCTCTCCATGGTGGTGATCTCCGGTCCCTGCGCGGCGGAGATCCGCGCGGCGAGCCGCTTGACGCTCGTCGACTCGGCGCGGTCGGGGGCGAGCTCGGTCATCTCCAGGGCCTGGGTGTGATGTTCGATCATCATGCGCGCGTACGCGAGGTCCGCGGCGTTGGGCGTGTCGTCGTCGGCGCGCTGCTGTGCCGCCTCCTCGGCGGACAGGGTGCGGTTGGCCTCGCCGGGCTCACCGGGCACGAGCACCGAAGGCCCGCTCGCCCCGGCCGACTTGGACTCGGAGCCGGAGCCCGAGTCGCAGCCCCCGAGCGTGAGTACGGCCAGGGCGGCCAGTGAGGCCGTGGCGAGGGACGTACGGGACGCACGGCGGAAGAGCACAACGACCTCCTGTGGCAGGCGTGTTGAAGGGACCTCGTGGGTCGACGCGGGTGCCGGCGACGATTTCCGGCGTGTTCGCGCACGTCAGGGAACAGGACGTGCCATGACGATTGCATTGCCCTCTATTGATATGTGCATGGTGAAGACGATACTTCGGGGGAGCATGAACCGTTCCCGTGTGAACGGCAACTAGGGAGGATGCAGTGACCCTGTTGAACCATTCCCGAACTCGGCGCAGACGACTCGGAGTCGCCGCGGTCGCGACCGGGCTCCTGGCCGCGCTGCTCACCGCGGTGCCCGCGGCCGCCACCCCCGACCCGGGGGACGACCCGGCGGCGCAGAAGGCGGTGTCCCGAAGCGCGCAGGCCCAGGCGACGGAGGCGATCGCCGACGGCGAGATACCCGGCCAGGACGAGATCGTCCACTCCGCCAACATCGAGCACCTCGCCAACGTCCCCAAGGAGGCCTTCACCGGCCTCAACTCGGACCTGGCCTTCCAGGGCAAGTACGCCTTCGCCGGCAACTACGACGGCTTCCGCATCTTCGACATCAGCAACCCGAAGGTACCGAAGACGGTCGCCCAGGTGCTGTGCCCCGGCTCGCAGAACGACGTCTCCGTCTCAGGCAACCTGCTGTTCCTGTCCACCGACTCCTCACGCAGCGACAGCAGTTGCAACAGCACCACGCAGCCCGTGACCGAGAAGTCCTCGTGGGAGGGCATGAAGGTCTTCGACATCAGTGACAAGGCGAACCCGAAGTACGTCGCCGCCGTCGAGACCGCCTGCGGCTCGCACACCCACTCGCTGGTGCCGGAGCGCAAGAACGTCTACATCTACGTCTCCTCGTACTCGCCGAACGCCGCCTATCCCGACTGCCAGCCGCCGCACGACGGCATCTCGGTCATCAAGGTGCCGCGCGACGCCCCCGAGAAGGCGGCGGTGGTCGGCTTCCCCGTCCTCTTCCCCGGTGAGGGGCCGGACGGCGGCGGCAACCCCGGCTCGCCCACCAACCCCGGTGTCTCCAAGACGACCGGCTGCCACGACATCACGGTGCTCCCGGAGAAGGACCTGGCCGCAGGCGCGTGCATGGGCGACGGCATCCTGTTCTCCATCAAGGACCCCGAGCACCCGAAGGTCATCGACCAGGTCGAGGACAACGTCAACTTCGCGTTCTGGCACTCGGCGACCTTCAACCAGAAGGCGAACAAGGTCGTCTTCACCGACGAGCTGGGCGGCGGCGGTGCGGCCACCTGCAACGCGGCGACCGGCCCGAACCGCGGCGCCGACGGCATCTACGACATCGTCGGCAAGGGCGACCAGCGCAAGCTCGTCTTCCGCAGCTACTACAAGATCCCCCGTCACCAGGCCGACACCGAGAACTGCGTGGCGCACAACGGCTCGCTGATCCCCGTCAAGGGCAAGGACATCATGGTCCAGGCCTGGTACCAGGGCGGCGTCTCGGTCTGGGACTTCACCGACTCCGCCGCCCCCGAGGAGATCGCCTACTTCGAGCGCGGACCGCTGTCCACCACCACGCTCTCCGTCGGCGGCTCGTGGTCGGCGTACTACTACAACGGCTACATCTACTCCAACGACATCGCCAAGGGCTTTGACGTCCTGAAGCTGAGCGACCGGCGCACGGATCCGGCGAAGCGGGTCCACCTGCCCGAGCTCAACGTCCAGACCCAGCCGGACTACTTCGACTGATCGGCCGGTCGCCGGTCCGTCGCGAAGAAACGTGACAGATCCGTCTCACCCGTCCCGCCGGACGCCTCGGTGTCCGGCGGGACTCCCATGTCCCAGTCCAGCCGGTAGCGCTCGAACAGCTCGGCGCGCAGGGCCGTGATCGGCATGGGCACGTTCGGCAGGACCATCGCGTAGACGGCGCCCATGAGCAGGGAGCGCAGCATCGGGTAGTCGGCGTCGACGTCCTGCGAGCCGTGCCGGGCCATGGTGTCCCGCAGCAGCTCGGCCAGCCGCTGCTGCTCGGGGCACTGCACGAACCCCTCGGCCTGCAACAGCCCCGCCATGTGCTGGCGCATCAGCACCGTCTGGTCCCGGGCCAGTCCCAGGATCGCGTCGACGGCCCGCGCCATCCGCTCCCGGCCGTCCTCGGTGCGCGGCTCGCGCTCCAGCGACTCCTCCAGTGTGCGGTGCATCAGCCGGTGCACGGCCGACTGCACGAGCTGGCGCTTGCCGGGGAAGTAGTACGACACCAGGCCCCGTGCGGAGCCCGCCCGGTCCGCGATGTCGCCGAGCGTCGTCGCCTCGTACCCGCGCTCCCGGACCAGCTCGACCGCGGCCTGCAACAGCCGTTCCCGGGAACGCCGCCGCAATTCTTCATTGACCGAGGCGCTGCGCGGGGACATTCTGGAACTCCTGCGTTGACTGGCTGCCAGCCAACTATACTCAACGCGACCTGGCCGGCCCCTATGCGGGGCCCGGCCGGGTTGTTGTCCGCCTCGGGCGACGCGGGGGATCGTCCGAGGCGGACGTTCCTTCACACTGATAGTTGCCTGAGGCGATGTCTGTTCTGTTCGCCACGCCCGGGTGACCGCCGGAGATCAGCCCACCAGGTCCAGTACCGGACGCAGGCCGTCCGGGCGCTCGGTCACCGGCAGATGGTCCACGAAGTGGACACCGCAGCCGAGGGCAGCCGCACCGCCGTCCGCGCGCCGGTCGTCTCCCACCATGAGCGCGTCCCGCGGATCGGTGCCGAGCGCCTCGCAGGCGACGGCGAACAGCCGGGCGTCCGGCTTCTGGATGCCGTGTTCGTACGACAGGACGTACGCGTCCACGTAGGGGTCGAGGCCGTGCTCCCGGAACACCGGACGCAGATCCCAGCCGATGTTGCTCACCACGCCCACGGTGATCCCGCGCTCGCGCAGCGCACGCAGCACCTCGACGGCGTCCGGATACGGCGCCCACGCGGCCGGAGCCCTGTGCCGGTCGTACAACGCGTCGTGCAACGCGGGGTCGGGCAGTGGTACTTGGCGGGAGAGACCGGTGTACGCGGCCCGGTGCAGCTCGGCGCTGGAGTCCCTGGTCGCCCACACCTCGGCGAGGTCCTCCGGGACGTGCGTGGGAGGGCCCCCGCCGGGCAGCGCTCCGGCCGCGTCCAGCGCCTGGACCGCCTTGGCCAACTCCGCTTCGGAGAGGGCGAGATCCGCCTCGGCCAGGACCGCGCGCAGCCAGGATTCGGTGGACTCGATACGGAAGAGGGTTCCGGAGAAGTCGAAGAGAACGGCAGTCATGCGCGGGACCTTACCCGGGCCTCCGTCCGGTGCGGGCGGCCGCCGGTGGGGCGTCGGTTCAGCGGTGTGGGCTTCGGTGTCCCGTAGGACGAGATGACTGGCCGGCCGTGCGGGACGAGCGGCTCGTTGAGCGCGGGATCGGCGAGTGCCGCTCGGGAGTCGCCGAAGGGGATCGTCCGCTAGTGAGGGTGCGCGCGACCGTTCCGTCGCCACTCGTACGCCCAGACCGCCAGCGCCACCACGAGCGCCCCGAGCAGCCAGCCGCCGACGACGTCCGAGGCCCAGTGGACGCCGAGCCACACCCGGGTCAGACCGACGCCGGCCACGGAGAGCAGGGCCAGCGTGAGAGCCGTACGCCACAGGGCGCGGCCCGCCCCGTGGCTGTGGAACAGCCACAGGAGGAGACCGCATACCACCGTGGCGGTCATGGCGTGACCGGACGGGAAGGCCGCGTAGTGGGCCGAGTCGACGGGGTCGCGCCAGACCGGCCGGGACCGGTCCACCGCCGCCTTCAGAGCCTGCTGCACCAACGTGCCCACCGCGCACGTGACGGCCAGCCACGCTGCCGTCCACCAGGCCGAGCGCCGCCACACCAGCCACACCGCCACGGCCGCGGCCAGCACACGCATCGTCAACGGGTCCCAGACCCAGTCCGTCAGGATGCGGAACGCATGCGTGAGGCCGGGTTCGTCGATTGCCCAGCGGTGGGTGGTGCGGGCGATGTCGCCGTCGAGGCCGAGCAGCGGGTGCCATCGCGTCGCCACCAGTGTGAGCAGCAGCGCCGAGCAGAGAGCCAGGACCAGTGCGGCCCGGGCGGGGGCGGGGCGGTGGTCCGGCGGGCGGGGCGGGGAGGGCGCGTGCGGGTTGTGCATGGAGTGATCCTCGCCGACCTGTGGGGCGTGGGGTCAACCAACACGGTCAAGCGGCAACCGTTCCGCCCCTCGAGCGGCGGGAGCCGGCCGTCAGGCGCGCAGCGCCCCCATGCGGCCTTCCAGTCGGCTCAGCAACTCCGCCAGGAGTGCGGAGAGTTCGCCCTGGCTCGGCGGGTCCAGCACCTCCAGTACAGCCGTCTCGTAGGCGAGTTGCTCGGGCAGGATCGCGTCGACGAGGTCACGGCCGGCGTCCGTGAGGCGGACGTGGGCGACTCGGCGGTCCCGTGTGTCGCCACGGCGTTCCACCAGGCCGCGCTCGGTCAGCTGCTTGAGGCGTTTGGTCACGGCGGCGCCCGAGGAGAACGTCTCGCGGGCCAGATCGCTCGGGGTCAGCTCGTGCCCTGTGCGGCGCAGCGCGCCGAGCAGGTCGAACTCGGGGCGGCTCAGACCGGCCCGACGCAGCGGGGCGTCCTCGGCCTGCTGAAGCAGGGCCGCACAGCGGTTGACGCGGCCGATGATCTCCATGGGCCCGGTGTCGAGCTCGGGGTGCACGGTCCGCCACTGCCGCACGACGGCGGCGACGGTGTCCCCGCGCGACGCCTCTGAGGCATCGCCTCCGGTGGAACCGTCCCCCTCCGTCGGTCGTCCCTGCGTCGGCGTCATGGCCGTACGTCCTCCGTTCTGCCGCTTGTGCGCCGGTCCAGGAACAGTCCCTGGCGCCGTACCGTCGCCGCGAGCGTACGGTGTCCGGCCTGCTCGACGAGCACGACCCGCTCCTGGGGCAGGGCGCGCTGCCACCACTCGCCGGACGCGGCGTCGGCGGTGGCCCGCAGGTCGACGAGCGCGGCGGCGAGGGCGCGACGGGCGGACTCAAGGACGCCGGGCGCGGAATACGGCTCGGCAACGAGGCGTGCGGCGTGCTCACGGGCGCGCTCGGCGGCGGTCAGCGCCTGTTCGAGGCGGTCACCCGAGCGCCGGTTGGTGACGGCGACCGCGGCGACGAAGCCGACCAGCGCGCCGACCAGGGTGTCCACCACCCGCTCGGTGATCAGCTCGCCCGAGTCCTGCAACCGGGCGAACTCGGTGATGAGCAGCGCCATCGGGGTCACACAGATGCTGCCGAGCCAGTAGTTGCGGCCGATCAACGCCTCCGCCCCGAAGTTGAGGGCGAGGCAGCACAGCACGAGGGCCGCCGCGTGGAGGTGCGCCAGCGGGACGAGCGCGGCGAAGACCAGGACGCCTACGAGGTTGCCGACGACTCGCTGGACACCTCGGCTCCAGGTGAGGGTGAGGTTGGCCTGATAGAGGGAGGCCGCGGTGACCAGGGCCCAGTAGGGGCGGCCGACACCGAGGGCGAGGGAGGCGTATCCGGCTAGGGCGCAGCCGACGGTGGTGCGTACGGCGAGGGGGGTCAGCGGGCCGAGCCTGGTCCACAACGGCCGGGTTCCGGCGGCGAGCTCGGCGTCGACGCCGACGAGTTCGTCGGCGGCTCCGGTCAGGTCGTCGGGCTGCGGCACGGGGCCGCGTCCGCGCAGGGCACGGGCCCAGGCGCGCAGCTGCTCGGGTTCCGTGTCGGCGGGGGCGGCGAGCGCGACCTCGGCGCGGACCACGAGCCGTTCGAGCGCGCGCCGGGGCTCGGAGCGGGTGCCGGCGGCCAGCAGTGACTGCCAGGCGGCCTGCACGGCGGCCGCCGTCGCAGCCCGGGCCCGGGCGGCACCCGAGCCACCCGTGGCGGCGTACGTGGCAGCGGCGTCGAGGGCCTGCGCCGTGGCGCGGCGCTCCGGGCCGTCCGGGCGGACCAGTCCGGGCCCCATGCCGACGAGCCAGGCCCACGCACCCGCCGCCAGGGCCAGGGCGAGGTGGCCGGGGACCTGCCCGAGGGTCTGCGGGGCGAAGAGGGAGGCGGAGCTGATGAAGGTGAGGACGACGTGGGCGGGCGGGCCGATCCGGGTCGCGTCGCACACCACCTTCTGTACGGCGGCCAGGAGCGCGCCAACGGTCACGAGGACGATGGCGTTCGTGGTCAACGAGGCGGTGACGAGGGCGACGGCGAGGCCGCCGACCATGCCGAGCACCACCCAGGCCAGGACGCGGGCCCGGGCGGCGTACGGGCGATTGTGGGCGTACAGCGCGCACAGGGAGCCGGCCATCGTGTACATCGCCAGGTCGAGCCGGCCGAGCGCCAGCAGGGTCAGGTTGGGCGGCGCCATCGAGGCGACCGCGCTCAGGGCGGGCTTGAACCAGATGTCGGAGGGTCGACCGAGGCGGAGGACGCCGGCGAGCGGGAGGCGCCGGACGCGCGGGGTGGTGGGGGTGGGGGGCGCACTGCTCATGGACACAAGTTTAGCAGGTGTTTTACTAGTAAATGAATTTCGGACGTGTCCGGTGACCTGCTGTGCTTCGCCGAATGCTCCCCGTGTACACCCTTGCGCTCGCTTACGCCCCGCATGACCCGGGCATCCCTTGACCGTCGGGACCGGCCGGGCGTCGCCCTGCTGCCCGGACGTCCGAGACCGTCGAGCGGGGAGGTGCGTGTGCACGGACCGGCTTCGCCCGGTTGGCTGCTGGTCGCGCTGTGCGCGGCGACCGGGGCCTACTGTCTGCTGCGGATGCGCAGCAGTGTCGAGGAACAGCGCCGGGCCGCGGGGGGCGAGGCGCTCATGGGCTTCGGCATGGCCGCGATGGCCGTACCGGCGGCGGTGTTCACCCCGCCGTCCTGGGCCTGGCCCGCCTACGCGGTGGTCTTCGGTGCGGCGGCACTGCGCGCCCTGTGGGCGGCACGGGCCGACGCCCACCATCTGCACCATCTGGTGGGGACGTCGGCCATGGTCTACATGGCGGTCGTGATGGCGGCCTCCCCCGGACACCATCAGGGACACGGCGGGGCCGGACTCCCGCCGGTGACGGGGGCGTTGCTGCTCTACTTCGTGGGATACGTACTGCTGTCGGGGGTCCGCCTGCTGCCCGCCGGAGCCGGCACCGTGGCCGGGGGGTGGGGGGACCGGCCGGAGCTGGCGCGGGCGTGCCGGCTGTCGATGGGGATCGGGATGGTGGCGATGCTGCTGACGCTCTGACACCTGTCCCTCTGACGCCGAAGGTGCCCGCACCGCGCGTGATCCGCGCTGAGGCCACCGATGCCCGCACCGCACGAAATCGTTGCTTGCGTCACTTTGCCGAGGCAGGCCGTACCCCTGCGCCGTACGGCGCTCATAGGGTGCTCCCATGATGGTCCCCGCGGCACTGTTGCTGCTCGGCGCCCTGACCGCCGTACTCGCCCCCCGGCTGCTCGCCCGCGCGGACTGGGCGGACCGGGAACCGGTGGTCGCGCTGTGGGTGTGGCAGTGCGTGGTGGCGGCCGTCCTCCTGTGCTGTGCGCTGTCGATGACGCTCAGTGCCGCGGCGGCCTGGCAGGCCGTGCGCGGCCATGTCTTCGGGTCCGCGCCCCGGGCGGTGGTGGAGGCCTATGCGCTCGGCGCGGCGGGTCCATGGGCGGCGGCGACCGCGGTGGCGCTGGCGTGCGGCGGGCTGTGGAGCGCGGCGATGCTGGTCCGGGAGGTCTCCCGGGCCCACTTCCGGCGCCGCCGCCGTCGAGCCGAACTCCTCGTACGAGCCCCGCTGTTGCCGGGCGAGGAGCCCACCCCTGGGCAGCTCGTGGTGCTGGAGGGCGAGCGCCCCGACGCATGGTGGCTGCCGGGCGTCGCCCCCCGACTCGTCGTCACCACGGCCGCGTTGCGCCGTCTCAAGGGGCGCCGACTGGACGCCGTCCTCGCCCATGAGGAGGGCCACGCACAGGCCCGGCACGACTGGCTGCTGCACTGTTCGGCCGCGCTGGCCAACGGGTTTCCGCGAGTGCCGGTTTTCGCCGCGTTCCGTGCCGAGATGCACCACCTGGTCGAACTGGCCGCCGACGACATGGCCTCCCGCCGCTTCGGCCGCCTGACGACCGCCCTCGCCCTCGTCGAACTCAACGAGGACCGCGGCGTGTTCGGCCCCTCACCGGCCCCGCAGGCCCACGTCCAGCAGCGCGTCCACCGACTCCTCGCTCCCCCGGACCGGCTCACCGCGGCCCGCCGGCTGCGGCTGACGGCGGCGGCCGCGCTGGTGCCGGTGGTCCCGCTGCTGGTGGCGTTCGTACCGGCGCTGCGGGTGCTGGGCTGGGGCGTGTTTCGAGAGTAGCGTCGTCCGCCCGAAGGGCGGGGCCCGCGGCGTCTGGTGCTGGGGGCACCTCCCACGCCCTTCGGGCTGCCCTCGGTCTCCCCCTCCGGCAGGTCGTGGGCATCACCCCAGGAGCTGCGGCGTATGTGAACGCAGGTTGCGCCTCAACCCTCCTGGCCCGCCACGTACACGCCGAACACCGCTCCCTGTGGATCCCGCAGCACCGCGATCCGCGGCCCGTCGGGCACAGAGGTGGGTTCCATGAGGACGGTGCCGCCCGCGCCCGTCGACGTGGCCGCCGTGGCGTCCACGTCCTCCACCGCGAAGTACGGCAGCCAGTGCGGCGGGACCTCGGGCGGGAACTTGTCGTCCATCGTGATCATTCCGCCGAAGTCGGCGCCGTGGATGCCCCACTGCGTGTAGTGCTCGGAGGCGTTCACCGTCCAGCCGAACACCGTGGTGTAGAAGGTCTCGGCCCGCTCGGGAGAGCGGGTCAGCAGCTCCACCCAGCCGAGGGAGCCGGGCTCGTTGAGCAGCCCCGCACCCGGAAACGCCCGCGCCTGCCAGAGCTGGAAGGCCGCGCCGCCCGGATCGAGGGCCACCGCGAAGCGGCCCACGTCGAACACGTCCATCGGGCCGACCAGGACCTTCCCGCCGGCCTCCACCACCAGCCGTGCGGCGACGTCCGCGTCCGTCACGGCGAACGACACGTTCCATGCGACGGGCTGCGACTCCTGGTAGAGGGGCGACAGCGCGGCCACCGCCGCGTCACCGAGGTGCGCGATCGTGTACCCGCCCGCCTCCTGTCGCGGATCCGTCTCCGGACGCCAGCCGAACAGCTCCTCGTAGAACTGCTTCGCGCCCTCCAGGTCGCTGGTCCCCAGTTCGGTCCAGCAGGGCCCGCCGGGCACCGGCTTGTCGAGCTTCATCGCGTTCCTTCCGGAAGGAGACCCCCCTCCAGCACGCTAGCCCCGGCCCCCGACGGCGGCCATCCGGAAACCGGCCCCCAGAGCCTGTCCTAGATGCCCGGCCGGTACCGCAGCGGATGCTCGGCCGGCACCTCCACCAGCACGATCCCCGTGCCGTCCGGGTCCGCGATCCACATCTCGACCAGCCCCCACGGCTCCTGCAGCGGCGGCCGCACGATCTCGACGCCCTTCGCCCGCAGCTCGTCGTGCGCCGCGCTCACGTCCGCGACCTGCAACCACAGCCGCGGCGGCGGAGACGGCGGGGTGTCGGAGCGCCCGGAGACCTCCAGGAAGCCGCCGCCGAGGAAGTAGACGGTGCCGCGCTCCGCGCCCGTGCCGAACTCGCGGTAGACGGCGAGGCCCAGCTGCTCGCCGTAGAAGGCGCGCGAGCGCTCGGGGTCGGTGGGGCGCAGGAGCGTCCGGCTGCTGAGTACATGCACCATGCACCCGGAGCCTACTCGCAGCGCTACCCTCGTCCCTGCCGAGCCGCGCCACAGATCGGAGACACCCACCCATGGACACCGCCGCCACCGGACTGACCTTCCGCGACGCCACCGACGCCGACGTGGACGCGCTGGTCGCGCTCGTCGAGTCGGCGTACCGAGGGGACGCCAGCCGGGCCGGCTGGACCACCGAGGCGGACATCCTCGAAGGGCAGCGGACCGATCCGGAGGGCGTGCTGGAGGTCATCAAGTCGCCCGACGGCCGGCTGCTGACGGTGGAGCGCGACGACCAGGTGATCGCCTGCTGCCAGCTCGAGCACCGCGGCGACCACGCCTATTTCGGCATGTTCGCGGTCAGTCCCGCACAGCAGGGGGGTGGCCTCGGCAAGGTGGTCATCGCGGAGGCGGAGCGGCTGGCCCGCGAGGTCTGGGGCGTCACGGAGATGCGCATGACCGTCATCTCCGTACGCGAGGACCTCATCGCCTGGTACGAGCGCCGCGGCTACCGCCGTACGGGACAGACGAGCCCGTTCCCGTACGGCGACGAGCGCTTCGGAGTCCCGCAGCGCGACGACCTGGAGTTCGAGCTGCTGGTCAAGAAGCTCGCGTGATCGTTCCGCCCGCCAGGCCGTGATGCCCGTCAGGCCGTGAAGCGGCCCGTGCGCTTGATGTCCGGGTAGTCGGTGGTCGCGCCGTCCAGCCCCAGGGCCCGTACGAGCCGCAGGTGGTCCTGGGTGTTCACCACCCAGCCGATGATCCTCAGGTTCGCCTCCCGCGCCTGTTCGACGATCTCCAGGGTGAGGCGGCGGATGTTGAGGCAGACGGTCGCGGCCCCGGCGTCGACGGCCCGCCGCACGATGTCGGTGTCGTAGCGGCTGCCGATGAGCGCGGTCCGTACGCCGGGGACCAGCCGGGCGATCTCCGCGATCGCCTCGTCGTGGAACGAGGACACCTCCACGCGTCCCAGCAGGTCCCGCCCGGTCAGGACCTGGGCCAGCGCCCGAGCCGCCGCCACGTCCTTGATCTCGGCCTGGAGCGGCGACCGCACCGCGTCCAGGACCTCCTCGAAGACCGGGATCCGCTCGCCGCGGCCCGCGTCCAGGGCACGCAGTTCGGCGAGGGTCTTCTCGGCGATCGGCCCGCAGCCGTCGGTCGTGCGGTCCACGTCGGCGTCGTGCATGACGACGAGGGCGCCGTCCTTGCTCAGATGCAGATCGAGTTCGATGACGTCGAGGCCCGCATGCTGGGCGGCGACGAAGGAACGGAGGGTGTTCTCGGGCTCGACACCCATGACCCCGCGGTGACCGATGGTAAGGAAGTTCAAGGTTCAACTCGCTTCCGTCGACGGCGGCTCGGCGCACGCGTGGACCAGGGGCCGGACCGGAGCGGACGGCACAGTCCACACAGCAGAGCCGCAGCCTAATGGCCCGGCACCGGGATGTAACCGCTCGTACGCGGGGCATTGGTGTGGCGCGCGTGTCGCACCTGGCACCTGCCGCCCGGGGCGGTCACCCGCGCGTGGGCGAGTCCTGCGGGCATTGACCTCGATGCGTGGCCGGATCCGGTCGTCCGGTGAGCAGGTGTGCGTCGCCCGGACGCGGGTAGCGGAAGTGTGTGCCGCCCGCATGCCCGGCAGGAAAAAGTGCGGTTACATGTGGGGAGCGCAGCATAATTTCCCGACGATCCACTTGCTGGGAGAAACCTCGTATGTATACGGTCTTCATACGTGAGGTTCTCCCGTGGAGGATGGGAAATGACGGAAATTCTTGTGCAGGTGGGTACGGAGGAGCGGGTTCCTCCCGCGACCAGGGTGGTCGAGCACCTGGCGTGGCCCGTGCTCAAGGATGCCGTGGAGCAGATCCGGCCATGGCAGTCGAAGGACGGATCGATCGACTTCGACGCCGAGGGCGCCCCTGACCCGGCCGACGTCGAACTCGCCGTACGGCGTGTCGGCGACGCGGTCGAGGAGCTCTCCCCGCTGCTTCCCCACGACGCCGCGTACCACCAGGCCCTCGTCAAGGACCTGCGCCGCTGGGCCGACGGCGGCTTCCAGGTGCCCGACTTCCTCGACTCGCTGCTGGCGTTCCAGCCCGCCGCGCACCGCGAGGACGACCTGCAGCACCTGGTCGTCTTCCCGATGTACACCCAGAACGGCAACCCCGACCGCAACCTCGAGGCCGTAGTGCTGCGCATGGTCTGGCCCGACTGGCTGGCCGAGCTGGAGCGCACCCGCTACGACAACCCGCTGTTCTGCGGCATCAAGTTCGAGGACTTCACGGCCGGATACGACACCAACTCCGCCGTCCTCTTCCCCGAGACGATCGCCGTGCGCGAGGCCCCCGAGCGCTTCAGCTGGGGCGGCATCTTCTGCGACCGCGAGGCCGCCCGCTTCCGCCGGGTCACCGAGGCCGCCGTCGACATCCTCGGCCTCGACCTGCCCGCGGACATCGCCGCGATGGTCCATGACCAGAAGCGCTGCGAGGAGGCCTTCGTGCTGTGGGACATGGTCCACGACCGCACCCACAGCCACGGCGACCTGCCCTTCGACCCGTTCATGATCAAGCAGCGCCAGCCGTTCTGGATGTACGGCCTGGAGGAGCTGCGCTGCGACCTCACCGCCTTCAAGGAGGCCGTGAAACTGGAGGCCGACGGCGTTCCGCAGGCCCGTGACGTGCAGTACGCGGTGCTGTTCGACCGTATGTTCCGCTTCCCGGTCACCGGCGAGCGCGAGCGCAACTACGACGGCCTCGGTGGCCAGCTGCTCTTCGCCTACCTGCACAAGCACGACGTCGTCCGCTGGACCGACAACAAGCTGCACATCGACTGGCAGCGCGCCCCGCAGGTCACCAACCAGCTGTGCGCCGACATCGAGCAGCTGTACCGCGACGGCATCGACCGCCCGAAGCTGGTGCACTGGTTCGCCGGCTACGAGCTGGTCTCCGGCTACCTCGCCCCGCACCCGGGCTCCAAGTGGGCCAAGGGCCCGGACGCCCTGGACCTGACCCTGCCGCCGCGCAAGCTCGTGGACGACGTGCTTCCGGACGAGTTTCCGCTGAGCATGTTCTATGAGGCACTGTCGAAGAAGCTGAAGAACGTGATCGCCTCCACCCGGGGCATCACGGCGGACAGCGCCGAGCGGGTCGCCGCGTGAGCGACCGTGGTACCGAGAACACTGCTCAGGAGGCGAGGAACATGACGGGGAACGGGCTTCTCAGCGGTGCTGTGATCGCGGTGGCCGGCGCGGGCGGACCCGCCGGGCGCGCGGCGATGATCCGGCTCGCCGACGCGGGGGCGACCGTCGTCGGCGCGGACAACGACCCCGAGCGCCTGGCGGAGGCCGTGGACGCGGCCCGCTACGGGCATGGCGGAGCCAGCGTCGTCGGCGAGACGGTCGACCTGCTGGACCTGGAGAAGACCCGCGACTGGGCCATCCACGTCGAGAAGGACTTCGGCCGTGTCGACGGTGTGGTCCACCTCGTCGGCGGCTGGCGCGGCAGCGAGACCTTCACCAAGACGAGCCTGGACGACTGGGACTTCCTGGAGCTGCTGCTCGTCCGGACCGTGCAGCACACCTCCCTGGCCTTCCACGAGGCGCTGCAGCGCAGCGACCGCGGCCGGTACGTCCTGATCAGCGCGGCGGGCGCGAGCAAGCCCACCGCCGGCAACGCCTCCTACGCGGCCGCCAAGGCCGCCGCCGAGGCGTGGACGCTGGCCCTGGCCGACTACTTCCGCAAGGCGGGGGGCGAGAGCGGGCCGACGTCCGCCGCTGCGATCCTGGTGGTGAAGGCACTGGTGCACGACGCGATGCGCGCCGAGCGCCCCAACGCGAAGTTCGCCGGCTTCACGGACGTCAAGGACCTGGCCGAGGCCATCCTCGACGTCTGGAGCAAGCCGGCCGCCGAAGTGAACGGAAACCGTCTGTGGCTGACCGAGAAGCCGTGAACCCTCCGAAGACCGACGCACGTCGTCATCACGACCCGGAGGTCCGCGGTTTCGCCAGTGACAACTACGCCGGAGCCCATCCGGAGGTGATGGCCGCCCTGGCCCTGGCCAACGGCGGTCACCAGGTCGCGTACGGCGAGGACGTCTACACCGAGAACCTCCAGCGGATCGTCCGCAGTCACTTCGGGTCCTCGGCGGAGGCGTTCCCCGTCTTCAACGGCACCGGCGCGAACGTCGTCGCGCTCCAGGCGGTCACCGACCGCTGGGGCGCGGTGATCTGCGCGGAGAGCGCGCACATCAACGTCGACGAGGGCGGCGCTCCCGAGCGGATGGGCGGCCTGAAGCTGCTCACCGTGCCGACGCCGGACGGCAAGCTCACGCCCGAGCTGATCGACCGGCAGGCGTACGGCTGGGACGACGAGCACCGTGCGATGCCGCAGGTCGTCTCGATCACCCAGAGCACCGAACTGGGCACCCTCTACACGCCCGACGAGATCCGCGCGATCTGCGACCACGCCCACGCGCACGGCATGAAGGTCCACCTGGACGGCTCCCGGATGGCCAACGCCGCCGCGTCGCTGGACGTGCCCATGCGGACGTTCACCAACGCCGTCGGCGTCGACATCCTCTCCCTGGGCGGGACCAAGAACGGCGCCCTGTTCGGCGAGGCGGTCGTCGTCATCAACCAGGACGCCGTCAGCCACATGAAGCACCTGCGCAAGCTGTCCATGCAGCTCGCGTCCAAGATGCGTTTCGTGTCGGTGCAGTTGGAGGCCCTGCTCGCCAAGGATCTGTGGCTGCGCAACGCCCGCCACGCCAACGAGATGGCCCAGCGGCTGGCCGAGGGCGTGCGCGCGGTGCACGGAGTGGAGATCCTCTACCCGGTGCAGGCCAACGGCGTCTTCGCCCGGCTGCCGCACGACGTGAGCGAGCGCCTGCAGAAGCGCTTCCGCTTCTACTTCTGGGACGAGGCCGCCGGCGTCGTGCGCTGGATGTGCGCGTTCGACACGACCGAGGAGGACGTGGACGCGTTCATCGCGGCCCTCAAGGAGGAGATGGCCCGCTAGGACCAGCCCCACTGATGCATAGATATGCGGTCACCTGAAAAGTCATTGACTCTTGGGTGATCGCATTCCTATGCTCTGCGGTCATGGAGCTGATCCAGGAAACCCCTGACCTGTCCGCCTACTTGGCCGCAGATGACGTAGTCGACCATCACCATCCGCTGGTACGGGAGACGGCCGGCCGCCTCGCCAAGGGAGCGGTCGACTCGTATGCCTATGCGCGAGCGGCGTTCGAGTTCGTCCGCGACACCATTCCGCACTCGCAGGACTCCGGCGATCTGCGCGTCACCTGGCGCGCCTCCGACGTCCTGGAGCAGGGCACCGGCATCTGCTACGCCAAGTCCCACGCGCTGGCCGCGCTGCTGCGGGCCGAGGACATCCCCACGGCGCTCTGTTACCAGAAGTTCGATGTGGTGCACGGTCTCGTCGCCGTACGGTTCAACGGTGCCTGGCACCGGCAGGACCCGCGCGGCAACAAGCCGGGCGTGAACGCCCAGTTCTCCCTCGACGGTGAGCGCCTGGCCTTCGTTCCCGATCCGGAGTCCAACGAGCTGGACTGGCCGGTCCTGTACTCTGAACCGCACCCGGTCGTGCTGAGCGTCCTCAAGGCCGCCCCCGACCGGCCGTACCTCTGGAAGACGCTCCCCAACGCACTCTGAGGCAGGCGATGACCCTCTCTTTGACAGTGTCCGACGAAGTGCGCGCCCTCGCACCCGGTTTCACGCACCTCGCCATCGAGGCGCACGGACTCGTCAACGGGCCCAGCACGGACGGCAGTGCGGCACTCCTCGACGACGCGGCCCGTCGGCTCGCCGCCCGGCTGGACGGACGCGCCCCGCACGAGGACCCGCACATGGCCGCCTGGCGCGAGGTGTACACGGCGTTCGGATCGAAGCCGTCGCGTACGCGCAACTCGGCGGAGGCGCTGGCCAAGAGGGCGCTGTCGGAGGCGGGGCTGCCGCGCATCAACCTGCTCGTCGACCTCTACAACGCCATCAGCGTCGCCCATCTCATTCCCGTCGGCGGAGAGGACATGGACCTCATCCAGGGCGGAATGCGCCTCGTGCGCGCCGTCGGCGACGAGGACTTCGCGACCGTCGCCGGTGGCGAGGAGGCCGTGGAACACCCCGACGCGGGCGAGGTGGTGTGGCGCGACGAGGCGGGAGTGACGTGCCGCCGCTGGAACTGGCGCCAGGGCCCGCGCACCAGGCTCACCGAGGCGACGACCTCGGGCATCTTCCTGCTGGAGGGCATGGCCCCGATGCCGGTCCCCGACGTCGAGGCGGCCGCGGCCGAACTCGCCGAACTGCTGGAGAAGTTCAGCCCGGGAGCGCGTATCACGATCCGCCCGCAAGGAAGTTGATCCCGCGGCTGATCCAGGATGCGGCCATCAGTCCGCCGTGCTGTGACGGCGAGAGGGCGATCGGCGAACCGGGCAATCTGCGGAGCGGGTCGCGACGGCTGCCTTCAAGCTCGGCGAACCCGTGGGAGAAGAGCGGCAGGGAGGGCTGACGAAGTTCTCTTCCCGGGCGACGGCGCCTCCGGTCGTCCTGCGTGTCCAGCCGGAGTCCTGCCGTCCGCCTGGAAAGTGCTGGTTCGCTCGCATCCTCCGCCACCACAGCACCGCGACGTCTCAAGGGGCAGTGCGAGCCCCTCGGACGTCAGGGCCGTGGCGGACGCATCGGTGTGGGAAGTCCATGCCAGGCCGCGCCGACCGCCGATCCGGTCGCACTCCACGACGCGAAACGCGCCGTAACCGCGGCGGGCGGCGTCGGCCCGGACGGCGAGGGCACGGAGGTCGCCCGCCACGGACGCCGTGAGGATCATTGCTCGGGGCAGTGGACGCAGCAGTCGTCGCTGGTCCGTCGCGCGATGTCCGCGGCGGCGCCCGGCCGTCAGCGCGCCTCGGCCGCCCGCACCTCTTCCGGCGTCGGCGCCGTGCCGCCCAGGTGGGCCGGCATCCACCAGGTGTCCTCAGGACCCTTCGGGCGTACGGGATAGGCGCGCTGGGCGGCCTCCAGCAGCTCCTGGACGCGCTCGCGCAGCCGTCGGGTGATGGCGCCCGCGTACTGGTCGCGGGGAGCCTCCACCGGCTCGCCGACCCGGATGGTGATCGGGGTGTGGCTGCGCTTGAAGTTGCGCGGATGGCCCTTCGTCCACAGCCGTTGCGTGCCCCACACCGCCATCGGGATCAGCGGGACGCCCGCTTCCTGAGCCAGCCGGGCGGCACCCGACTTGAAGCTCTTCAGCGTGAACGACTGCGAGATCGTGGCCTCCGGGAAGACCCCGATGATCTCACCGGACTTCAGCGAGTCCAGGGCGTGCGCGTACGCAGCTTCCCCCTGCTTGCGGTCCACGGGGATGTGCTTCATACCGCGCATCAGCGGACCGGAGATCTTGTGCCGGAAGACGGCCTCCTTCGCCATGAAGCGAACGAGACGCTTCTGCGGGAGCGCCGCCAGACCGTCGAAGATGAAGTCCAGATAGCTGATGTGATTGCTCACCAGCACGGCGCCGCCCGAGCGCGGGATGTTCTCCGACCCCTTGCAGTCGATCTTGAGATCCCACACCTTGAACAACGTGCGCGCGAGACCGACGACGGGACGGTAGACCAGTTCAGCCATGGACGGAGTGGACCCTTCCTTCTCTGCCTGGGAAGGGATCTCCCGGCGGGCAACTTACGCAGCCGTAGGTTTACGGCATCTCGCAGATCGTGCCCGAAGAACGGCCGGGGAGCCAGTCCTGGTGCCCGGGTGCGGCGAGATCCTCGTCACTTCGGCCGCATGATCCACCTGCGCTTTTAACCCGCCTTTACTCCGCGCGGACCGTGACGCGCCGGATGAGCAGGTACATCTCGCAGCCGAGGCAGTACCCGAACGCCGCATTGAGGAAGGCCGCCGCGAGCGCGGCCCCGGTCGCCGCCAGCCCCAGCCACTGCGGACCCGCCGTGAATCCCAGGAGTCCGAGGACGGCGAAAGCGAGCCCGACGGCCTGCGCGAACTGCGGTGGCTGGGGCGCCTCGAACTCCGTCGGCGGCCCGATTCGCGGCCGTACGAACGTACGGAACAGCCAGCCGTACGGCGAGCGGCCCACCCCGCCGACCGCCCCGAGCGCGAACGCGAGCAGCTGCCAGGCCAGCAGCCAGGTGCTCCCCGTTACCAGAACGGCCGCCAGTACGACGGTCGTCAAGGCCGCCCCGAAGCGCGGTCCCCTCACATCGATGTCCATGAGTCAAGCATTCCGCAAGGCGAAGTCTTCCGGGAAGTCGGGAATCTTTGCAGTCCGATGAATGCTTGTGCAGGTGATGACCGGACTTGTGGTGTGCGTGGTGGTGCTCGCGGCGGCGAGCGCCTACGGAGTGCTGCATCGGCGGCGGAGCGGGAGAGTACGCGTGCGCGGGCGCGACGACGGAAAGCGGCTGGGGGCCGCCCAGTTGGGCGAGGAACTCGGTGAGCGTGCCACGCTCGTGCAGTTCTCCAGCGCCTTCTGCGCGCCCTGTCGGGCCACCCGGCGGGTCCTGGGCGAGGTCGCCGGACTGGTCCCGGGTGTGACCCACGTCGAGATCGATGCCGAGGCCCACTTGGACCTCGTACGCGAACTCGACATCCTCAAGACCCCGACCGTGCTCGTCCTCGACGCGGACGGACGGGTCGTACGGCGCGCCACCGGTCAGCCGCGCAAGGCGGACGTCATCGCGGCGCTCGGGGAGGCGGTTTGACGCCTGTGAGCGAACGGTGAGGCAGCTCCCATATGCCGGGACGCACTTGACTGTGTGTACCACCTATCGTCAGCCTGACCGTATGCCTACGGAACTCCTTCTCTTCGGGCGGGTGCACGTGGACCTCGCCCGCACCGCGAGCGCGCGCTGTCCGGGCTGCTGAGCAGCCACGAACCCGCTCGTCCCCCTCCCGCAGAAGGACAACTCCATGACGGCCACGCCCGACCTCGGCACCTCTCAGCTCGCCTCTCCCGACCTGCTGCGCTCCGCCTTCCGGCGGCATGCGGCGGGAGTCGCCGTGATCACCGCCCGCGGCGACGCGGGTCCGGTCGGCTTCACCGCCACCTCCCTCAGCTCCGTCTCCGCCGAGCCTCCGATGCTCTCCTTCGGCATCAGCACCGGGGCCTCCAGTTGGCCGGCGATATCCGAGGCCTCCCACGTCGGCGTCCACATACTCGGCGAGCACCAGCAGGAGCTGGCCGCCACCTTCGCCCGCAGCGGCGCCGACCGGTTCGGCGCCGCGACGGGCTGGCGCACGGGCCCCGAAGGCGTTCCCGTCCTTGACGACGTCTCCGCCTGGCTGGTGTGCCGGGTCGTCACCCGGGTGCCCGCGGGCGACCACCGCATCGTTCTCGGCGAGGTCGTCCTCGGCGATCCCGCCGGCCCTGGCCGTCCGCTCGTATACCACCAGGGCCGCTTCAACGCTCTGCGTGACTGATCACGTCGCCCTGCCCCTGCGAAACCGTCGAGTTCCGATTACGCTGCGTTGCAAAGGTCACAGTTCAAAGCGCTTGCTTAGCGGGAACGAACTGGGTGTACTGACGAGTAATATTTCGGTCGGAGCGCGGGCCGCCCCGACCGGGATCGGCCGCTTGGGGCGCCTATGCTGCCTGCAAGTAGGCAGCCGAAATAGAGACGATGCAGTAGGAGAGCCGGCGTGAGCTTGAGGATCGTTGTCACTGTGAAGTACGTGCCCGACGCCACTGGCGACCGGCACTTCGCCGATGACCTGACCGTCGACCGGGACGACGTGGACGGTCTGCTCTCCGAGCTCGACGAGTACGCGGTCGAGCAGGCGCTGCAGATCTCCGAGAACTCCGACGACGACGTGGAGATCACCGTTTTGACGGTGGGCCCCGAGGACGCCAAGGACGCGCTGCGCAAGGCGCTGTCGATGGGCGCCGACAAGGCCATCCACGTCGAGGACGACGACCTGCACGGCACGGACGTCATCGGCACCTCCCTGGTGCTGGCCAAGGCCATCGAGAAGGCCGGCTTCGACCTGGTCATCTCCGGTATGGCCTCGACCGACGGCACCGCAGGCGTGGTCCCGGCGCTGCTGGCCGAGCGCCTGGGTGTCCCGCAGGTCACCCTGCTGTCCGAGGTGTCGGTCGAGGACGGCACGGTCAAGGGCCGCCGCGACGGCGACGCCGCCTCCGAGCAGCTCGAGGCCTCCCTGCCGGCCGTCGTGTCGGTCACCGACCAGTCGGGCGAGGCGCGTTACCCGTCCTTCAAGGGCATCATGGCGGCCAAGAAGAAGCCGGTTCAGTCCTGGGACCTCGAGGACCTCGAGATCGAGGCCGAGGAGGTCGGCCTCGAGGGTGCCTGGACGACGGTCGACTCCGCGGCCGAGCGCCCCGCGCGCACCGCCGGCACGATCGTCAAGGACGAGGGCGAGGGCGGCAAGCAGCTCGCTGAGTTCCTCGCGGGCCAGAAGTTCATCTAAGGCCCGCAGTCGCTGACCGCCCCTCAACTTATCCACGCAGGAGAGCAATCCCATGGCTGAAGTCCTCGTCTACGTCGACCACGTGGACGGTGCCGTCCGCAAGCCCACCCTCGAGCTGCTGACGCTGGCCCGCCGCCTCGGCGAGCCCGTCGCCGTCGCCCTGGGCGCCGGTGCCGAGAACACCGCCGCCGCGCTCGCCGAGCACGGCGCGGTGAAGGTCCTCACGCACGACGCCGCCGAGTACGCCGACTACCTGGTCGTACCGAAGGTGGAGGCGCTGCAGGCCGCCTACGAGGCCGTCTCCCCGGCCGCCGTGCTGGTCCCGTCCTCAGCCGAGGGCAAGGAGATCGCCGCCCGTCTGGCGCTGCGCATCGGCTCCGGCATCATCACCGACGCCGTCGACCTCGAGGCCGGCGACGAGGGCCCGGTGGCCACCCAGTCGGTGTTCGCCGCGTCCTTCACCACCAAGACCCGTGTCTCCAAGGGCACCCCGGTCATCACGGTCAAGCCCAACAGCGCGGCCGTCGAGGCCGCCCCGGCCGCCGGCAGCGTCGAGGCCCTGAACGTGTCCTTCTCCGACAAGGCCACCGGCACCAAGGTCACCGGCCGCACCGCCCGTGAGTCGACGGGCCGTCCGGAGCTGACCGAGGCGGCGATCGTGGTCTCCGGCGGCCGTGGCGTCAACGGCGCGGAGAACTTCGCGATCATCGAGGCGCTCGCCGACTCCCTCGGTGCCGCCGTCGGCGCCTCGCGTGCCGCGGTGGACGCGGGCTGGTACCCGCACACCAACCAGGTCGGCCAGACCGGCAAGAGCGTGTCGCCGCAGCTGTACATCGCCTCCGGCATCTCCGGCGCGATCCAGCACCGCGCCGGCATGCAGACCTCGAAGACGATCGTGGCCATCAACAAGGACCCCGAGGCCCCGATCTTCGACCTGGTCGACTACGGCGTCGTCGGCGACCTGTTCGACGTCGTCCCGCAGCTCACCGAAGAGGTCAAGACCCGCAAGGGCTGATCACCGCCAGGCTGTACGAGGCCCCCGTGACCGCACCGGTCACGGGGGCCTCGCCTCATCCCAGGCTCAGTGAGGCCAGCACCGGCAGATGGTCGCTCGGGTACTGGCCGTTCACCCGGAACGTGTCGACCGACTCCTGGCGGACCGTGACATCCGGCGTCGCCAGGATCCAGTCGATGCGGTCACCGTCCGGCGTCAGCGCCCCGTACCCGTGGAACGTCCCGTAGGCGGGGCCGCGCCGCCGCGCGGTGACCCATGTGTCGACGAGACCGGCGCCCAGCAGGGTGTCGTAGGCCGGGCTGTCGTGGGCGACGGCGTTGAAGTCGCCGGTGAGCAGGACCGGCAGGGAGCGGCCGAGGACGGTGATGCGCTCGGCGATGAGGGTGGCGGCACGCGCGCGTGCGTACTCGCTCTTGTGGTCGAGGTGGGTGTTGAGGACGTGGAACTGCCGTCCGGCGTCGAGCAGGTCGCGGAAGCGGACCTGCGTGACCAGGCGGGGGTAGGCGCCGCCCCAGGTGTTGGAGCCGGGCACGTCGGGGGTGTCGGAGAGCCGGAAGGTGGTGTGCTCGACCGGGGTGAGTCGACGGGTGTCGTAGAAGACGGCCACCGACTCCTCGCGGCCGCCTCCGGCAGTGCCGATCCAGGCGTGGTGCGGCCCGAGGTCGGCCTCGATGTCGCTCAACTGAGGGAGCCGGCCCTCCTGGGTGCCGATGACGTGCGGGGCCGCCCCGCGCAGGAGCGCGCGCATCACGGGGCGGCGGTCCGCCCAGCTGTTGGGCCGGCTGGTGCCGGCGACGCGGAGGTTGAACGTCATGACCTCCAGCGGGGGGACGGGCGACGGCCGCACGCGCGTGTGGCGTTCGTCCTGGGCCTCGGAGGCCCGTACCGTGCCGAGCAGCGGTACGGCGGCCACGGCGGCCACGAGGGTTCTCAGCCCCGCCCGCCGGGTGGGCCCTTGGGTGCTCGCCATGTGTTCCCCTCCCCTTGGGGGCCAGGATGGAGGGGGGAACGCCTGTGCGGAAGAGGGTGTCGGGGCGCGGTGAACCGCGAGGGACCAGGGCGTGGACGGGGTGTTGACCAGCGGGAAGATCGGCGGATAACTTCATTCTACGGATTGTTGATTCCGTAAAGCGGAAAACAGGAGGGTGTGGGATGGGTCAGGGCCAGCAGGAGAAGGTGGCGACGAGTCTCGCGGGCGCGGTCAGCGAGGAGATCAGCGCCTCCCTCGCGCCGGTCGACGCCGAACTGGAGCGGAACTACCCGGGAGACCCCGGCACCCGTCAGCCCGTCCACACCGTCTACGTCCCCGGTGACGTCTTCGCGGCCGACACCATCCGTTCCTGGGGCGACCAGGCGCTGGCAGCCCTCGACGAACACGCTCCCGACGCGGCCTCCTTCGCCGCCGTCCTCGGGCTCGGCGACGAACTCGCCGAGCCCGTGTACGCGCGCGTACGCGCCAAGCTGGAGCGCGAGCCGATCGAGGACCTGCGCGTCGACTTCGAGGACGGCTACGGCCCCCGCCCGGACGCCGAGGAGGACGAGGCGGCCGCCCGGGCGGCCCGGCTGATCGCCGAGGCGTACCGGAACGGCACGGCGGCCCCCTACATGGGCATCCGCATGAAGTGCATGGAGGCCGCCGTGCGCGACCGGGGCATCCGCACCCTCGACATCTTCCTCACCGGCCTGATGGAGGCCGGCGGCCTGCCCGACGGGCTCGTGCTGACCCTGCCCAAGGTGACGTACCCCGAGCAGGTCACCGCCATGGTGCGGCTCCTGGAGGCCTTCGAGAAGGCGCGCGGCCTCGAGCCCGGCCGGATCGGCTTCGAGATCCAGATCGAGACCAGCCAGTCGATCCTCGCCGCCGACGGCACCGCCACCGTGGCCCGCATGATCCGGGCCGCCGAGGGCCGTGCCACCGGCCTGCACTACGGCACCTTCGACTACAGCGCCTGCCTCGGTGTCTCCGCCGCCCACCAGGCCGCCGACCACCCGGTCGCCGACCACGCCAAGGCGGTCATGCAGGTCGCGGCGGCGGGCACGGGCGTACGCGTCTCGGACGGTTCCACCAACGTCCTGCCGGTCGGCCCGACGCAGCAGGTGCACGACGCCTGGCGGCTGCACTACGGCCTGACCCGGCGCGCCCTGGCCCGCGCCTACTACCAGGGCTGGGACATGCACCCCGCCCACATCCCCACCCGGTACGCGGCCGTCTTCGCCTTCTACCGCGAGGGCTTCGAGCAGGCGGCGGCCCGGCTCGCCCGCTACGCCAACCGTGCCGGCGGCGACGTCATGGACGAGCCGGCGACCGCCAAGGCCCTGAGCGGCTACCTGCTGCGCGGCCTCGACTGCGGCGCGCTGGACCTCGCCGAGGTGACCGCCGCGACCGGACTGACCCGCGCCGACCTGGAGGGCTTCGCCGCGCCGAGGCAGGGCGGCCTGACGGCATCCGCCAAGTAGCGGGGCCGCCGCGGCCGTCAGCCGCCGAACCCGGTCTCGGGCCGACTCGAGGACGCAGGCGTGGGCATCGTCAGGCGAGCCTCGACGAGGTCCTGGGTCGTCAGGTCGCCGCCCGGGCACTTCGCGCCCGCATCGACGCCGACGCGCCCGAACCGGTCGGCCGCGAATGCGGCGCGACGCCCGTGTGGCGGCCCGGGTGCGCCACCCCGGAGTCGTCACCGTGCACGACATGGCCGCGGTGGCGGCAAGGGGGCGTGCGAGTGGATCCACGCGTGGTGGACGGCGGCGGCCACACCGGCGTCCACGTCGGCGACGTCTACGTCGAGGGCGGCGACAACGGCGCTTCCGTTCCCGGACCTCCGGTCTGCTGCGGCCGTACGAACCTTTCCAGACCGGACGCCGTCACCAGCTGCTCCTCCACGAGCAGCCGCGTGCCCCGCGCGCAGAGCGCGGCGTCGGCGCGGGCCCGGGCGCAGAAGTCCTCTGCGGTGACGCCGAACAGCTTCCGCAATCGGGCCGAGTCCAGCAGGAGTTCGGTGATCAGCTCACGCTGGCCGGGATGCCGGCGCGGGGCATTCGTGCCGTTGTGCAGAACGCCGTGGCGGTTGACGTAGACGTACGCGCCGGGGAGCGGCTCGCCCGTCTCCAGTTCGATCCGCACCTCGGGTCCAGGCAGCCACGCGCGGTGAAAGTTGCCGTCCGGCAGCGGCACCCCTTCGCTCGCGTCGACGACGGCGAGCTGCTCGGCGTCCAGCCAGATGACGAACAAATCCCGTACGGTGCCCGGCGCGTCGAACGGTGACGCGGAGATGTAACCCAGGCGGCTGACGTGCGCGGAGACGCCGACGTCGATGCCCGTGACCCGCGTCCGCACCATCGGGACGGGGGAAGTGATCCCGAACTCGGCCATCTTGTGGCGGAGTTGGCCCGGGCAGGCGTTGGAGCCGACAGCCAGCACCGGGGTGCGGTCGTCGTGGGTGAGGCGGTCCAGCGGCAGCAGCCGGTCGCCGACGAGGAGTCCCGAGGCCTCGGGCCACGCGCCGGGATAGCTCAGCGGGTGGTCGCGCGGTGCCTCGGCCAGGCCCAGGGCCTCCAGGGTGCGGTCGTCCACGGGCCGCTCAGTCCGCCGGCGGCAGTTCGCCCGAGCCGCGGGTGATCAGACGGGTCGGCAGCTCTATGCGCTCCGGGACGATCAGGGAGCCGTCCAGCTGGCGGAAGAGCCGGTCGGCGGCGGTGCGGCCGAGGGCCGCCGCGTCCTGGGCGACGACGGTGAGGCCCGGATGGAGCAGGTCGGCGAGCTCGATGTCGTCGAAGCCGACGAGGGCCACGCGGCGGGTCTGTTCGGCGAGGACACGGATCACCGTGACGGTCACCCGGTTGTTGCCCGCGAAGACCGCGGTCACGGGGGAGGGGCCGGAGAGCATGTCCGCGGCCGCCTTGCGCACCCGCTGCGGGTCGGTGACGCCCAGGGACATCCAGGAGTCCTCCACGGGTATGCCCGCGTCCTCCATGGCGGCCCGGTAGCCGCGCAGCCGCTCGGCCGCCGTGTGGATACGCGGCATGTCGCCGATGAAGCCGATCCGGCGGTGGCCGTGGGCGATCAGGTGGGCGACGCCGTCGCGGGCACCACCGTAGTTGTCGGACAGGACGACATCGGCGTCGATCTTCCCGGCCGGCCGGTCGACGAAGACCGTCGCGACGCCCGCTCTGATCTCCGGCTCCAGATAGCGGTGGTCGTCGCCCGCCGGGATGACGACCAGCCCGTCCACCCGGCGCGCGCACAGCGCGAGCGCCAGCTCCTGCTCGCGGTCCGGGTCCTCCGCGCTGGAGCCGTTGATCAGCAGGGCGCCGTGGGCGCGGGCCACCTCCTCGACCGAGCGGCTGAGGGGGCCGTAGAACGGGTCGGCGAGGTCCTCCAGGACCAGGCCGATGCTCGCGGTGCGGCCCTTGCGCAGCACTCGCGCGCTGTCGTTGCGGCGGAAGCCCAGGGACTCGATGGCCTCGTGGACGCGACGCTCCGTCTCCGGGGTGACGCCCTGCTCACCGTTGACGACACGGGAGACCGTTTTCAGTCCTACCCCGGCTCGTGCGGCCACGTCCTTCATGGTCGGACGGTTGCCGTAGCGGTTCTCGGATCGGCGGGGCGTGTCGGGCACGGTGCGGTGTCCTGTCCTGTCGGCCACGGGGGGATGCGTCGGTCCACGGGCATGTATGAGGATGTGGCTTCGAGCATAGGGCCTGGACAACGTTGTCAGATGCGGGAGAGACTGTGCACCGCAATCTCCGGCCCACGTCCCCCACCGCTGGACCGGCCAGCCCTTTCCACGGTTGACGGGGAGATCCGACACTGATGCACACCGACCTGGTGGCAGCGCTCGACATCGGCGGCACCAAGATCGCCGGAGCGCTGGTCGACGGCCACGGCACGATCCTGGTGCGCGCGCAGCGCCCGACGCCCGCGCGGGAGGACGGCGACACCGTGATGCGGGCCGTCGAGGAGGTGCTCGGCGAGCTGCGCGCGGCGCCGCTGTGGGGGCGCGCGCAGGCCATCGGGATCGGCAGCGCGGGCCCGGTGGACGCCTCCGCCGGCACGGTGAGCCCGGTGAACGTGCCGGGCTGGCGCGACTTCCCGCTCGTCGAGCGAGTCCGGGCCGCAGCCGCAGGCCTGCCCGTCGAGCTCATCGGCGACGGCGTGGCGATCACGGCGGCCGAGCACTGGCAGGGCGCCGCCCGTGGTCACGCCAACGCGCTGTGCATGGTGGTCTCCACCGGCGTCGGCGGCGGGCTGGTCCTCAACGGCCAGCTCCACCCCGGCCCCACCGGGAACGCGGGGCACATCGGCCACATCAGCGTGGACCTGGACGGCGACCCCTGCCCGTGTGGTGCGCGCGGGTGCGTGGAGCGCATAGCCAGCGGCCCCAACATAGCCCGCCGAGCCCTGGAGAACGGCTGGCGTCCGGGCCCCGACGGCAACACCTCCGCCGCCGCGGTCGCCGCCGCCGCCCAGGCCGGAGACCCGGTCGCGGTGGCCTCCTTCGAGCGGGCGGCGCAGGCCTTGGCCGCCGGAATCGCGGCCACCGCGACGCTCGTGGAGATCGACATCGCCGTTGTCGGCGGGGGAGTGGGCAAGGCGGGAGACGTGCTCTTCGCACCGCTGCGCAAGGCCCTCGGCGACTACGCGACCCTCTCCTTCGTCCAGCGCCTGACCGTGGCGCCGGCCCAGATGGGCACGGACGCCGGTCTGGTGGGAGCGGCCGCGGCCGCCCTCGCGGGGATGGCGGGCACGACGACGGCGGGCGTCTGAGGCGCTGGTCGCAGGAATGTCGACGCGGGGCAGCCGGCTTCGCGCGGCGGTCCCCGGGCGCGCTGTCCGAGGCACGGGCGTGACCCCGTACCCCTTTGCGTAGTTGAGCGGGGCATGAAGAAGCGCAGCATGCTTGCCCTCGCCTCCCTCGCCACCGGATTCGTGGTCGCCGCGATCACCCCGTCCCACGGGGCGGGCGCCGATGACCTCGGTGAACCGACCACGAAGGACAGCGTCAGCACCCCCGACCACACCGCCGCCGGCGGCAGCCTGGATGCCGACCAGGGCGCCCTGGGGCAGAGCGACTGAGGACCGCGGCAGGCCGGCAGGGCCTGTCTCTCGGATCAGCCCGGCTTCGGCATACGGCGCCGGTGCCCCGATCCAGGGGCGCCGGCGCCTCAGTACACGCACCCTCAACTGGGGCTGGTTTCCGAGGCAGGGTGGAGCGGGCAAGCCACAGGGGGCCAACAGAAGAGGGGGAACCGTGATCGTCTGGATCAATTGTGTTTCCCGCGTAGGTGCAGGTCAGCGGGTTACCTGCGAGGTTGGCGTGAGGCGGGTTCGTCTCAGTCGGCGTGAGTTCGTCTGAGTTCGCCTGAGTGCACAAGATCTTTCTCCCATCCATCTCCCATGGGATACGGAACGGCCCCCGGCGGTACGCATGCCGGGGGCCGTTCTTTGGGAGACCAGGGTGAGGCTGCCACCCAGGGAGGGATGACTGTGCCCCACCCTGGCCGATACATCTAACGCGATGATCGCCTACAGGGCATTCCCCCAATCGAGGGAGTTTTGACTCGTAGTCAATGGGATAGGTGGAACCGCCCGCCTGTCGACGAGGGGGTACTCACGGCAGGCGGGCGGGGTTCCGGCGCTGGCAATTCAGGGACCGCGCCGGGCTGTTGTGGGGGGTGGCTATTCGGTTAGCAAGGATCATGCGAACGCATGTGCGATTCGCATATGCCCATCTGATCACACCGAGGTCGGTTCTGGCTACACGCTGTTTGGTGGCGGGTGCATATATCTAACGAGACTTCCCCATGCTCGGAGATTTACCAGCGATGGTAAAGACTTCCCAGCAAGATCCATCCAGCGTGGACGGGTGCCACTCGACCCCATGCCCGACTGGGTACTCACCCACCGCCGGGTCATCGGGGAACGCATCCGCACCCGACGCCGCGAACTCCGCCTCTCTCAGGAAGAGCTCGGCGAACACGTCGGCCGCGACCACAAGACCATCCACCGGTGGGAAACCGCGGCCACGAACATGAGCATCACCGACCTGCTCCTCCTCGCCGACGCCCTCGACGTGGAGCTCGCCGACCTCGTCCGATAAGAGGCCCGCCGCCGGGAGTCAAGGGGAGCCCGGCGACGGGCCCGCGGCCGCCATTAGGACGTCGGCGAGGCGGCCGCATCCTCACCCCGCCGTCGGCAACGGCAGCAGGGTGAGGGGATCAGCGGGATATCGGCGCCGACTGCAATCGCGGTTTCGGCGGACACCGGAACACGTGCCGGATCGTGTTCGGTCGGGCGCCCGAGATGGAGTCAGTGATGATCTCGTCCGACGCCTCATACGGCCGGATCGGCTGCCCGCAGCGGTCGCAGGTCTTCATGTCGCTGACCTCCTTCGCGCATCCGACCACGCTCGCCTCAGGATCACGGCCTCCGGACAGGCCTGCTTCGTATCCGACCGACAGCACTCGCACCTGAGGCAGTGATCCATCAACGCCTGGTAGCGGACCTGCACCTGGTTGGCGAGGTGGCGCATCTTCTCCGCGGCGCTCATCCCGCTCGCTCCTCGCCCAGCGGCGGCCCGAACGCGTCGCCGATCGCCGCGGCCAGCGCGGCCGGATCGGTCAGCCATCCGTCCTCGCCCGGGCACATACGCCAGTGCGGGCCCGGGCCCTCCGTGCGCCTTACCGGGGGGATTGTCACCGAGGATCCGGCGCCGAGTGGGCGGGTGTTCTGCACGTCCCACTCGCGGGCTGTGCCGACCGGGGTGAAGAAGTACACCGCCATGCCCACCGGGTCCTCGACGACTGCGCCGCAGCGAGTACCGAGGATGACCATCGAGGCAAGGCCGACGCTGCGGGGGACCCGGATGGCGTCCCAGTCCTGCCCTGCGTCGTGCAGGGCGCACCCTGCGGCGGACGGTAAGCGGGTGGTCGGCATAGCGGCACTCCTTGGCACCAGGGGTGATCGGATGCGTACAAGGGTCGTCCGCTTGACGCCCCATGCCGAGGACTTCGAGAGGTCTTTTCGCTGCCGAGAATGGGACTTTCGTTGGTGCCTTGGGGTGACGGGTGGCCAAGACGAGGGCTTACGGCGACACTTGCCGCAGCGCTCAAAACGGAGGTGCACCAGTGGTACGACCCCCAGGGAACACCCGCCTCAAGTCCGCCCGCGTGGCCGCCGGTTACCACTCGCAGCAGGCCCTCGCGGACGCGCTCGGTGTCGGTGTGCGACAGGTGCGACGATGGGAGTCGGACACGCCGCCGTGGCCACAACCCGAGGTGGGACAGGCTCTCACACGCATCCTCGGCCAGGACCTCGAATCGTTGGGATTTCCCCCACCGGGCGGCGCCCAGGTCGACCGCGGCCGCCGTACCGTCCTTGCGGCCACAGCTGCCGCTGTCGGCCTTGCCGCTGTGCCGACGCAGGCCGTCGCAGTGCAGCCTGCCTCGGTTGCCGCCGACTTCGAGAATGTCACGCGCTCGCACCGACGGCTGTACTGGTCTGTCGCTCCCGCGACCCTGCACCCGGCCGCCCTATCGCACGCCACCCTCGGCTGCGCGCTGCTGCCGGAGACGGCCGGGCAGACGCGGCAGCGGACCGCGGCGGCCCTCGCCGAGACGTGGCTGCTCGCCGGGCGTATCGAGTTCTTCGACCTGCGCGACGCCGCCCGCGCCCAGCAGACTCTCCTCCGTGCGCTTCAGGCTGCCGGCGAGGCCGACGACCCGCTGCTGGGTGCTGCAGTCCTGGCACACACCGCGTTCATCCCAGGCTGGGCGGGCGACCGGGACGCCGCCGTCGAGCGGATGGTGGCCGCGCGGACCTATGCCCGGCGCGGGCCGGCCTCGGTGGAGCTGCTGGCGTGGCTGGACGCTGTCGAGGCCGAATGCGAAACCCGCTGCGGTCACACGCGGACAGCACTGCACCTTATCCAGCATGCCGAGGACGTGATTGCCGAGGGCAGCGAGTACGGCTCACCTGAGTGTCCCGAGTGGCTCGACTGGTTCTCCCTGGTCCGGCTCGCCGCCTTCAAGGGCAACACCCAGTTGAAGGCAGGGCACCTGCCGCAGGCCCGCGAGACGCTCCTCGAGGTCCTCGATGCTCTCGAGCCAAGCGAGGAGAAGCAGCGGACGGTCGTCCTCGGCGATCTGGCCGCCGTTGAGGCAGCGGCTGGCGAGCCTGAGGCGGCATGCGGTTACGCCGTGCGCGCCCTCGACCAACTGGAGCGCACCTGGTACGCAATGGGCATGGACCGGGTCCGTGAGGTGCGGCGCGCGTTGGTGCCGCACCAGCACGAACGGTGCGTGCGGGAGCTGGATGACCGGCTGTACGGGTGGTCGACGACGGTCAGCGCGCTCGCTCGTTGAAGTCACGGATCAGACCGGGCAGTTCGAGGAGGCTCTCGACCCTGAAGGTCGGGAGCTTCTCCGCTTCCTCGCTGTGCCACTGGATCGTCGCCCACGGTCCCCGGCGGATGAGCGCTGTGTGCATCCCTGCGGCGACGGCCGGGCGGATGTCGTTGTCGAGGCGGTCGCCGACGTACAGAATCTCGTCGGCTTCGGCCGGGACGACCTCGGCGACACGGCGAAAGAACGCCGGGTCCGGCTTGCTGGCGCCCCAGTCGTCAGAGGTGCCGATCAGGTCCACGTCGGTAGAGAACAGTTCGCGCAGGATCCGGCCGGCGCGCACGGTCTGGTTTCCTGCGATGCCCAGCCACATTCCGTCCGCGCTCAGGGCGGCGAGCGCGTCGCGGACGTCCGGGTAGAGGTCCTGCTCGCCGAAGGTCTCTGGCTTGCCGGCCTCGGCGCGTCGCTCTCGCTCGGCGTACAGGTCGAAGCCGGGCTGGAACTCCTGGAAGGTCTCGCGGTAGTCGCGGCCTTGGGCGATGACCGCGCCGAACATAGCGTGGAAGGTGTGGCGGGGCACGCCGAGCCAGTTGGCCCAGGTGCTGTACTCGGTCGTCTCGTCCACGAGGCACTCGCCAACATCGAAGATCACAGCGCGAATCATGTGGGCAGCGTACCCAGCCAGACAGGGGACGCGTGTGGGTACTCCCCCTACCCTTGAGGGCATGCCCCCGTCCCCTTCTGCCTCTGGCGTCGTGCGTCCTGCTGCGGTCGTGAACGAGGCGATCAGGGCCATTGTGTGGCGTGCCCGGGGCAGGCAGTGGACGACGGCGGAGCAGGCCTTGTATCAGTTGTTGGTGGATGAGTGGGTGGCGGCCGAGCAGGCGGAGATGACCACCGCCGCCTGAGCCAGGACGCACGAAGTGGCCCCCGCCGCCCGAAGGCAGCGGGGGCCACACCTATACGTACTGAGTCCGCCGCGGATCCAACGCCAACAGCAGCGACCGGCCCTGCCTGTCCGACGGCTCCGGATCCGGCGCACCATCCTCCCGGCACACCAGAGCGTTCGGATCCCACGACGGAGCCTGCAGCGAATAGCCGTCCGGGCAGGCCTGCCCATCCTCGCCGTCCCGCCCGTCGGCCCCGTCCTGGCCGTCCTGCCCCGCCGGGCCAGCGGGTCCCTGCTCGCCCTGAGGGCCGGCAGGCCCGGACGGGCCGACCGCACCGGGCTCGCCGGACGGTCCCGGGCTTCCAGTCGCGCCGTCCTTACCGGGCGGTCCCGACGATCCCGGACTGCCCGACGGGCCAGGCGGGCCCGGGATCGGCACCGGAACCTCCGCCCGTGCAGGAAGGTCCTCCACCGCCTTTGTTGGATCGGGCGCGACTGGCGTTTCGCCCTTCGCCTGTACCTGCGCCCGCAGTGCGCGCACGTCACTGGCGAGGGTCGATACGGCCGTACCTCGCAGGTTCGCCTCGGTCGCCAGCTCGTGCCGTGCGTCGGCCTCGCGATGAATCAGGAGCAGGCTCAGGGCCACGCCTCCGCCGAGGATGAGCAGCGCGGCCGTCGTCCAAAGCAGATAGCGGGAGCGGTACAGCACCAGCTCGGTCCGCGTCATGGCGTCCCCCCGAGCTCCCTCACCAGCAGCCGGAGCCGCGCGACCTCCAGTTCGAGATCGTCGACCCGCTGCTCTGCCTTCGCTTGGTCGACCTCCGCCTTGTCCCGCTCGGCCACCAGGCGTTGCGTCAGGCTGTCGTATCCCGTCACCGCGCTGGCCTCCCTGGCCGCCCTGGTCGCGCCGCGGTTGCCGTACATGGCGGCCGCCGCGGCCACGGGTCCGGCGATCAGCGCGCCGATCGCTGTGACCATGGCCGCGTCCACGCCACCACCTTCCCGACGCGCTCACGGGGCAGTTCAGACGCCCTTGGCGAGCGACGCCGAATTCGTCACCCCGCGCAGTCTCGCGAACAGGCCCTTCGCCAGGGCGAGGACGGCGCCGACACCGCCCGCTCCGGCGGCGTACCACATGCTGCCGTCGAGGGGCTGGGTGATGGCGATGCCGCCGATGAACGCCTGAAGGAACGTCACGAGGACGCGCTCCAGCAGGTCGCGGCCGTAGGCCCCGGCCGTCTTCAGGACGGTCTCCGTGTCGGGCAGGCTGATCTCAGACATGGTCAGTTCTCCTTTTGGTTCAGGCGACGACGTCGAAGCCGTGCTTCGCGCCGAGTTTCTTGAGTGAGGTCTTGCCGGGTATGCCGTCCGCTGCGCTGCCCGAATAGCCGAGCTTTCGCTGCCAGCGGGCGTAGGCGTCGCGGGTCAGCTCGCCGAAGCTGCCGTCGCCCGCGTACTTTTTGCCGAGCAGGCCCTCCGCGACGAGCGCGGCCTCGACCAGGTTCGTGCCAGCCATGTACGTCACGTGGCCCTGCCTCGCCCCGGGGTCCGTTCGCGACGCGGCCACCAGACGGGACAGGTCCACGCGGGGCTTGCTCGGGGTCGGCGCCGGCGCGGTCTTCGTCCCGACGGTCTTCGCCAGCTGCGCGCGCACGTCGGCGCGGAAGACATCCATGTCGTACGACGGGTCGATCTTGCCCGGCTGGACTTCCTTGTGCCCGGCCACCGACTTCTCGGACCAGCCGTGTGCCCGGCACAGGGCGGCTGCCCACAGCACCGCGGCCCGGTACTGCTCGGCCGGGTACGGGTCATGGCCGTCGCCGAGGTTTTCGATCTCCAGGCCGTAAAGGCAGTCGTTGCCGTCGGTGTCCGCGTGGTCGTCGTGGGGCAGTGCGGTCTCGGCCATCAGCGCCCGCACGACGTCCCCGTCGACGAGTCCTGCGTGGTTGGCGCGGCCGTGGCCGATCATCCACAGACCGGCTGTCTTCCCCAGCCACGCGTGACACAGCGGGCCCGGCAGACCCGATCTGCCGTTGTAGCAGAGTTCCTTGTCGCCGTGCCCGGCGGTGTGGTGGATGAGCACGCCGACCACCGGGCCGAACGTCTTGCCGGTCGCCGAGTCGCGGTTGTGGGTGGTCCAGCCCGTGTGCTCGTGCACCGTGAGGCCCTCGCCCCTCAGCGCGGCGAGCATCTGCGCGGCCGTCAGTGGTGTCGCCATAGCGTTCCTTCTGTCAGGGGGTGGCCAACGCGAGGTAGCCCAGCACCCAGAGGTTGCCGTTCGCCGCCGACACGGTGGCCGGGTTGAGGGCGGCCGACCCGGCGGCGCCGGAGTACAGGTAGATGAAGGAGTGGTCCAGGCCCACGCTCGCCCCGCACCGCAGCCCCGACTTGGCGTAGGTCTCATCCACAGTCACGGTGAGCGCGACCACCTGGGCCGCGCCCACGGCGTGCTGGAGTTCGATGTAGCCCGCCTGCTCCGTCACCCCGGTGATCCCGGACGGTTCGTGCGCGTCGTCGTCGAGCAGCTGCCAGCCGGAGCCGGTGTTGCGGATCGTGCCCGCGATCACTGCCAGCCGCGCCCCGGCCTCCGTCACCAGCACGTGCGGCGTCATCAGGCCTCCGGGAGGTTGATGGTGGTCACGGTTTGGACCGGCGCCGCGAGGGCCATGTGATTGATCTGGGAGACCGCGGGGATCGCCTTCAGGTAGTCAAGAACGACCTCAACGAGGCCTGCCTCGTGCGGATTGTCGACATCGCCCAGGGCTTGGGACACCTGGCTGACGTACACGCGAACGCCGAAGTTGTTCCCGTTCGAGAGGGATATCCCAAAGTCGTGAAGGGGGAGTCGTGTCGGAACCTCAAGGGGATACGTCATGATCAAACCACCTCGTAGATCGTGATAGTGACGCTCGAATAGGTGTTGATCGTCTGGTTTGCGACGGGTGACCCCACAAGCTTGATCGTGTGCGAGCCCGCCGTGGCGAGCGTTCCGCGGTAGGTGTGGCCCACGGAGCTCCGGTCGTTGACGACGTTCGCTTGGAACACCGCGTACTCGGCCTGGATCACGCCGTCCACGTGGATGTTTCCCGAACCAAGGAGCGTCGTGGAGCCGCTCAAGTCGTAGTCGAACCACGCGTCCACCACATACACCGCGTTCGCGGCCTCGGTCGTAAACGTGACCGTGGCGCCCGGCACATCCGCCGCTGTCTGCGGGCCGTTCAGTAGGCCCGTGGCGGCGGCCCGGTATGTCTTGGGCTGGAGTCGGTTGAGGCGGGCTGCGGTCACCCGCTCCCCTGCGAGAAAAGCCATCGATGCCTCCTCAGGCAATCCGCTGCAGGCGCAGCCACGAGTCGGTGAACAAGGTCACGGGGGATGCGTCGGACGTCTGCTGGGACCAGTCCAGGGAGTACACGCCGCCGACCGGGCCGACGCGGACCGTCGACATGAGGACCATCGTGAGCGCGGCCCCAACACCCAGGCAGCCGAACGACTTTGCTGAGGTCACGTCATTCGCTTCGACGCGGACCGGGTAGCCGCGGGACTGCTGTGAGTCCGTCACGATCGCCGCGCCCGTGCTGAAGGAGATGATCGGGCTGTGGCCGACACCCCAGCCCAGCCACTCGCCCTCGGTCCCCGACGGCGCGGAGAAGTCCAGCAGCAGGTCAGCGGCCGTCGGCCCGTCGTACTTGATCCAGCCGTCCATCGTGTACACGCCGCCCGCGACAACATCGAACTGAAGGTGCGGGTCTGGGCTCACCGTCGCCACCGCGGCCCGCGCGGTATCCGCCGTCTTGCGTGCAACCACTGGCTGCGCGGATGCGAGCATCGATGCGGTGATCCGCTGCCCGGCGAGGAACGCCGGATACGACTCACCCATGATCCATCACCCCCTTCACAGTGACACGATCGTCGGATAGGCCAGCCGCAGATCCTCGCCCGCGAGCTGCGCTTTCACGACGCCGTTGACGGAGCGGGTGACGGTGAACGTCTGCGGCCTCACCACGCGGTAGTTGTCGTACTGGATCGCCACCGTCGCCGCGTTCGTATTGCCGGTGACGCGGATGCTCCTGGTGCCGATCGTGTACGCGGGCGAGATCGACGAGTCCGTCCCCGTGACATGCCAGTCCGGAGGCTCCACAGGATCCGTCGCCAGCCACGCCTTCGCCCTGAACTGCGTGCCCACGCCCTGGAACCGGACCCTGACGAACTGCCCAGCGACGTGGGTGACTGGCAGCATGTACGTGCCGAGGTCCGTGCCGGTGTCCGCGATCAGCTTCCGCACGACCAAAATGATGGTGTTCGACGTCGTGAATTCGAGGCGGGCCATGTACATGTTCGCCGCGTCCAGCATCCGCCCCGTGACCGCCCCATACAGACTGTCCCCCAAGGCCAGCGCGCTGGTCGTGATGTCGCAGTACACGTCGTAATCCGGGCTCACCGCGGTCACCGCGGTGCGGCGGGTCACGTCCACCGTGGACAGAGTCTGGATCAGCGCGCTGCCGTTCACCGCGTAGTCCGACGCCGACCCGCCGCCCACCGTGCTCCACGCCGGCCCCACATCCGGCGTACCCCAGCTGCTGGCCACCGTGCGGGTAGCGGTGTCGGTGAGCCAGTCGGTGATGTTGGTGACCCGCATGACCTCCCCGCCCACGCGGACATCGAGAGGCAGGTTCGCGCTGTCTGTGGTCCACAGTCCGGACTGTCCGGCCGATGGAGCCACCGTCAGCGCGGTTGCAGTAGGGGTCGCGTCTTCGACGAGCGCAGAGCCGTCCGTGTCGATGACGGCCAGCACCGTGTCCGTGACGCCCACCCGGTACGGGGATGCCGGCGCGCACACGAACGTGATCCGGTGCTCGAAGTGCGTGAGGGCCCGCTCGACGCCGAGGATGACCTGGTCGATCGCCCCCGGAGGCAGCCAGGTGGGCGGGTTCTGAACGAGAATCCGATCGCCCTGCCGCAAGTTGAGGACGGCGCGCTCCAGGTCCGGGTTGTTCACGAAGCTGGTGTGGGCGAGGTTGACGCTGATCTGCGGGTAGCGGGGTTCGTCGACCGTGCCCATGTGGACCCGCCACGCCGCATGCGACAGGGGGCTCTCGGATGTGCCGAGGTTGAGGGTGATGTTCGCGCCGTACACGCCCACACCGGTCGGCGGCTGCTCGATGGACAGGCTGCCCTCGTCGAGCGAGTACGTTGCCGTGGCGTCCCCGGCCGTGACGCTCACCTGGTTTTGGATGTAGCGGTCATCCTCGATCGGGGTGGGGATCTCCGACAGGTTGAACGCGGTGTAGTCCAGCACCAGCTGCGGGTCCTGGTTGCACAGGGAGACCCGAGTCCGGTAAGCGAGGCCTCCGGCCGCCTCGTACAGCATGCCGCCGTCAGCGGCCTCCGCCTCCCGCATCAACTCCAGGGGGTTGAGTTTGCCCTGATTGCCCATGGCGGTGGTGTCGTCGAGGTCGCCGATCCACTGGAACGGGATCGCGGCCTCGGCACACACCCGCTGGATACGCCGCCCCGCGCGCTCGCCAACCGGGTTGAGGTGGACGCCGAGGACGGTGAGCGGGGTGATCGTGTCCTCGACAGTGACGTGCCCGATCGCAACGTTGGTCAGCCCGGACGTGCCGGTCGGGCCGACCGCCGACCGGGACGCCGGGCCGAACTGGACGCGGGTGACGCGGGTGAGGGCGGACACGAACGCCGTATCGCTCGCGTCGTATTGGATCTGGTCGGTGAGGTCGTACAGGCGGATCGCCCGGGAGATGTTGGCGCCGGACTCCTGCATCTCCACGCTGACGTAGAGGCGGCGGCCGCGGACGTCGAGGGTGTGCTGAAGCTCGATGCCCAGCAAGTTGCCGTCGCTGTCGTTCTGCCGCAGCCACAGCGTATTGCCGGTCGTCGTGTAGAAGAGTTCCCAGAACTGCGGCGACCCGGCGGCGTAGTCCTCCTGGTCGATGCTGCAGATCACCTTGCCGTCGGACAGGCCTTCCGCGGGGATCGTGCACAGGAACCGCACCTGCGTCATGGTCGGGTTGGAGTAGTTCGCGACACCCCCGGTCAGGACGTTCCCCGCCATCAACACGACCGGGTCCGACGCTGCGAACCCGTCGAACCCCGCCAGCGTCGGCGTCCCCGTGAACGTCATCGGCGACCCGCTCGTCAACGGGCTCACGATCGTCTTCGACCCGGACGCATCCTCAACCGGCCAGTACGCCCGCAGACTCGCCCCGGCCGGTTCCGCGATCGACCGGTACAGCACCGACCGCGCCGGAGCCGGAGCCTGAGCCAGACGCCGGATCGGGCCGGAGATGGTGATGTCGACCCACACGCTGTTGCCAGTGGTGTCCCAGTTCGGGGCCCACTGTGTGACGTCACCCCAGATCACATAGGTTTTGCCGCCGTTGCCGTCCGGCACGCTGATCCGCATCGGCGTGTTCCGGCCGATCGCCCCGTAGTACGGGCCGGCCGGATTGCGCGGGGAGAACCGGCCGTCGCCGTTCTTCAGCTGGAGTCGGGCCTCGGCCTGGTCCGCTTGCTGGCCCTCGGTGCGGATCCCCGTGGTGATGTCCACGCGGCCGGAGTCGTCGCGGACCATGCAGTAGGAGGTGATGTCGACCCATGCGCCGCGTACCCACATCTCGATGACGACCGGCTGGTCGTTGGACGCTTCGCCGCCTGCGCGGGCGCCAGGGCCCGGGAGGTTGGCGAGGCGGCGGCGGAATGCCGAGACGAAGGGTGCGATCGGGGTCGGCATCGGTCAGCCCACCTGCTGGAAGGTGATGAAGCAGCGCATGTCGCTGGCCGTGGTGGGCGTGGTGGCGCGGACCCGGAGGAACCGCGATACGGCGATGATGGGCCGGTCGTCGGGCATGAACGTCCGCACGTAGCTGAGGCCGGACTCGCCGGACACCGAGCTGAGGGACACCGTGTCGAAGACGCGCGTCGCCGTTGTCGAGCCCTCGGCGGACGCCGTGTATCCGGTCGCCGACGTGCCCACCGTGAGGAGCGTCGTCGGCCCGTTCGGGTCGAGGTTGACGACACCGGTGGCCGCGACGTGCGCGGTGACCGTGGCCGCGACGTCCGTCTGCAGCAGCTCGACGACGCCGTCCGCGCCGGGCGGGTCGTCGAGGCTGAAGCCCCATTCCAGGATCTGAATCTGCGTCGAGCTGGGCGTGGCCAGCTGAAGCATCGTCTTGATCGCGGTCCCGGTCGTCACCGACTGCTGTGCAGCCGTGGTCGGGGCGGGCCCGTTCCATACCGTGTACGGCACTTGATCTCCCTACTTGCCTCGTTGCCCGAGGGCGTCCTGAACATTGCCGCCGCGTCCGCGGACTTCCTCGCGCAGCGGCTCGAAGATCTGCCGGGCGACCACGCGTCCGTCGAGCGTGATGGTCTGGTGCACGACGACCGGCTGCACCGCACCGCCACCCACGGACCCGCCGCCCGACGGGCCAGCCCGGCGGGGGGTGTTGAGCATCGAGTCCCACGGCGCTGCGGCCTTCCGCCGCGAGTCCGGCCCGGACCACACCCGGCTGCCGACCGGCAGATCGAGCAGCTCGGGCTCGTGCTCGCCCACCCACGTCAGGCCACCGCGGATGCCGCCCGACGCGGCCGCGCCGACGATCCCGCCGGCCGCCTTCTTCCCGATCGCCCGGGAGATGGCCTTCTCCAGGCTCTTGGCGAGGCTGGCCATGGTCTTTTCCAGTCGGTCCTGCGACGCCTGGAGTTTGTTCGTGGCCGCGGTCTGCGCCTTGATCGCCGCCCCGTACACCGCATCGCTCGTCGCCTTGCCTGCCGCGCCCGCCGCCGAGTTGATCTGACCTTGCAGGCTATTGATCGCGTTGATGTCACCGGCCGACGCGGACATCAGAGCGCCCGCAGTCTCCAGCCCGCCGCCCTCGATGCCGGCCTCCGCGATCTGCTGGATCAGCGACGCATTGAGGCCCTTGCCCTTCAGGCCCTTCAGCGCGTCCGCGAAGGCCGTCGCTTTGTCGCGGCTGTCGGTGAGGCCCTGGATCACGGTGCCAGCGGTGACGTTCGTACCGGACGCGCCCTTGGTGATGTTCGCCGCGGAGAGGACCCCGCCGCGCACGCTGCTCGACAGCTGCGACGCTGAGTTCTTCAGGTCGTCGAGCTTCGACTTCGCTTTCTCCAACGCGCTGTTGACCTTGGCGAGGGCCTTCTCCTGCCCGATCAGCCGCTTCCCGACGGAGTCCAGGGTGCGCAGCAGGGACGACTCGCTCTTGCCGCGGGTCGCCGAGCGCACGTCCGTCTTCAGCGAGTTCAGCGCGGACACCAGCGACGACAGATCCGACGGCGCGCCCAGCGCCTTCTCCATCGACGTCCGCGAGTAGCCTGCCGACCTGCCCAGTGCGCTGATCGACATCTGCCCGCGCAGGCTGGAGCGTGCGGACTTCTCCGCGTCCGTCAGACCGCCCTTCGCGAACCGGGGCAACTGGCCGGAGTTGATCAGCTCCAGGAGGCGGCGGTGCTTCCGCGTCTGCTGCGCGTTCACGATGAACTCGGTGTTGCTGGAGCGCACCACGTTCCCGGACCCGAGGAGGGTGAGGATGCTGTCGCTCGTTCCGCTGCCCGGCCCCTCGATGTAACCGCCGTCAGGGTAGGCCTGTACGTCGCCGCCGCTCGCGTAGCCCCGGACTCGGCCGCCAGCCGCGTAGTCGCGGTGCGCGGGCGCGACCTTGCTCGATGTGCCCTGCGTGGTGAACCTGGTGACCGTGGTGAGGGTGACCGTCTTGTCCTTCAGCCGTGCAATCGCAGCAGCCACACCGGCGATCCCGCCGAGAGCAGCCCCCGTCTTCGCGGACACGGTCACCGAGCCGTCCGGGAGGCGCTTCACCTTCAGCCCGAATGATTCGAGGATCGCCTCGGCCGATGACGACAGCGTCTTCAGCGTCACGCTCTTGGCGTTCGGGGTCTTCGTCACCGCCTCGTTGAAGGCCGTCAGCCCGGCGAGCGCGTCCTCGGTGTTCATCTTGACCGTGGTCGTCTTATCCGGGATCTGAAGGATCTGATCCGCGAGGATCTTCGCCTCATCTGTGGTCAGGCCCATCGCGTGCGCCTGCTTGATCAGCTCCTCGCGGCCCCGGGAGTAGATCCCGTTGACGGTCTCCCACGACGCATTGGACTCCCGTGCCGACGAGGCAGCCGAATCCGTCTTGTCCGCGAGGTCTTGCAGCGCGCTCGCCGCCGACCGCGCCTTCTCCGAGTTGAGGTCGAGGACCCCATGTGTCATCGACAACGCGCCCGCATTGTCCGTCGCGGCTTTCGCCGCGGCGTCGATCGCCGCTTCGAAACCGATCATGCCGCCGAGGCCCTGGCGCTGCGCGTCGTTCAACGCGACGATGCTCTGCCGCAAGCCATCCGCGCTGGACTTCTGCGCGTCCAACTTCGCCTGAGCCGCCTGCGCCGCGGACCCGAACAAGCCCATCGACTGCGCAGCCATCTGCTGCTCGTACTTCGCATCGGCCACAACCGACGTGTACGCGGGGAAGAGGGCGTTGATCTCCTTCTGTGTGTAACCGGCCTTCTTCAGCGCCGTCTCGTACTGCTTGAACTGCGCCGCCATCTCGGTTGCATGTCCGTTGGACGCGTTCTGCGCGAGCGCCTTGTCGAAGGCAGCGAAGTCGTCCTTTGCCGCGCCCATCGACTTCGACCCGTTGACCAGGTCATCGATCTTCGGGGTGACCGCGTCGATGATCGGGCCGATGCCAGCGATCCCCTTCGCCCACGACAGACCCTTGTCGAGGCTGGCCTGCTCTTGCTTCAGCGAGTTCAGCTTCTTCACGAAGTCGCCGACGTCACCGACCGACGCCTTCAGCTCACCCGTGGCCTTACCCGTGGCAGCAAGGTTCTTCAAGGACAGCGCCAGCTTGTCGACGTCCGGCGGCGCCCCCCGAGCCTTCTCCGCGAGCTTCTGCACACCGACGGCCAGCAGGCCGATCCCAGCCACCACAACGGACGCCTTCGCCGCCGCACCGAGCGAGGCGAACGCCGCACGCAAGCCCGCGACGCCGCCGCCCGCCGCGACCGACGCCGCCCTGAGCGCGGCCATGCGCGTGGCAACCGACTGCAAGCCGTCGCCAATGACCCCGATCCCCGCACCCGCCAGCTTGATCAGCTTGAAGGCGGCATAGATCTGCATCAGCGTGCCGACCAACTCCGGCGGCATCGACGCCACCAGCTTGGCCATCGCGTTGACGAGAGTAAGGAGCCCGGGCCCGGCCTGCGCCGCACCCTGCATGAGGTTCGACACCGCCTCCGAGACGTTGCCCAGCAGCTCCTTCACCGCGGGGCCCTGCTTGCGGGCGTACTCGAAGAAGCTCGCGATCGGCCCGGACGCGTTGCCCTCCGACAACACCCGCATGAAGTGAATCGCCCGGTCCGTAGCCCCCTTCAACGCGGTGTTCGAGAAGTCGCTGACCTTCTTCGACAGCGTGTCGAACGCGGCCGAGTTGACCCCACCGCCGGCCACGTCCATCAGGCGGCTCAGCTGCGTCGACGTGCCCTGCACCATCGGCGTCAGCTTGGGGATGATCTGCCCCAGGATCGCGAACGACTTCTCGACGGGCGCCATCGTGAACTTCGCCGTGCTGTCCGAGAAGCCTTTGAACTGCTCGCTCAGGTTCGACCAGGCGGCCGCCGCGTGCTGCGTCGCCGCGGGCATGCTCGCGAGTGTCTGCTGCTGCGCCAACGCGGCCTTCGCTGCCTGCTCCGAACCTCGCCCGTACTGGCGGACCGCGTCCGTGTACTTGGTCTGAGCCTTCGCCGCATCGGACAGGTTCGAGATCTGCGGCACGATCGCCGCACCAAACGCACCCACCGCCAGCGCCGCCGCGCCCGCCTGCGTGACGATCGGCGCCATCGCCGCAGCCACCGGCACCGCCGCCGGCGCGAGAGAGAGGAGCGTGGCCTTCAGCCCGTTGATGGACGCCGTGGTCCGTGCCGATGACCGCTGCATGTCGCCGGCCGCGGTCGCGAACCGGCCGTTCATGTCGCGGATGCGGCCGTTGACGTCGCGGAATCCGGCTGCGGTCTGGTTGTTGACCCGGACTGTGATCGTTACGTCGTCAGACATCGTCCCCCTCCTCTCTCGTCTCGCGTCCGCCGCCGAGTTCCTCGATCGCGACGAGGCGCAGCAGCTCGGTGTCCTCGGCCATCAGCGAGGACAGGGTGTAGCCGCCGAATCTCTCCAGCAGGCCAAGCAGGAACCGGGCTTTCTTCAGCTCGCCAGGCTCTCCGACAGTGCTTCCATCGGGACGGACTCCACCAGGGACGGCTCGCCAGAGGGCGAGCTCTCCGGCAAAGGGTCAGCCGAATGCACCCCGATGATCGACTCGACGTAGGCGTTCTGAAGGGCGCGGGCCAGACCCTGGTCAACCTGCGCCAGCCCTTCCGGCGTCGCGGGGATCGGCGTGCCGTCCTCGTCCTCCAAGTTCCAGGAGAGGAGCCGCTCGCTGAAGCGCTTCATGCTGGCGGCCGCGTTGTCGCCGTCGCCGCCATCGAGTCCGGTCGCGGCCATGTACTCGCCGATGGCCATGCCACGGACGCGCGCCTCGGCGCCGTGGTACTGATGCCCCTCGGCGAACTTGATCGTCACCGTGCGGACGCCTGCCTTGAATCCCACGGTCAGGCCGCCTTTCTCTGAATGTCCGACTTGACCGTTACGCCCACGTTGGTACGGTTCCGTCCGCGAGGGCCCCGGGCGCCGACCACGTAAGCTCGCCCGAGTCGGAGCGCGACAGCTGATAGTCCGAGAACAGCAGCTCACCCGCGAGAGTGACGCCGTTCACCGTGTTCGTGCAGGTCCGGGCCACGCTGGTGGACGGCACCGTGCGGAACACGAGGTGGCTCCCGGTGGCGTTGAACACGCCGTTGTAGGTCACGGACATGTCCGCGAGCAGCAGCAGCCGCTCGTTCGCCGACTTGTCCACACCCGTGGTGTCCTGCACACCCCTGGGGGTGGCCATCTGCCAGTTCGTGACGTCGTTACGGATGTCCGTCGGCGCACCCGCGCTGGTGTCCACCGACAGAACTGTCTGGCCGAGGCCGCTAGCCTTCGCCATGGCCGATCACCCCTTCTCGATCTCGTCTGCAATCGCCTGCTGATGCGTGGCGAAGTCGTCCAGCCAGTTGTCCGGGCTGTGATGCACCCGCGCCTTCGTGCCGCGCGGGTTGCCGCGGTAGTCGCCATCGCGAACCACGTACAGCGGCGGCCGGTCCTCCACCCGCACCCGGTGCAGCGACGACCGAAGGCACGGCTGGCCCGGCTCGAACACGAGGTACGTCTCGCCCTCGGCCGGCTTCTGCACCGTGTACTTGCGGCCCGAGTTCTGCACCGCGTGCAGTACCTGAGGGGCGAGGCCCTCGACGCGGACCTGGAAGCCGTCGCGGTAGTAGGTGCAGTTCGCTTCGGCGCAGGTTGCGGGCCGGAAGTGCGTCGAGAGCGGCGACACCACGGCGTAGGTCTTATAGGCCTCGGGCCCCATCAGGGGCTGGATCCTCGACAGGTTCGCGTTCACTAGAAGACCACTCCCGCCGCCTCGTTCTTGATCACGTTCACGGCGAACGACAGCGCCGAGAAGCCGCCCGTGGTCACAGTCGCCACGCGCAGGTAGCGGCGCAGCGTCGCCGTGTTCGACAGCGCAATCCGCTCCGCGAGCGGGGCACCGCCCGTGATCTGGGTGAAGGAGAACCCGGCGACGTCCGCGAAGGTGACGTTGTCGGCCGAGTCCTGGATCTTCACCGTCACATCGGTGCCGGTGAACGGCGAGAAGACCTGTAGGTACGCCTGCCCGCCGAACGATAGGGACGCCGTGGTGTCGATGCCTGTGCCGTTCGTCGCCGCCGTATCGGTGCGGATCCCCGCGGTGAGCTGCTGCCCCCACTCGATCCCGAACCCGTTCGACTGCGCCGACACCCCGAACGTCAGCATGCCGTCGTCGCCCCTGCTCGGGTCGTAATTGACCTGCTTGGCCACGACGCTGGCTGCGGGGTCGCCGAGCGTGGTGCCGCGGCAGTACGTCAGGATCACGTCCGTGCGCGGCAGCGCGGCGAGCTTCTCGTGCGTACCGCCGGTGACCGCGACGTGGTTGAAGAACGCGGTGAACTCAACGGCTCCACTGCGGGCCCCGCCCTGCCGCTCGTAGGCGCTCTTGTCGATGCCCGTGAAGTTCAGCAGCGCCGGACCGCCGCCGATTGATCCGAGTTGCTGGATGTCGCCCGAGGCGTTGAAGCCCTGGATGTACAGGTTGTCGCCGAGCCCCGAAGCCTTGGCCATGTCAGGGCGCCTCCGTCCACACGTCGTTCACGATCAAGGGAATGGTGAGCGTGGCCACCCGGTAAGTCGTCGAGTCGAACCGCGTGAACCCGAACCGCGCCCGCAGGCCGGCGCCGTGCATGCCGAGGAGGTCGACGTTCGCGACCGTCCCGCCGAGCTCGAAGTCGCCGCTGTACGCGTGCATCAGCCCATCCACCGCACCCGTCACCGCGATATCCACGTCGTCCTGCGGCTCCGTGTCCGCCGGCATGAGCACCCGCCCGGTCAGCTCCAGCCGCACCGACACGCTGGCCAGGCCGGAGCGGGCCGGGATAGGGGCGATGTCCGTGACCCACATCGCGTAGACCAGGCCGCTCCCGGGCGCCGATACGGGTTCGTGGCCGAGGACGCTTTCGAACAGGCCGAGGCTCTGTGCGTGGGACATGGCCGCGCTGCGGTAGGTGAGGAGGTCAAGAGACACGGGGCATCACATCCGTCCCGTGTACCGGCGCAGCAGCCGCTCACCGATGCCGCGCTTGCGCCGGTTGAGCTCGTGCCGCGTCTTGATCCAGTGGTCGTAACCCTTGAAGCGGGTCACCGGGAAGTTCCTGCTGCCGACGCCGGCCAGCCACGGCCCGTACACGACCCGGGAGTCTGTGATGGTGTGGCCGTCGACCACAACGCACCGGGATTCGTAGTAGCCCGTCGGGTTCCGGAAGACGGCGCGCATCTCCCGCTTGAGGATGTTGAGGCCCTCCTCGGCGAGCTGCCGTTCGTAGCGGTCAACGAAAGCGTTGGCGACACGCTGCGCCCGCCCGTCGAAGATCGGACCGCGGCTGCTGGTGGAGACGTCGAGGCGCATGGTCACACGCTCCGCATCCGGGCCTTGCGGCCGCACTCGGTGTAGGCGCTGGCCCGCAGATCTGCGAGGCCGCGGCCTGATGTCTCCCGCTCGTTCTCCCCAGACCCGGCGGTGCGCGCGTACCCGGACCGGCCCTGCAGCAGGTCGGTGAGCGCCTCGGCGAGGACGAGCTGACGCACCGGGCCGGGCGGCACCCACAGGGCGACCGTCGACCCGTTGGCGTGCGCGGCCGCGATAGTGCCGAGCGCGCCGCGGGTGACGACCAGCGTGCGGGGGGCGTAGATGGTGGCGCCTGCGGTGTGCGCGGCGATCGTGGAACCATCCCAGGCGCGGCGGACGAGCAGGCTGTTGCCGGTGATGTCCTCGACGAGCATGCGTTCGGCGTCGATGAGGATGACCTCGCCCGGCGAGAACGCGGCACCACTTGCGACGGTGACCGTCACGGCGTTGTTCTGGTTCGTGAGCCCCGCTCCGCCGAGGGTCTGTCCGGTGTCGAGCTGGCGGCGCTCGCGGACGAGCATCCGCTCGGAGTCGACGCGCACGATGGAGCCGACACCGACCGCGGCCGAGGTGGGCCCGTCCACGTCGACGCTGGTCTCGGAGTCGTCGAGTACCTCGGCGAGCGCGCCCGCGGTGGCCTCGGTGTTGCGGTAGCCCCACAGGCCGGTGACCTGCACATCACGCTGATAGGTGCTGCCGCCGCCGAACGAGGCGTCGGTGGAGATCTTCACTTCGAGACGGTTGAACGGGGGGCCGAAGTTGACGGGCTCCAGGTTGTACTCGTTGCTCGTGATGACCGTTCCGCCCGACGCGAGCGTGCTCACGCTGATCAGTTCCTGGTCATCGAGCCGCAAGATCCACGGCGTCATCCCGGCCCGGGGCGGCCAGTCGAAGAACCGAGTCGCCTGCACCGGGAAGAACCGGCGGTGGCACAGGCCCTCGACACGGCGCGACGCGTCCTCGATCGCCCGATCGATCCGCGCGTTGCTCCTCGCGGTCTCCTTGACGTCAAGCTCGCTCTTGATCTCCTCGCGGGTCGCGTACCAGATCCCCTCAGGCGAGGTGTTCGTGGCCGACGCAGCGGCCGGCGCAACGACGGTAACCGTCTCCGTCGCAGTTACCGGGGAACCGGACTTCAGCCCGGTCCACAGTGCGAGGTACAGGCCGGGGGTGAGTGCGGCCGACGGGGTCCAGGCGTAGCCGTAGGAGCCGGTGCCCGGGTGTGTGACGCCGGATGTGGTGGCTGCGAGTGCTGTCGCTCCGGTGGCCACCGAGGTGATGGTGATCGACGGGGTGGCGTCGAGGTCGGTGAGCGGGCCCCCGTCGTAGGGGTACCACTGCGACAGCAAGGCGACAGTTTGGCCTGCGATTACGTCGGTCATCGTCGCCCCCTTCAGCTCACGCCGTACCACTGGCTGGCCCAGCCGGTGGAGATGATCGTGGTGGTCTGCCCGGACAGGGCGAGCGTGGAAGGCAAGCTGGTCTGCCCGGTGAGCATGTTCGAGTAGCGGAGGTTCGGCGCGCTGAGCCCGGCGTTGACGCTGATGCCCGCGCCGCTGCACTTGAAGGTGAGGCTGTTGGTGGTCCAGGTCCCGTTGAGCAGCATCGCGATGTAGTACGTGCCGGCCGCCGCGGTGAACGGAGTACTGAGTGCGAAGGGCTTCGCAATCGCGTTCGTCATCAACGACGACGAGATGTCCGCCGTGACGCCCTTCAGCGTGCCCGTGTTGTCGTACACGCCGAGGTAGCAGTTCGCCAGGACGGCCGCCGCGTCGATCCCCGACAGGCCGAGCCACACGTTCGACCACGTGACCTGCTTACGCAGGATGATCCGCGACAGGGTGACCCGGCCCGCCACGCCCGCGTTCGACTGCGCCGTCACGTGCCCGGCCTGGTTCGGGTCGTACGTCCACGCCAACAGGTTCTGGTCCCCGGGCTGTTCGGGCACGGCGAGGATGACGGCAGTGTCGACGTACTGCCTGGGTGCTGCCGTCAGCGACGTGTCCGGAGAGGCGTCGGGCAGTACGAGCTCGCCCGTCATCGTGTCACCGCTCTTGTTGACCTTGCGGGTGTCACCGCTGGCGCTCACATAGCCGGTTGCCGTCATCCTGCCGTCCTCCTCTCCGAACTCGTCACGCTGTGGATCTACTTGTCAGCAGCCGACGTATCGGCCGCCTGGTCGCCACCCGTCGAAGGGGCAGTAGAGGCCTTGGCCGTCGCCGCCTTCTTTGAGCGGCTCCCCGTCGTTCGGGCACGCGACGGGCTGGGCTGCTCGCTCAGCTCGGGCGAGCTCGGCTCCTTCTCGGACGATGTCGAGGAGCTGCTGCCAGCTGATACGTCCTCACCACCCTCGTCGGCGGCCGCGTTGGACGGGCCGCCGTGCACGGTCACCTTCGCCATGTCCTCGCCCTCCTCGGGCTCCCGGGTTGTCTCGTTGACGCGGATCACCGACCCGCACTGCGGGCACGCCGGGGCGCCCACCGAGTAGACGGCGGTGCACTCCGCGCACTGCCACACGGCCACGTCAGGCCCCCGTGGCGGGCAGGTTCTGCGGGGCGCGCTGCGCGAGCAGGTCGCGGGTGAGCGCGTTCACGGTGCCCGCACCGGTCGACGTCAACTTCACGTACTTGTAGCCGTCGTCCAGCGACGTGCCCTCGACCGCGACGACCATTGCGTTCTGCGCCGCCGTTGCCGTCGTCACGATCGTCGCCGCGGCCGCCTGCGACTGCCGAGTCCACGCGTCCGAGCCGTTCCCGGTGCACGTGTGGTACTCGGTGATGATCGCCAGGTTCTTTGACCCCGTCCCAGCGTTGTCCTTGGCCTGTGTGAGCGTGTACGTGTCGCCGACCGCGCCCGCGAGGTAGCAGGAGAAGTCGACGCCCGCAGCCGCGCCCTTCAGCGCGATCCACACGCCATCCGCAGCCGGAGTCGAGTTGATGAGCCTGCCGAGTGCCTTCTGAGACATCGGGTGTACCTCTCTGTCTGGGGGCCGCGCCGGGGCGACACTGCCGGATCGGGTGGAAGCCGCCGCCGGGGTGTGAATGCCGACGGCGGCCAGGGGGGTTAGTTCAGCTCGACGAACGGCGACAGCGTGTTGGAGCTGCCGTTCTGCGGGGTGATCGCGGACTGGATCCACGGGCGGCCGTCGACGCGCTGGATGATCCGGAACGTGGTTTTGTCGGAGCCGAAGTTGTAGTCGGTGCTGCTGTCGGCGGTCATGATCTGACGATCACCCACCAAGTAGTAGGAGAGGTCGACGAACGCGAGGTCGCCACGGGTACCGAGCGCGGACGCCTTCTCCGTGATGATCAGCGGCCGTCCGAAGATGGACATCGGCATCCCAGCCGCCGCGTTCACCACGAACACCGAGTTACCGCCGGTGCCGACAGTGAGGGACATCTGCAGCAGCTGCGGCAGCGCGTCCGGCGAGCACATCCACACTGCGCGGGACAGCGACGACGGCAGCATCCGGGCGAACATGTTCACCACGTCCGGGTACTTGATCGTGCTGGCGGTACCGCGGTTGACGGGGATGGCAGCCGGGTTGCCGGCGCCACGGAAGCCGAGCGGCTCGCCCGTGCCACTGCCCACCTGGAACTTCGCGTCCTCCTCGAACGCCAGGGCCTGAGGCCACAGCGTCTCGATGAGCGCGGAGAACGAGACGATGGAGTCCTGAAGCAGCTCGTTCGGCACGGCGCTGAGCCCGGTGAGCTTCTTCGCGTCGAGGGTCACGCGGCCGAACTTGGGGCTGGAGTCGGTGAGCGCTGCGCCTTCCTCACCCCAGTAGGCGACCATGCCGCCGAACACGCTGCCGCTGTTGGTGGTGGTGTCGATCATCGGGAACGGGACCCGAGCGCTGTCCATGGGGACGACGGTCGCCAACGGGCGTACGACGGACTGCTCCAGCGCGAGCTGCAGCAGCTGCGAGCGGAGCGTCTCCGGGACGAGGAACCCGCCGTCCGCGGGGGACACCGATGAGGCGGCGTTGCGGAGCGCGGCCAGCTTGTCGGCGTCCGCGCTGGCGTTCTTGTGCCAGATGTTGCGGACGTAGTCGATGCTGTCGGTGAAGTGGGAGTCGACCTGCGCGCCGACCGCGTTCGCGTTGTAGGCGGTGCCCTGCTTGTGCGAGGTGAGCATGCCGCCGCCGCGCTTGCCCTTGGCCTGCGGGTCGAGGTCGAGGCGCTTGATGCCGTCCTTGGCGTCGGTCATGCCGTTGTCGCGCATCATCTGCGCGAAAACGCGCTGCGTCTCTTCGGCGACGAGCCTGTTGAGGTCGGTGCCCTCGCCCTGGAGCGCCTCACCGTAGGCGGTGATGAACTCGGTCAGGGACTCGCGGGAGGCCATGACCTCCTTCAGCTTCGCGCCATCGGCGAGCATCTCCGCCAGCTCGTCGGCGTTGCGCGGGATGGTCATCGTGGGTGCCACTGTTGCCTCCTTCAGGCCGTCGCCGCGCTGGACGACGTGTCGGGCTCGATCAGGTTGGAGACGAGCGCCGACCAGTCGTCGCCGTCGTCGGAGATGAGGCTGGCGACCATGGCCGTCCAGTCGTCGGGGGTGGGCTCCGGCTGGGTACCGGGCTCCGCGGGTTCGGTGGGCTCAGCCGTGGCCACAGGCTCGGGCACGGCAGGGTCTTCGGGATCTGCCGCAACGGCAGCCTCGGGCTCCAGCTCGACGGCCGGCGGCTGGACAGCAGCACGAAGTCGGGCCACCGCATCCTCGTCGAGGAGGTCCGCGATGCTGATGACGAGGGTCGGCTGCGCCTCGGCCGCCGGGGGCGGGCCAGGCTTCGGCGCCTCCGGCTCGCCCGGGCCGGCGTATCCGTACGCAGCCAGGTCCCAGGCGCGCGCCATGTCCGGCTCGTCTTCCTCGTCCGGCGCCGCAGGCTCGCCCTGCTTGGGCACGCTGGTCGCCTCGTCGGCGAGTCCGGCGGTGACGGCGTCCTCGGGGAGATACCAGGTCTCCGCGCGCATGCGGGCTCGCCACTCGCCGCGGGTTCCGCCCGCGCGTGCCGCGTAGGCGTCGGCGATGTTGTCGCTGATGAGGTCGAGGAGTTCGGCCATCTCCTCCATGTCGGAGGCGTTGCCGAGGCAGACCCCGGAAGCGTCGTGGATCATGAGCATCGTGTTCGGAGCCATCTCGATGCGGTCCCCGGCCATCGCGATGACGGACGCGATGGAGGCGGCGATCCCGTCGATCTGCACGGTCACGCTCGCGGGGTGGGAGCGCAGCGCGTTGGCGATCGCGATCCCCTCGAAGACGCTGCCGCCGGGCGAGTTGATCCGCACCCGCAGGTTCGGGGCCGTCACCCCGCGCAGGTCCGCGATGAACTGATCGGCAGTCGCCCCGTACCAGCCGCCGACCTCGTCGTACAGCATGACCTCCGCCTCATCAGCGGAGGCGGCGTTGGTGATGCGATACCAGGACCGGGCCTCGATGCCGTGCAGGGCGCGCAGCTTGTCGGACTGCTCGCGCTGGCTGGCGGCGAAAGCAGCCGCCTTACCCGGGAGAACGATGTTCATGACGCCTCCTCGGCGGGCGGGGTCCAGCCGAGCCGGACCAGCAGTTCCTTCGTCGCATCCGGCAGGTAGGCATGGACCTGGCCGATCTCGCCCGGGAGTTCCTCGGCGAGGATGTCGAGGGTGACCCTGGCCATCGGCTCCGAGTCGACCCGGAGGTCAAGGCCGATGAGTGAGCGGGCGATGTCATGGCCATCGAGTTCGACGACCCACCCCGCCCGGTCCTCCGGCTTGCTGATCCGCAGTGTGCGCGGCTGACGCTCGCTCACTCGTCGTCTCCCGTCTTGCGCCGCTTGACGACCTTGCAGCGGCAGTCGTTGCCGTACTCCGCGCCGACGCAGTGGATGTAGCCCGACCCGCCCGGGTAGTCCTCGTAGGCCTGCGCCCGGTTGCGGTACAGCTGGCCGTTGTTGTCCTTGCAGGGCTGGCACGAGTTCTCGTCGTCCACGCACACCGCCACCCAGCGCTGCGCCGCTTCCACCTCGGTCCCGAGCAGCCCGGCGACCGCGTCATCCCACGACGCCGCAGGGACGGCAGTCGGGGCCGGCACCGTGACCGCCGCACGCCGCATCTCCGGAAGGCCGACCGCGGAGAGGATGTCGTCCGCGTCCCAAAGGCCGGTTTCGCCAAGCGCCTTCGCTGCGTTCGCTCGCGCCGTGAGCTGAGTGGCCTCGCTCTCGACGTCGTCCGGGACGGGGTTGACGAAGTCGAACTCCAGGCCGTTGCCCGTCGCTCCGTACAGCGGGAGGAGCTGGTGGTTGAGGGCGTCGCGGATGGCTTCGAGGTCGGGGACGAGGAGCCAGCGGGCGAACATTCGCTCACCGCTGTCGCCGTTGGCGCGGTTGACGTCGTCAACAGCCCCGGTCATCGGCTTGGGGAACCCGAACGCTTCGCGGATCACTTCGCGGGAGAGGTTGCGCAGTTCAGCGAACTGCATGTCCCGCTGCGTGAACTTGCGGTCCTTCCACTGCCCGTGCTCCAGGATGGCGACCCTGTGCGCGTTGGCGACGCCCTTGTGCTGCTCGTTCCACCGGTCGCGAAGCTCGTCGAACTCCTGGTCGGACAGGCCGTTGGGGACTTCGATGATCCCGCCGGGCTCAGCGCTGTTGAGGAAGAACGACCGGTTCCACTCCGCGGAGTAGCGGACGGCATCGAGGTCGGTGAGCAACGCCTGCACGGGTCCGATACCGCGGTACGGGTCGGTCGGGTGCGGGGTCCGGATGAAGATCACGTCTTCTTTGCGGAGCGCGACCTCCTGCCCGTCCGGGCCCGTGTACATGTAGCCGCTGAGGAACCGCTCCGCATCCGGGACCGGCGTGAGCCGGTCCGGGCGGACCACCCACATCTCCAACGGCAGCGTGGACCGCTCATCGCGGGCGATCACCCACCACGTCTCACCCGTCAGCTGCTTGTGCTGCGCCCCGGCTTCGACGAAAACGGACTGCGTGTAGAAGGGGTTCGGCTGGTCCCACAGGTCGAGCGCGGCGTGGGAAGTGACGGGGGTGCGGTCTTCCTTCTTGCCGGACTTGGCCTTGCGGTACAGGCCCCACTCAACGCCCGCTTCGGCTTTCGCGGTGCGGTTGACGATGGCGAAGAGGGTGGAGACGGCGCCCATCGCATCGAGTTGGGCAGTGGTGCCGCGGCTGCTGCCGAAGAGGCCACGCCCGTAGGACTGCGAGCGGGAGGCGAAGGGGACGGGGGTTTGTGTGGCCGTGCTGGCGCGGTTGAGGATCGCGCCGAGGAGGGTTCTGGCCACCTACCCCTCCGATCACGTGCCGCTGTAGAACCGCCAGTTCAGGACGATGCAGCCGACGCCGAGAGCGGCGACTCCCGCTGCTGCTCCGAGGAACATCATGGCGGATCCCGACAACAGAATAACCCCAGACGTGTCAAGCACAACCGGCATAGCCCTATTCAATCCCTGTATCCACCTGCGCACAGGCACCTTCCTGGCCATCTGCACCCCTCCGTCACCTGTCGAGCCCTGTTGTCGAACCCCTACAAAGTAGTGGCTCAAAGCCACCGCACCCGCGTCCGTCCCACCAGATCCCGCGCCGCGCACATATACCGGAGGGCATCGCAGCCGTGGTCGTGCTCCTTCACCGGCTCCTCCTTCAACCCGCCCTTGTTCCCAGGCTTCACCGCCCACACATAGCCCGTGATCTCATCCGCCGTGCACATCGGCAGCGACGCCGTATCCAGCTCCGGATCCCGCTCGATGAGCGCACCGCGCGCAATGAACAGCCGCGGCCGGCCGTCGGGCTGCACCTTCAGCCGGGACTGCACCGCCTGAATCCCGTCCGACACGCTCTTGTGCGCCGGCTTCGTCGACAGCCCCAGCTTCCGCTCCAACGTCGCCCGGTCCTCGGCGTCGTGGTCGACGTAGATGGCGCGCGGTAGCTGCTGGCGCGGCTGCCCGGACGGGTAGAACAGCAGGCGCCTAATGCTCTCGGCGTGGTCCTCGACGAGGCGGCGCGTGTAGTAGATCTCGTGCGCAAGGTAGAGGCGGCCGTCTGGGTCTTCCCACCAGTCCTGGTACACGAAGGGGTTCGTGTACCCGAAGTCCACTGCGCCCCACCGGGTCCAGGCCGCGGTGGGCTTGACCTCGTCGACGAGGTGGACTGCCTCGTCGTACGCCTCGTAGATCTGCCCTTCGACAGCCGCCCATTTCCCGTCGCGGAGGCGAAGCCTGCGGACGCCGGTGAGGCCGTCGAGCTTGGCGAAGTACGCGGCGCCGACTTCGGTGGGCGTGCCGTCGGCGTTCATGTATGCGGGGTTGTCGACATGTCGCGAGAGCAGCATGCGAGCTTGGCCCTGGTCGCATCGCTGCTTGATCCAGTGGGTGGGGTGGGCGGGGTTGCAGGCGGCGATCTGCTGCTGCCAGGACAGGATCCCGTTGCGGAGGCGGGTAGCGATGGACTCCCAGTCGGTGACGGTGAGTTCGGTTGCCTCGTCCGCGAACACGAGATCGTACTCGGCGGACATGATCTTCTCGGGCTTGTCGAGACCACCCACCACGATGACGCTGCCGTTCGCATACCGGTAGCACGGCGCCTCGCGGGGACTGCCGCCGAACCAGCGGACGATGCCGGACGCCATGGCAGCGGCGGCCACCTTCTTCTCGTACGTCACCAGCGTCGTACTGCCGAGGCTGACGGCGGTCTTGCGGACGATCAGGCAGCGGACACCGGGGTTGTTGAGGGCGGCGAGGTGGACGCGCCACAGGCAGGCCAGGCTTTTGCCGGTGCCGGCCGGGCCTGCGATCACCAGCTCCGGGTCACGGCTCTTGAAGACGTCGAGGGCGGCGCCGCGGGGTTCGTAGCGGACGACGATGTCGGCCGCCGTGGTCATGTGAGGTCTTCGGAGTTGATGCCGACGACTTCGTACTTCACGCTCCCGGACAGATTCACCTTCTGCTCGGCGTCGAGGCCGAGGAGCTTGGCGCGCCGTTCGGCGTTGCGCTGCCGGGCGTCCTCGATCTTGATGAGGCGGTCGACGGCCTGAAGGACCGGCCCGTCGTCGTCGAGGGGCTGCTCCGTGTCGGGGTGCAGGATGACCTTGCCGTTGTTGACGGTGATGTGCCGGGCCTCAAGCACCTTCAGGGCGGCGGCTTCGAGACCCGCGAGGCGAACGAGGGCGGCGTCGAGGCGGGCCAGCTCGATCTTCAGGAGCTCCTCGCCCGGCTCGCGGATGACCTCCTGAAGGAGGGCGCGGATCCCGTCGCTGACGGCTTTCACGCTGGGGAAGTTGAGCTGCTCGGCGATCTGCGCATGGCTGTAGCCCTGCGTGCGGAGCCGCGCCGCTTCCGCGTTGCGTTGGGCGGTTTCGAGGCTGGGCTGGTATTTGCCGTTGCCGCCGCGGTGGTGCTGGTTGGGGTTGCCTGGGGGGTTGGCCACGGATCCCCCTCCTCGCCGGCCGTTGTGGTGTTCGTGTTCTGTGATGATACGGCGGCTGGTCATCATGGATACTGATGACCGAGGCAAGGTGTTCGGTGCGTGGGTGAGGGCCCGTCCCCGGGTCGCGGCGAACCGGGGACGGGCCCTCTGGCGTGCGTGGGGTCAGGTGAGTTGGGTGGCCGTGATCAGCGGGTGCGGTTCGAGGGCCACCCAGTCGCAGCCGCCGTGTGCGTGGACGGCTCCGCTCTCCTCGTCCTGCCACGCCTGGTCGAGGTCGAACGGGATCCGCTTCGCGGCCTCGACGAACGGGCCGCGCGCGGCGTCCTTGCTGGCGTAGACACCGAGGACGCTGCCGCCCTCGTAGTCCTCGCCGGTGGAGAGGACCCAGACGATCGGGCCAGCCGGTACCGTCTGCCACTCACCGCCAGCCTCGCGGGCGACGATCTCCATGTGCGGCGCCTCGGCGACGTTCTCCTTCGCGGTCTCCAGGCTGTCGCAGGACCAGATCTGTCCCTGGGGCGAGCGGATGCCGTAGTCCATGGTCTCTCCTTGTACGGGTGTCGGCGGGCGGTCAGGCGGCGAGCAGCAGGCGGGCGGCGAGCTGGTGGTAGCAGCGGGTGCCCTTCAGGCCGGCCTTGCAGTTGCAGGCGGCGGGGTGGACGAGGTGGGTTTCGGTGCCGTCGGTGGAGACGGCGGCGAAGACGTTGCCGCGGATGAGGATGATGGCGCCGTCTTCGATGAGTTCCTGGGCGCTGGCGATCTGGTGGGGCTTGTAGTCGGTGAGGTCGACGGGGGCGTTGCGGACCTTGGCGGCGCACTTCGCTCCATATCCGGTGGCCCTCGACTTGGCGGACCGAAGAGCCCTGCCGCAGCGAAGGCAGTTGGTGTGGTCTGCGGTGGTGGCTGCGGCGTTCATGTGGTCCCCCTCGTTCCTGGTGTACGTACACCGTAGCCCTAGGTGTACGTACACCGCAAGGGGTTTGGCACTACCGGTGTCCGTACACCCGCGATACCGTGGACCCATGCCGAACGCCCCCAAGACCAAGCACCGATCTGTCCGCATCGACGATCAAGACTGGGCAGACCTCGCCAAACAGGCACCCGCTGGCGACCGGTCCGCCATCATCAAGGACCTGGTGCGCTGGTACCTGCGGCGCCCGGACGCAGAACTGCCGGACAGGCCTGAGGAGAAGAGCGCATGACCTACCGCCCGTACCCGAACGCCGAACGCGCCCTGCACCAGATCGACCGACACACCGCCGCGCCTCGGCCGCTGCACTTCGCGTCGCCCGCCACTGCGCAGCTGTTCGCTGGTGTCGCTGCTGCTGTGCAGGAGTTCGGTTCGTCTCTTGCTGCTTCGCTCAACAGGGTGCGCGCTGCCTCGGAGCGCCCGGCGAGCAGCGAGGAGCCGAGCGCATGAGCGAGCAGCCGACCGCCGTCGACGCGCTGTACCTGGATGCCGAACACTTCGCGCTCACCGCCGAGACGCGGCCGCTGGAGCCGAGGGAGCAAGTCCGGCCGATCGGCCGCCCGTTCGCGGGGCTGCTCCCGGACGTGGGCCCGGTGCGCCCGGGCGAGGAGCCCACCACATGAGCCTGACGCTCGCGCGCGTGGTCGAGACCTGCTGCGCCTGCCCCTCCCAATGGTCCGCCTGGACCACCGACGGCCAGTACCTCTACCTGCGATACCGGTCCGGCATCGGCACCGTCGACGCCTACGACACCCACGACTCGGAACAGTGGACGCGTATTCCGGACGGCGCCGTCGCCCGCTTCGACACTGGCGACCGCCTGGACGGCGACATGGATCTCGCTGAGTTCTGTGAGCGCACCGGACTCCAGCTCACGCCCGAGGCTGAACTCCCCACCGCATGACGAAGGCCCCGCCCGGACCGAGATCCGAGCGGGGCTGTGCTGTGCCCAACTAGAAGGCGTACTCGTCAGTCATCAGCGTCATGTCCAGCGTCATCGTCCCAATGGTCACGCCCACCACGCCGTGGCACTGCGAGTTCGGGTCGTCCGCCGTGATGTCTCCCTGACATCCGTTGGCCACGTACTCCGACTCGGCGTCTCTCATCGACGCGATCTGAGCCTCAGCCTTGGGGTACTCCCGCCCCGTCTCCTTGATCGCATTCTCCAGGCCAGCGACGACTTCCATGATGTCGTTGACGTACCTGGCACAGGCGTTGCTCGACGGCATCTGACATGCGGATGTGCCCTCGCCCTCGTTGCCGCCGGCCGCCTCAAGCTTGGGACCCCAGATGGGTTCCAGCTTCTCGGGGCTCGCCGAGGCTGTCGGCGCCGTGGTCTTGGCTTCAGGCTTTGCGTCTGCGGTGCTGCTTCCGTTGGAGCAGCTGGCGAGCGCGAGTGCGGCAGTGGCGAGCAGGACGGCAGTGGTGGCGGTACGACGCATGGTTCCCCCCAGCGTGGATCGGTGCGCCGGATCGTAGCGCCGGCCACCGACAACACGGGGCGGAAACGGCGAAACCCCGCCGCGACGGGGGAACGCGGCGGGGCTTCTTCAGGGCCGTGCCGGTCACCACCCGGCGCGAGACTCCAGTGTGGCAGGGCGTCAGCGCCCCCACAGGCGGACCACGAACTCCGCAACAGCGAGCAGCGCCAGGCCGCCAAGCATCGCACCCGTGCTGACGTACCGGCCGTCCGGATCCGGGGTACTCCCGGGCACTCGCACGATCGACTCACCGTCCGGGGCGAGGCCTCCATGCTCGGTGTCGCGGTGCTGCTGCCGGTACGCTTCAGCGGTCCGTCTGGTGTCGGGCGGGCTGCTCGCGCGGCATCGGCGGCAGCGGTAGACGTACGGCATCAGGGCCTCCGGCTCAGGGCTTCTTCAGCGAGTGTGTGCGGTGCCGGTCGGCCGGATCATTGATGATCGTCATCCCCTCTCGGGAATGCACGCGCAGCTTGTTGTTGGTGTTGGTGTTGGCGTCCTCACCTGCGGCAACAACCTCAGCAGAGGGGGCGACAGGGGGTGGGGGCGCGGCGGGCAGATCGTCGCGGTGCACGCCCGGCCCATTCCCGGCCGCCGTGCGCACCCCCGGCCGCACCGCGATGCTGGCCCCCGCCAGCAGCTCCCTCACGGCCCGCGTGTCAGCGGCGTGGAACGGTGCGCGGAGGGCGGTGAGGAGGACGCCTCGGTCGTCGCCGATGAGGTCGCGAACGAGGTCGGCGACGTCCTGCGGATCGGGCTCGCTGGGCTCGTCCTCGGCAGGCTCGCCCTCCTCCTCGTCCACCGTGTTGGGGGCAACCCACCATGCGGCCACGCACCAGGCAACGACCGCCCCCGGGACCGCGAACCGGGCCGTGTGTGGGGCGTGCGCGCACCCGTACACGGCGAGATACCCGCCGGCCGCGAGGGCAGCGAGGCGCTCCCCCAGGCTGAGGCGTTCGCTGAGCCACGCCCAGCCGCGGGCCGCAAGGACGACCGACCCTGAAACGAGGGAGGCCCCGGCCCCCGCGACGGCGAGGACCGGGCGCACCTCCGCGACAAGCCACGCGGGCAGGCGCGGCCGCATCAGGCTGCTCCGACCGCGTGCGCCCCGGTCAGGATCAGCGCCTGCGGCAGGCCCCAGATCCCGCCTGCCTGCGCCCACACCCCCGCCGCGATGATCCCCGTCAGCGCGGCCTTGCCCGGGGCCAGCTCCCGGAAGTACATGAGCGCGGCAAGGAGCAGGCTGACCCCGCCCATCCCTGCTGCGCCGAAGCCGCCGTTGGTGAAGACGCTGGCGAACGCGGTGCTCAGGTTCTCGCCGACGGTCCAGATCGATCCGGCAACCATGTAGAAGGTGCCTGCGGCGACGCCGGTCCACTGTGCTTGGTCGCTGGTGAGGCGCTTGCGGATGCGGCTCTTCTTGCCTCCTCCGCCTCCGCCGCCTGCGCCGTCCTTGCCGCCGCTTCCGCCTCCGCTGCCTTTGGGTTCGCGGATGCCGATCCACAGGATGAGGGTGAGGACGGTAGCGATGGCTCCGGCGCCGACACTGCCGAGGATGCGGCCACCCTCGACACTGATCGCGGGGGCGGCGGCCATGAACTGCGTGATCACGGTGAATCTCCTGGTCAGGTGGACGCGGGTGCCCAGAGGGCAAGCGCAACGACGGCGGTGGCAAGGGGGATACGGGCAACCCAGGCAATGCCGGGCCACCAGTGACGGGTGCGGCGGTCCCACACGTGAGCGATCAGCAGGCAGCCGCCGACACCGAGGACCAAGGCGCCACCGATGCTGGTCTGCCCGCAGTCAGCGATCGCCCCGGCGAGCTGGTCGTACAGGCCGAGACCCCAACCGGCACCGGCCGCGGACGCGTTGTACAGGAGCCGTCGGGTGCCGGGGCTGATCGCGGCGGCGGCCCGGTCCGGAACGCTGGTGAGGACTGCGGGCATGTGGGGGCGGGGCCAGTAGTCGGGCTGCGCCGCGAACGGGGCGGGCCGGTCCGACTGCTCCGGCTCCTCGGTCTCGTCGTCGGCCGGCTCGGTCCACCACTCCTCCGCGGGCGGGGGGTCGGCGTTGGGGCCGACGTGGCGCTTGCGGAGGATCGCGCGCATGCGGAGCTCGTCGGCTCCGGGCTGCTCCGTCATCACGCCCCCCGCAGGTAGCGGTTGACGGTGTCCGGCTTGGCGTTGGCGTCAGCGACCTTGTGGACGTACCGCAGGACGGCATCCGGATCGGTGATCCCGGAATCCTTGGCGGTCCGGACCGCGTCCTTCACGGTCATCGGCCCCGTGAGGGTCGGGAGCGGATCCGCGGATCCGGACTGCGGATCCGGTCCGGACTGGTCCGGATCCGCGGATCCGGAGTCCACCTCCAGGGCGCGGCGCTCCCCTTCCGCGAGCGCGCGGGCACGGTTCACGCGGCGCCGAACGGGGATGCGGGCCAGCTCGACCGCGGCCTCGGAGAGTTCCTGATCGAAGAACGCGGCGTCGCGCTTGCTCAGGGGCGCGGCCTGGTAGTCGAGGGCGACCGCCCACAGGCCCTTCGCGAGACCGGACGCGGCTGCGCCCACGAGACCTGTGGCGACGCCTCCTGCGATCCAGCCGTGTGCGGCAACCGCGCCCATGGCCACGGCGAGCGCGACGTATCCGCCGGCGCGGGCCTTCGTGGCTCGGTCGGGGGTGTAGCGGGCGAGCCATTCGATGATGGAGCAGCCGATCCATGCGAGGTCGAAGAGGGCGGCGGCGCCGTATGCGGCGGGGGCGGGTGTGACTCGGCTGAGGAGGTCGCCGATGGAGGCGGTGGAGAAGCCCATGCAGCCGAGGAGGGCGAGGGCGACGATGCCGGTGACGACGTTGATGCCGATCTGGTCCCAGTCGCGGGGCGGCAGGGGGATGTCGATGGTCTCCTCGTCGGGGACCATGCGGGTCTTGCCGTCGAGGGTGTGGGGTACGAGGCGCTCGCGGGTGATGCGACGGGTCTTCACGGTGCTCCTCCGGGAGCGGAAGCCGACCCCCTCGCGGCCGTGGGGGCGGAAGCGCGAGGGGGCCGGCGGTCTCGGGTGGGGTTATCGGCGGCGGGCTTTCCAGCCGTGCCAGGCGGCGAGGACGAGGCCGACGGCTCCGGCGATGACGAGGCCGACGGCGAGGTTGTCGGGCATGGCTGCTCCTGGGTCAGTGGGTGGACATCCACACGACGGCGAAGACACCGGACGCGATGCTGGCGGCGATACCGAGGGCGTACAGGAAGCGCTCCATGGCGTTCTCCTCAGTTGGCGGGCCGGTACCAGCGGCCGCGTCGGTCTTGCTGACGGTCGCGGTCTTCCCATGCCTGGCCCTTGCGGGCGGTCTTGGTGACGTTGCGCTTGTAGGCCTGGCGGCGGGCTTTGGCGGCGGTCTCGCTTGCAGACTCGCGGCCGGCGTATCGCGTCTCGGCCAGCTGCCGGTCGCCACCGGAGCGGAACGGGTTCCAGGCCATCAGTGCCCCCCGGTGTGCATGGTGAGGGCGAGGGCGAGGAGGCTGAGCGCGAGGCCGGCGACAAACAGGATGCGGACGGGCCAGCGGCTGGGCCGGGTCACCAGTCCTCCCCGGGGATCCGGCCCTCGCGGAGGGCGGCGGCTTCCTCGCGGTACTCGCGGGCGTGGCTCGTGGCGAACTGGGCGGCGGTTGCGGCCTGCTTGCGGGTTGTGTCCGGGAGCGTGACGTCGGCGGCGGCTTCGCGTCCGGACTGGGCGTTCCGCTCGGCGCGGGCGGCGCACTTCTCGCGGTCGTCGGCGAGTTCGTTCATCTCGCGGCGTGACATGCGGGCCATCAGGGGGTCACCGCCGGGCGGGGCAGGGCGCGGCACTTCTCCGCGTGGCCTTGGGCCAGCTCGCGAGTGCGCTGCTCGCCGAACGCGGAGTAGTGCAGGGAGCAGCCGAGGCACGTCATGGAGGCGTGGTCGCCGCCGCCTCGGACGTCGACGGTGGCGCCGGCGACGGTGAGGTAGCGGGCGATGATGCCCGGCTCCCACGGCTCGGTGGCGGGGCTGGGCTGCTTGCTCACTGCTGCCCCCTCGCGGCGCGGATGTCCTGGAGGCTGGCGCCGAGGTTTTGCGCCGACTGCACGGCGGACTGCATGCGGTGCAGCGTGTACGTGTCCGGCGCGGCCTGGTAAGCGTCGGCGGCGTCGGCGGCGTTGCGGACCGCGATGGCGCGCGGGCTGGGCTGCGTGGGCTGCTGATCGGTACGCTCCATGGCGGACCTGCTCCTTCGTCACGGTTGTGGGTGGGTCCGCCCCCGGCCCATATGGCGTTCCAGCGCCGGGCCGGGGGCTGTTTTGTTGAGCGCAGCGCGGGTGTTCACCCGGGGCTGTATGGTGACCATACCCCATGTTGTGCGGTCACCATACGCCCTCGGGGAAATAGCCCGCCTGAATCAGGAAGGTGCGGGCATGGCAGACGACGAGGAGGTGCAGCGAGTGTTCGACGCCCTTGACGACGTGGAGCGCATCGCGGACCCGGAGGCGCGGTCGCGTGCTCAAGTCCAGATCACGGCAGCGACCAGGGAGCGAGCGGCCAAGTGGACGGCGGAGCGGGCCGAGTTGGCTCACCAGATGAAGGCCGAGGGGGAGTCGGTCCGGGGGATCGCTAAGCGTCTGGGTGTCAAGCCGAGCACCGTTCAAGATCTGCTGCGCGGCTACAAGGGATCGGGCAAGGACCGGCCGCGCGCGGAGGAGGCTGGCGATGGATGATCTGCTGCGGTGGCTCGGCGCGATCCTCGACGCTGAGGAGGAGCAGGCACGTGCAGCCACGCCCGGCCCGTGGTGGCACAACCCGGGCAAGCAGTGGCTCGGGCCCGATGCGTTCGAGAAGTACGACCTGCGCCAGGGCGAGGAGTTCGTGGGCTACGGCGGGCCGCACCCGTTCACGGGCGCCGTCGCATCGACAGGCCCGGCGAGCAACATGCAGGGGATGAAGGACGCGGCGTTCATCGCGGCGCACGATCCGGCTCGGGTGCTGCAGGAGACCGAAGCGAAGCGGGGCATCGTTGCCCGGTACGAGTTCGCGTGCGGGGAAGCTGCCGTCCTCGGCATCAGCGAGGAGGAGCGTGAGACGCGGGTGCAGGTGGCGGGCGCTCTCCAATCCTGCGTCCTCTGTTTCGCCGCGATCTACGCCGACCGACCCGGCTACCGCGAGGAGTGGCGGCCGTGACGCGGAAGGCCGAGTGGTCACCAGAGGTGCGTGCAGCCCTGCAAGCGGACCTGCGGCTCACCTACGAAGCAGCGCAACACGCGGAAACCCTCTTCAAGATTCGGATCTATATCGCCGTTGAGCAGGGCCTCACTACACGGGAGGTTGCCGCCGAGCTGGGCATGTCGCAGCAGACGGTGAGCCGGTACCGCATCGAGGGAGAGGCTGCGTTCGCCGCGCGCCAAGCGGTGGCCAGCGACTAGCCCCGCACACAGCAGCGCCCCGCCGGCATCCTGGTCCGGCGGGGCGTTTTGCTGATCAAGAAGACTTCAGCACACGGGCCGGTGGTCCAGCAGCATGGAAACCACAACCCGCACACGAATCGTACGCGCCGGCACCGACAGCACGGTGCGCCGAGCGGGTGACATGCCCACCACCTCCGTGCCGTTGCGGATGGCCCAGCGTTGGCACGGCATGGAACCGGTAGACGAGGAACTGTCGGAGCTGCTCGACGAGCGCGGCGACTTGCTGCCGCTGCTGACGTTCGGGGAAGCACGCGCGTTGCTGTTCGTCGCGCACCTGCTGGGGTCGGGCGATGCCGCAGCTTCGGACGCTGCCCGGGATATGGAGACGCGCTTGGAGCGCCGGCTGAAGGTCATGTTCCCGGGGCAGGACATCTTGCTGAAGTCGGTGAGCTACGACTGGTAGCACGACCGCCCGCCCCCATCAGCGAGGGCGGGCGGACGACGATTGCGCCGGGTCATGAGGCCGGCACTGTGGCAGCCGATCGGTCGGCCCCAGGGGACCGCACTGCCACGGCCAGGATGCCACAGCAGTCAGGTCGGGCCGGGCCAGTTGGGGCCGCGCAACGCAGGCGGGACGCTGGACGTCGGCCTCGCGGGCGGTCCGATGCGGAAGGCGCGGGGCTCGGGGCGTTCGCCTTCCTGCGGCCGGTCCAGCGTGGCGAGGATCTCTGGTGTGAGGCCGTGTGCGTGGCCGAGGTCGAGCAGCTCGGGGCAGTCGTTGAGGTTGTCGACGTTGGGGGTGTCGTCGTAGCCGTAGGTGCCGCAGCCCTTGCACATGGGGGCCTCGTACCAGATGGCGTCGGGGTCGAGGGTGTGGCGGGCGAGGATGCGGCGGTCGGCTTCGCAGCGGCGGAGGACGGCGTCCGGGTCGTGGCGGACGATGTGTTCGGCCATGAACAGGCCCTCGTAGGAGCTGTTCCAGCGTCGGCCGATCTTCCGCTTCAGGGTGGGGTGCGGGTCGTTGACGATGAGGATCCGCCCGTCCGTCGGCTCGTCTCCGTCGCGGAAGGACCAGGACGGGGCGGGCGGGTGGCAGCCGCACAGGGCTGCGGCTTTGCGTGCGGTGGTCTCGGTGGCGTCGATCTGTTGGGTGATCCAGCCGTGCAGGTCAGGCACCGTGCTGCTCCTTGATGCGGCCGGGGCAGGCGGGGCAGAGTTCCAGTCCGGCATTCGTGGGTGGGCAGTCGCACCGGGATTTCCGGGCCTCGGTCGCTTGGGTCGCTGCCGGGGCGGGCGGTATGTCGAGTGCTTCCGAGATGAGTGCGGTGTCGATGGTCACGGGGTGCTCGGCGGTGAGGGCCTGTACGCGTTCCAGGCGGGCGTTGGCGGTCTCGGCCCGGGCGCGCATGCGGGCGAGCGCGGCCTCGGAATGTTCGAGCGCGTAGGTGGCGGTGGCGAGTTGGCGGCGCAGGTCGATCTCGGTGGCGGGCTGGCGCTGGTCGGGAGCCTTAATTCCGTCCGTGATTTCTTCACGGGGTTTGTTAAGGATCGGGGCGTTGTCGCTGGTCATCGGTTCCTCCGTGCTGCGCGTTTGAGGGCGCGTCGGGTGGCGCGGTTCGGCTGGGGGTCGGGTGCGTCGTCGTTCACCAGCTGCTCGGTGCGGACGAGTTCGGTCTGCCAGGTGACGCCCGGGGCGGGCGCGTGCTCACCGCGGGGTCCGCTGCTCGGCCCCGTCACGACGTGTGCTCTTCGGGTTCGGCGTGCAGCTGGGCGACGATCCCGTGGAACGGGTCCGTGCACCGGTGGTCGTGGACAGTGCCGTTGGCGTGTTCGCTGAGTCGGCAGCACGGGGTGAGCGGCGGTGGCACCTCGCCGAGCGCGCGGCGTCTGGCCCACTCGCACTCGGCGACGGTGCGGCGGTGGTCGGCCCGCAACCTGCCGGCGCACCAGGCGAGGAAGCAGGCGGTGTACAGGCCGGACCCGGCCAGCCACGGGTGGTCGATGGCGGTGTAGCAGGCGCCGGCGGTGAGGATGAGGGCGCCGGTGGTGCAGGCGTGGGCGTAGTGCAGGGTGCGGGTCATCGCTGCGCCTTCGGGTCGATGAGGTCGGCGGCCATGAGGCAGTCGCTCATGTGGTCGTCGGTTGCGTCGCGGAGCTGTTCCGAGTTGCGGATCTGTTCGGCGAGTTCGTGGGCGTGCTGGTCCAGAACCGTTCGCGCCGCGTGGTCTGCCTGTTCGGGGGTGTGGGCCACGGAGAGGAGCCCGACGAGGATGGCGTGGATGTTGGTCATGTGTTGCTCCTGGTGGTGGGGGCCGCCCCGGGGTGCGGGGCGGCCGAAGGGACGGGGTCAGGCGGGTGTGGGTGCTGGGCCGTGGTCGACCGTGCCGAGGGCTTCCTGGCAGCAGCAGCTGTCGACCGGGTTCCAGGACGGGCAGACGCTGGTGATCCCGGCGTTGTGGCTGCACGGGTCGTTCCAGCACTCCTCGTCGCAGCCGCACTTGTCGTTGTTGTGCCAGCGGGGTACGGGCTGTCGACAGAGGTCGCAGACGAGGTAGGGGTTGGCGAACTCGACGTAGACGTGAACTCGGGTGTGAGTCATGCGGCTTCCTGTTCGGCCTGTGCCCACGAGGGGCGCGTGCGGGCGTGTGCGGCGCTGAGAGCGGCGCGAACCTCCGGGAGTGCCCTGAGGGCCCGTGAGGCTGCGAGAGCGGCGCTGAGGGCCTCCCGTGCGGCCAGTGGTGCCCACGCGACGACCACCACCACCGCATGCAGGGCGAGCGCGCCCGTCAGCGCGAGCAGGACGATCCACACGGCGAGCGCCCAGCCGAGGGCGCGCAGCGTGTCCACCGCCTCCCCGATCACGACGGGTCCCCGCACACGTGCTCGCCGGGTGCGAAGGGCTGTCCGTCCTCGTCGTGCAGGACGAGGCCGTCGTCCTCGTCGTACCAGCCATCGCCGGACGCTCCGCAGTTGCCGCACTCCCATTGGCCCGCCAGGCTGATCCCGGTGAAGCCGCCGCTACTCGTGGCCATGGGTCAGGCCTCCTTGCCGGGCTGGGACACGGCGGCGGGCTGCTCCAGGCACTCGCAGTCCCCGACCGCTTGGCCCTCGCACACGTGCTGCGTCAGCGGGGTGCCGGTGCCGGCGTGCAGCCGGTACAGGTCCAGTGCGGCGTCGAACTCGTGCCAGAACTCGCTGCTCTCGCCGTCGCGGTCGTACCGGTCCCGCTGGGTCTTCAGCCACGCCTCCACCGGGTCGCCACGGCGGGGAACCTCGGGCCGCGGCTTCCCGACGGCGCGGATCAGTTCCGCCCGCCGTTGCAGGATCTCAGCGCCGTCCGGGTTGCCGGCCGCATACAGGAGGCGGGCGGTGTCGTCGAGTTCGGCGGCCCGGATGGTGGTGTCGGCGGTGGCGTGCGTGTGGGTGTCGGGCTGCTCCCCAACAACAGGCCGCTCCGTCGTGGCCCCGATACCGAGGATGTGCACCGGGTCCATCGGCGTCACAGGCCGGACCGGGCAGTCGGAGGCGTGATCCATCTTGATCCACGACTCGGCGATGTACTGGCACGTGCATGACGGGCGGTCGACGGCCTGCGTCTCGGGCTGTTCCTCGGCGGCCACACGGCTCGGGGCGGGCGCATCGTCGGCCATGCGGCGCAGCAGCGCGGCAGCGTCGATGGTGCCGCCATCCCAGGCGTCGCGCTGGCTGTCGTACTCGAAGTCGGCGCGCAGCTCCATGTAGTCCAGCCGCATCACCGCGTCGGCGGCCTCCCGCAGGATCGCGGCCCGGTCGGCGGCCGCGGGCAGCACGGCCAGCACCGCGTCGGCGAGCTTGTCGTAGTGCTCGACCGTGGACGGGGCCATGTCGCGCAGCCCGAGACCGGGCCCGTACTCCCAGCCGTCGGCGCGGGCGAGGGTCTCGGCGATCTGCTCTCGCAGCGCGGCCCGGTTGGTGGTCTCGGCGGCAGGCACGGGCTCCCACACGGCGCGGAACGTCTCATCGCGCTTGGCCACGAAGTAGCCCTCGAACTTCAGCACCCAGTCCGTGGGCCGGATGCCCACCCAGTGGCTGGCCTCGACGAGGAGCTGCGCGTCCTGGTCCGGGTCGTCGATGCGGTCCTCAGGGTCGATGGTGTCGAAGTCGGGCCCGGCGAACGCGCGCAGGGCGTCGGCGTTGCTGCCGGTCCATTGGATCGCGTCGCACTCGATGGGGCGCTGACGGTAGCGGAGGGCCTGCGGGTCAGGGGTGTTGGTCATGGTGGTCCTTCCGTGGTGAGGTGAGCGGGCTGGCTGCCCCTGATTGCGACAGGGGCAGCCGGTCCCGCGTCGGGTGGTCACGCGGCGGCTTGCTTCTCAGCCCAGCGAGCCTTGCTGCGCTCGGCTTCACAGGCCCGGCACACGCGTTCGCCGCGCTTCCCGGGCTTCGGGTTCGGCCGGCGGTAGGTGTTCTCCGGCGTCATCTCGTGCGGACCCTTGCCGCCGCGGCAGAACTTCGACAGCTCCTGTGTGCGGGATCCGATACGGCGGTCGGTGCCCTTGATCGGCGGGGCCGTCTCAGGGGCGTACCAGTGGGCACGGAACCTCTTACGAGCGCTGCTCATGCGGACGGTGAACGCCGAGTACTTCAGGCCGAGCGCGTCCGCGGCGGCCTGATAGTCGCCGTGTACGGCGAGCGCCACGACCGCAGCACGCTCCGTCTCCGTCAGCACAGCCAGCACCTGTGGCACGGCCATGCGCTCCGCGATGCCCTCCTCGGGCCGCTCCGGGGGCAGCGTCCAGTACTGGCGGAACCGCTGCGAGGAGGCAACCTCGTTGGTGCCGTCCTTGTCGCGGTGGCCGTACAGGTGCCGCATCTCGCGGACTTCGGCGTAGATGGCGCGCCAGCCGATGGTGAACAGGTCGTGCCACTCGGGCGGTTCGGTGGCCGCGCACAGGGCTTCGGCGATCGCGGACCAGGCGACGTTGTAGCGGGTGGTGGCGTCGGAGGCCATCGACCGGTCGTAGGTGCAGGCGGATGCGGCGAGGCGGTCAAGGTCGCGGAGCGTGTAGCCGTGGGCCACGACGGTCGGCGCGTTCACTGGTCGGCCTTGTCGTTGGCGGCGGCGTCCTCGGGCTCGGGCTGGTGCTGAGCCTCGATGACGTGAGTGGTGACCGCGCAGACAAGGCGGTGCGGGCGCTTCTCGCCGTACTGGGCGACGGTCTCCTCGTAGTCGGCACGGGCGTCGTCTCCGTCGACGGTGGCTCCGAGCCACGTCGTCCACACGCCGCTGGCCCGCCGAACTTCGATCTTCCAGACGCGCTCGGTCGGGATCTCCGGGGTCGTGCCGAGCAGCGCTTGCCGGAGTTCGTACTGTGCGCCGAGGGCTTCGACGCCGGGGTCTGAGCTGTCGAGGATGAGATCGCCGAGGGCTTGGAGTGCTCGGCGGGCGGCGGCTTCGAGGTGGTTGGGCTGGTCGGTCATGGTCTGCTCCTGGCGGGTTGGGGTGGTTCGGGTTGGGTGTGGGTGGTGCCGGGGCCGTTACGCGGCTGCGGCGAGCTCGGGGCCGCGGTCCTGGTGGGTGTGGATGACGGCTCGGAGGCGGGCGCCGATCCAGGCGCCGACCTGCGGGGATACGGCGTTGCCGAATCCGTCGACCTGGTTGCGGTTGCTGCCCCAGACCTTGAAGGTGCCCTTGTGGTCGAGGAAGGGGACGTCGAAGCCGCAGCCGCGGCCGATCTCGTGCGCGGCCATCATTCGGTAGAAGCAGTCTTCGAGCGGCAGTTCGGCGAGCGTGGCCCGCCACTGGGCCATGAGCAGCGCGGTCGTGTCGGTGGCGGTGAGGGTCCCGAGCGGGTCCGTGACCGGGTGAGGCGCGGTCCCGTGGTTGGGGCTGGTTCCGTTCTGCTTGTACCACCCGGCGGCCGTCAGCAGCCCCGGGATCTGCTCCGAGGTGAACGTCGGCATCGCCTCGCCGTGCACCGTGGGCACCGTGTTCTTCCGGTACGGGATGACACCAGAGGACACCACCGCGAGGGTCTCCGAGCCGACCTGGGTGGGCAGCGGCTCGTGCGCACTGCGCGGTGCGCCCTGATAGTTGGCCACCGCGAGCGCGGCCGGCGCCATGGTCTGGCCTGCGGGCTGGGTCCACAGCGGCTCGACGACCGGGCCGGTCGACAGGATCGCGGTCTCCTGCCGGCTGGTCTGCGTCGCCATCGGCTGCAGCAGAAGCCGCTCCGAACCGTGCACGCCCTTCGCCGGCATGAGCACCGCGGGGAACTCGGCGAACCTCTGGCGGCAGCGCTCCGCACGGGCCATCGACGAGCGGGCGAGCGGCCCCACGAAGCCGTCCGCGAAGGTCTTGATCGGCTTGTCACCGATGCGGATGCCGAGGTCGCTGAGGTCGAGTGCGGCGAGCGACGGAGTCATCGGCGGGATGACCTCGCGGCGGCAGCTGGGGCACCGGTAGTTGTACTGCTTGCCGTAGGTCACCAACCCGGTGTCCGGGATCCCGGTCTTCCAGGTCCACACGGCCTCGACGTCCTTGTCGCAGTGGTGGCAGCGCGACACCGGCCGGTGCTCCAGGTCGGGGGCAGGCAGGGACTTCTTCCAGAACGCCCAGAAGCCCCGGTCCCGTGACTGCGGCACGCCGAAGAACTGCGAGTTCAGGTACAGCACCTTGTGGTCGTAGCCGAGGAGGTCGAACTGCTTGAGCCACCACCGGTATGTGCTGCCGTCGCCGACCTTCGGCTTGTTCGGAAGCGCTGGCCCCCATGAAGTGAGCTGAGTGGTGCATTCGACGAGGATCAGGCGGGGGTGGTGTGCCGCCGCGTAGTGGAGGACGCAGTTCGCGGTGGCCCGGTCGCGCTCGGAGCGGGTCACCCGTGCCTCGTAGTCGGGGTCCTCCAGGTCGAACAGGGTGCTGCCCTGCTCGTAGGCCTTGATCGTGTTGGCCTGGCTGTGGTTGACGCAGCTCACGCCTGCGAGCAGCAGATCGGCGGCGGGGAGGTCGCGGGCGGAGTGGTAGTCGGCTGCCTCGGGGTCGACGAGGTCGGCGATCCAGTGCTCGGCGTGGGGGTGGTTCGCCTCGTGGACCTCGATCTTGTAGGGGTTGTGGTTGGCGCACGAGATTGCGGTGAACCCGGCGATCTCGGCGGCGAGGGTGAAGCCACCGAACCCGGTGAACAGGTCGACCGCGGTCAGCGTGTCGTGGCGGAACCTGCGGCGCCTGGTGGCCGGCCGGTGCGTGGCGGTACGGGGCAGCTTCTTGGACGGGCGGGACATCAGGCGGCTGCTTTCTCGGTGGCGGCGTGGCGGGCGGCGGATGCGGTGGCGGCTGGCGGTTCGGGGTGGCTTTCGGCGCTCGGGTTGCAGCGCGTCGCGTGATCCACAGCGGGGTTCGTTGCGGTGAACTTGGCGACCTCGATGCGCCCGGTGACGCGTTTGTGGGCGCCGCAGTGGCCGCAGAGGAAGTCGGCGATCGGGGTGTCGTCGAGGCCGCGGATTTGGAGGCCTGCGGTCCACGGGCTGGTCATACGAGCTCCTTGGTGGTGTCGGTCTGACGCCACTGGCCGCTCGCGTCCGTGTTTGCCTGTCGGCACGCTGCGTCGATGGGCTCGCCGCGGTTCACGTGCCGCTGGTAGGCGGAGCGGGTGCCGCATGGGGCGAGGGCGCGCCCGTTCGCGGCGTACACGATGGCGGGAGGCGCGGCTGCGGCCCGCTTCTGGTCTCGCTCCTCTTGGTCCGCGATGTGCGCCGGGAGGACACAGCCCACGACGTCGCAGGTTCGCTTGATCTTTCCGACTGGCGGTCGGTTGCGGTCGATGCGGAAGCCGAGCTGTGTGGGGGTGTAGTACTTGCCGCCGATGGAGACGGGGATGGAGCCGCTCCAGCCGAGGTGGCCGTCGTCGAGCGGGACGACGCGCTGTGCCCAGACGCCTTCGAGGGTGCGCTCTGGGGTCTGCTCCTCCTCTGGGACGGGCAGTCGGGTGCCGCGGCGTCGGAGGATGCTTCGGCGTTCGGCGTCGGTGGTGCCGCCCCAGACGCCATGCGGTTCGCGGTTGTCGAGGGCCTGCTCGAGGCAGGCTGCGGTCACCGGGCAGGCTCGGCAGTACCTCTTGGCGCGCTCGATCTCACTCTCGTCGCCGCCCGGGAACATGTCCTCGCCAGCGCCCACGCATGCTGCGGTTGCACGCCAGTCGATGGGGCGGAGAGTCTCGGGGACGGAGCCTTGATAGTGGCTCATGCGGTCACCGCCGTGAGGGGCTGCGTCCACTGCTCTGTGCTGATCTGGAACGCTTCGTGCTGTTCCGTGGTGAGTTCTTGGACGATGAGGACGAGGCGCCCGCCCTTGATGACGGGGCCGAGGCGCATGTCGGGTCCGATGACGCGGGTGTGGTCGTCGTCCTCGAGGACTCCGGCGTCAACGAGCCCGTCCACGAAGGCTTTGAAGGACGGGTAGAAGTTCGCGGGGTCGAGCCGGCGGCGGCTCCCCGGGTTCAGCACGCCGAGGATGTACGCCTTCTGCAGGACAACGCCGGGGTTGGCCGCGGCGAGCGCTGCTCGCATGTGCTCGTTCTCCGAGCAGGCGGCCTGCGCGGCGCCCCGGATGGCGCTGGTGAGTTCCGCGCGGACTCGGTGGTGGATGCGCTGATTTGCGTTGAGGAGCTTCAGCCCTGGCGGGAGGGCCAGGGTGAAGACGCGGGCGGGTGTGGTCACAGGAGCACTCCTTGCGTGGGGTGTGGTGGGCAGTGGTGGTCGCCGATGACGGGGTGTTTCGCGGGTCCGGCGCGGATGTGGAATTGGTCTCGCCAGGTGATGCGTTGGGTGCCGAAGCGGTTGGTGACGAGGTGCCAGGTGAGGCGGCCTTCGAGGCGGGCGAGGAGTTCCTCGACCGCGTCGAGCGGTTGCGGGTCGGCAACCACGTCGAGGGCTGCGATGCGACCGGCTCGAGCACGGAGGACGGGTGCGTGGCAGCGGGTGCAGGTGCCTGGCTTCGCGTGGTCGCTGCGTTCGTTGATGAGCTCGGTGAGCCATGCGGGGCGTGTGGCGTCTGTCATCGCGTGCCTCGCATGGGCAGTTCCGTTGCAGTGCCGTTGATGAAACTGACGAACTTGCAGGTCAGCGCGCTATTGATGGGGTGCAGTTCCGTCAGTGCCGTTTCCTGCATATGAGCGTCAAAGCGCGTGTGCGTGTGCGCGTGTGGAGCTGGAAGTTGGATTTCAACGGCACTGATGGAACTGACGTTGCCTGACCTGCGAAGACGAGTGTTTTTAACGGCACTTTCAACGGCACTTTGATGGAACTGCAACGGCACTTTGATCTTGGTCATTGGTCGTCCCACCGATCATCAGCAGGCGCGATCAGCGCGACGTTGATGTACGAGTACGTCCCGTTCGATCCCTTGCGGATGATGTTGAAGCGGTCCTTCAACTCCCGGCCCAACTGGCGGCTCGGCATCGGCTCTTCACCCTCGCCGCGGCACCACTTCTCGTAGGCGCTGCGGAACACCTCGGTCACGGTGCGGACCTGGGCGCCGCCGCCGACCGTGCACGCCTCCTCGAGGAACCGTGCGAGCGCGTCTTCCTCGGCCGCGTACTGCGCGGTCGCGGCCTTCACGGAGTCCGGGTCGCGCAGCCCGTCGCGGAACACGTCGACTGCTCCGGCGACGACCCATGCGAGGATCCCGGGGCCTTCCTCGGAGATGAGGAGGAGGTCGAGGTCTTCGATGACCTCATCCGGGGTGCGGGTGAAGGGCATGAGGCGCAGGCGCCGCCAGAACGACTGGCCGCCCGCGGAGACGCGGGGCTGGTGGTTGCCCATCAGCCACAGCTTGTGCGTGGGCTCGAACGTGAAGTGGTCCTGTCGCATGAAGCGCGCGGTGAGTCCGTCGCCTCCGGTGAGTTCCTTGACCTTGGCCTCGTCGAACTTCGCGTCCTGGTTGACCTCGGATGCGATGACGAGGCGCAGCCCGTGCAGGCGTGCGATCTCGGTCTCGTGGCGTTGTCCGCCGGCCATGAGGAAGGCGTTCGGTGCGGTGGCCGCGTAGTCGCCGAGGAGGTTGCGCAGGACGTTGAGGAAGACGCCTTTGCCGTTGCCGCCGGGCCCGTGGAGGAAGGGCAGGACGTGCCATTTCACGCTGCCGCTTGCGGAGTATCCGGCCATGCGCTGGACGTAGCGCAGGAGTTCTTCGTCTCCGCCGAAGGTCTGCTCGAGGAAGCGGTCCCACCGCGGGGTCGGAGCCTCGGCATTGGGGGCGACGCTGGTGGATCGGGTGTGCATCTGCGCGGGGTCGGGAGCGATGACGGATCCGTCGGTGAGGTCGACGGCGCCGGCCGGGGTGTTGAGGAGCATGCGGTGCGCGTCGAGCTCGGCCGCGTGGGCGACGATCCGCGGGTCGGTCTGGGCCATGGTGACCATCGCTGCCATGCCCGCGGTGGAGAGGCTGCGGGCGCGGTGCTTGGCTTCGCCTTCTCCGTTGGGCAGGGCGCGGGCGATGGCGCGGCACATCTCACGGACGTGCCCGGCTTCGTCCCATTCCCAGCGGTGCCCGTTCCAGTGGAGCCAGCGGCCGCGCTGGGGGACGTAGCGGATCTCGTCCTCGTGGAGGTCGACGAGGCGCAGTGCGTTCCCGTCGTCGGTGCGGGTGTACGTCTCGGGCCCGTTGTCCTGCTGCGCGGTGGGGTGTTGGGCGATGTTGAGGGCGGCGGTTCCGTCCACAAGCGGGGCCGGGTTGGGGACGGCGGTGAGGTGGCGCACGGGTTCCGGCGCGGGGGCTCCGTAGCCCTGCCTGCGTAGGGCGCTCGCAGCTGCGGAGTGGTTGCCGCCGTGGTTGAGGAGCGCGTATGCCCCGGCCTTGGTGTAGGGGGTCTCGGGCGTGAACTCGGTGCTGGTGGTGAACACGTACAGGCGGTCGCGGTCCATCGCCCGGCCCGTGGTGGCCGAGGGCTCGCGCCCGTCTTTCCCGGGGCGCTGCCAGTAGTGGGTCTGCCCGGAGACGAACATGAGCTTCCACCCGTGCGGGGTGAGGATGTCTGCCCACGAGGTCTTGGCCTCGTAGTCGTCGAGGGGGCTGATTCCGCCCTCGGGGAAGTCGCTGGCGCCGCCCATGAGGAACGCGTCCGCGTCGTCGAGGGGGGTGGGGTCGGCGCGGGCGGCCGGCTGCATGGGTTCGTCTACGGGGATCGCGTCGACCATGCGGCAGATCGCGTGCAGGGCCTGGTGCTCTTCCGCGGTGAGGATGGGCATGGTGTCCGGGCCGCCGGAGAGCAGCTCGTAGGGCTTGCCGCTCGAGTGGACGGGGCCGTGGCTGGGCGCGGTGACGACGAAGCCGCCTTCGCCGCGGGTTTCGATGAGCGGGCGGACGATCTTCTTGTTCGGGTGCTTGGCCTTCAGCTCCCGCTCGGCGTCGGTGAGCTCGTGCTCGAACGCGAGACGCGAGGCCAGCTTCGTGTTGCCCGGGACGGGGGTCTCGTCGACTCTGTAGTGGAAGTGGAGGCCGCCGCTCGGGCTGCGCTCGAGCCACCCGGTGGCGAGGCGCTGCCACAGCTCTCCGAGCCCGGATCCGAGGAAGATTTCTGCGAGCTGGTTGAGGACGCCCTCGTCGACGGCGCGGCCTTCGAGCTCGAGCATCTCGAGGTTCCCGGAGACGGCGCCGCAGATGATGCCGATCCCGGGGTGTCCGTTTGCGAGCCAGGCGTGCAGCTGCTCCTTGGTGGCGCGTTCGGTCTGGAGGGCCTGCCAGGACCCCTGGGGGCGCTTGCTTCCGTCGGCGCGGACTGCGACGACGGAGCAGCCAGCCGCGTGCAACTCGAGTGCTGCGGCGAGGGTGTCCGTGGTGGCTTCCAATGTCGCTCCTTGTTCTGGGACCTGCGGTGAAGCTGGGGTGGAGGCCCGTGCCCTGGCGTTGCACCAGGGCCGCCGGCGTGGGTACCGAGACGGGCAGGTGTGCTACGCGGGGGTGCCGTTGAGGATCGGTGTGTCGATGCCCTCCGCGATCGCGTTGAGGACGTCGGCGAACGCGGCGCGCGCTCGTTCCTCGGGCTGCTCGAGCTTGAAGCCGAGGGCGAGCTGTCCGCCGCCGAGCCGGTACTTGAAGCGGGCCGTCATCCGGTAGGCGCCCGCGCCCTCGAACGGGGGGACGGCGATGATGAACGTCTCGGGGATGGCGAGATCGCCCTTTGCCCCGGCCGAGGCCTTGGTGTCCTCGACGAAGGCGAACTTCCGCTCTCCGGACTGGAGTCGGCTGCTGCTCTGGAACTCGGCCTTCGTGGTCGCCTTGATGGACTGGGCGATCTCGAGCATGGTCGCCGCGTCCGGGGTCTCCAGGTAGGGGAGTTGGTCCTCGAGGAAGTTCGCGAACCGGTCCTGGTCGACGAGCTTCCCGTCGAGGGCGAGCCATTCGGTCCAGGCCTTGGTGCGGCGCAGGCCGAGGACGAGGCGGTGGTCGCCGAAGTCGGGCTCGTCGGCGGAGTGGGCGTTGAGGACAGCGGTGACGGTCAGGGCCTCGACGTCGGAGTAGACCTCGCTGGCGTCGTCGTGGTGCTTGGCGTAGTAGGTGAGGAACGAGGCGGCGTCGCGGACGGTGGTGGTGCCGGTCTTGCGGTCGAGGTGGCCGGTGTAGCGGGAGCTGGTGAGGTCGATGGTCTGGACGCCACCGTCGGCGGTGGCGACGAGGTAGATCCCGCCGGGTTCGACGTCCTTGGGGGCGACGGCCTGCTGTGCGAGGGCGGCGACGGCCTGGACGTTGGTGTCGGTGTTGGTCACGGTCAGATGTCCTTGATCTCGGTCTTGGTGGTGGGCAGGTCGCGGACGTCGAAGGCGGACGTCTGCCTCGGGTCGTTGCGGGTGGCGTTGCCCTGCTCGTCGACGAAGTAGATGGACGGAGGGGCGGAGGCCTTGGGGGCCTTGAGGGCGCTGTCGATGGAGATCGCGACGGGTGCCCCGTCCATGCCGCCCTTCGGCGGTTCCACGGTGACGGTGATGGTGAGCGTCCCCTTCTTGCCGTGCTCGTTGACGGCGGCGAGGAGCTGGTGGAACTCCTCGCTGGTCTGCTCGTGGGCTTCGCCGCGGGAGTGCTGGACGAAGAACGCGGCGAACTCCGCGGGCTGCGCCTCGGTGCTGCTCATGTGCTGTTCCTGTCTTGGTCGGTTGGCCCGCCCGCGGCCACCCCCAGGGGGGAAGTGCGAGTGGCCGCGGGCGGTGCTGGTGGGTTGCGGCCGGTTAGAACTGCGGGACGTCAGCCGGAGCCGCGGGCGCCGGCGCGTGGCCCGCGGCGGCCGCGGCCTGCTGCTGCTGGAGGAGCGCCGCGGTCGCCGGGTTCGCCATGGCCGCCTGGATCTGCTCCGCGGTGAGGCCCGGGATCTGCGGCACCGGGGCCGGGGCCGGCTGCGCGTACTGCTGCGGTGCCGGAGCCTGCGGCATGTACTGCTGCTGGGGCGTCGGGTCCGGGGTGTTGAGTTCCGCGACGGCTGCGGCGATGTACTGCGCCGAGTACTGCTTCGGCGGGTCGAACGCCGGGTTGGTCTTCTGCCCGTCGTGGGTGTAGGTGACGGTGAGGATGCCGCCGACCTCGAGTCCGCGGGCACCGACGGCGCGGACCGCGTCGGCGATTGAGTTCTTCATCGCGCCCTTGACGAAGATCCGGCGGCGGCCGTCGTCCTCTTCAATGGACGGGTCACGCTGGTCGGTCTGGACGGTGACGACGAGCTGCATCATCTTGCCGCCGTCCTTCCAGAACTTGAGCGATCCGTCCTTGATGTCGCGCTGCTGCTCGACGACGGGCTTCTCCGTGATCCGGCCGCTGATGGATGCGCCGATCGACGGGAACTTGGCGGTGGGAGCTCCACCACCACCCATGAGGAACTGGTCGGCGGTCGGGTCCTGCTGCTGCGGAGTGGTCATCTGCTGACTGCTTTCTGCTTGGTTGCTTGGTGGTTCACGCCGACTGCGGTTGAGCGGCGGGTCTATGGGGTGTCAGGCGATGAGTGCCTGAAGGGAGGCGCCCGCGTTCGAGGACTGCACTCCGGGGCATCCCTGGGAGAGATCGCTGCTGCCCGGGTTGAGGTAGGCGCAGAAGCGGCAGTTGGGCTTGTCCGGGGTGGGGAACTCGGCCCACCGTTCGGGGTGGGATTCCGGGTCGAGCTCGAGCACACGGTCGCGGATGCGGTCCAGTCGGGCGAGCGCGGTCTCGGCGATGGTCCGGTCGTACGGCTCGGACCAGACGTGGACCTTCAGCTCGTGATACCGAGCGATGAAGACGATGACGACGCGGTCGACGTGTTCGCCGGCGTTCTCCTGGCCGAGCCCGTAGAGGTGGGCCTGCACCCTGTACTTCTCCCCGGGGCCTTGCCTGCGGTACTTGTCGTGGCTGGACGTCCCGACGAGTTTCCAGTCGAGGTTGGCGCGGATCAGCCGGTCGTACAGGTCCGCGCTTCCGGTGAGGCGGGCGGTCTCGATGGGGCTGTCGCGGACGGTGACGCGGGTTTCGACCTTGTAGCGGGAGGGCTGACCGCCGAGCGCGGTGTTGCGGGCCTCGAACTTCTCGCCGATCCAGAGATGGAATCCGGTGCCGATGATCGCGGCGATCGGGTCGCGTGCGTCGTTGGATTCGGGCCAGTCGTGGATCTTGTAGGCGAGTTGCCGCTCGCACGGCTCCCCGACCTCGGACGGGCCGATGGCCTTCTGCATGGTGCGGTCGGAGTTCTTGTCCGCGTCGATGATGAACTGGCCGATGCGTTCGGCGAGGACCTGGCTGAACTCGTCGTTCCCGGTGGCGATCATGCGAGAACCTCCCCCGTGGTGGTGGTGTGGACGGGTGTGTGGTCGTGCGCGGTGAGGCATTCGCCGCACCACCAGACGCCTGTCTCCGTGACGACTCCGGGGGTGGCGTGCTCGCAGGTGGGGCAGTCCCGCCACGCCTGCACAACCGCGGCGCCATGCGCCGGCTGCGGCCAGGAACCGAGGAGTTCGTCGAGGGACGCGTCCTCGAGGACCGTGCATCTGCGGGCGCGGTGTCGTCCGGCGGCCGCGGGCGGGGTGATGGCCCAGCGGATGGTCGCCACGGCCAGAACGAGGGCGCCCATCACGGAGGCGGCGCCGATGGTGATCTCGGGAATCACTTCTTCCCCCCACCACACGTGCAGGCCAGGTTCGCGGTGGTGATCGTGGCGAGCTGCGCCGCCAGAGCGCTCGCGTGCGCCTTGGCCTGGCGCAACTCGTCCGACTCGGTGCGGGGCTTGCTGCTGCCGCCGTCAATCGGGCGGCGGGCCTCCCGCCCATCGGCCAGTTCCCCGGACAGGGCGACCACGTCCGCGCGGGCCCGGGCGAGATGCGTGTTCAGTCCGGCGATCTCGGCCGCCCGCTGGGCTGCGGTCTTGGTGAGGCGGGCCGTGTCGTCGAGGAGCTGCTCCCACGTCCGGTCGGGGCCGGCGCCGAGCGCGATGGCGAGGGCCTTGCGGTGGACGTCGGGGTCGGCGATCTGCTTGCGGGCCGCGGTGAGCTGCTTGTCAGCCTCGGCGAACTGTCGGACGACCTGCTCTCGGTTGAACGCGGCGGTGGCCTGGTCGGCGATGGCTTTCTCAGCGCGCTCGCGCTGCCGGTTGGCCTCGGCGTTCGCGGCGGCGAGTTCTTCGCGGTAGCGGCGGCGGGTGACGAACATCAACGGGAGCGGTCCTTTCGGTGGCAGGGGCAGGGCAGCAGGAGCGCCAGGAACGCGGCGGTCACACCGACCGCGATGGCGACGGGCTGCCTGAGTGCCGGGGGGAGGTAGAGGAGGCTGGTTGTCCAGGTCGCGGCGAGTGCGAGGGCGAGGACGGTGAGGGTGTGGATGGCGGAGGCGGTACGGCGGGCGCTCATGCGGTCACCTCGCTGGTGATGTCGGTCCAGGCGCCACTGCGCCAGTCGTCGTATGTGCGGGGGTTCGGCGTCCAGATCCACTCGCCGTCGGCGGTACCACGCCTGCCGTGCTGGCCGATCGCGCGAGGCTTTCCGGTCTCCGGGTCCGTGGTGACGGACTCGCAGAGGAAGCGGAAGCGCTCGCGGCCACCGGGCCAGCCGGCGCGGGCTGCGTAGGTGTGGCCGGGCTGGAAGAAGTCGGGAGTGGCCGTCGCCGCCGCAGCGGTGGCCTTCTCCTCGTCGCGCTCGGCGTCGTAGTTCGCGAGCACCTGCGCGGCGACGCGCTGCGGGTCGACGCTGTCCGCGTAGTAGCTGCGGAGCGCGTGCTCAATGACGGTGCGGGCGCTCATGCGGTGCGCCTCCCGTCCTGCTCCGGCAGCGGGTTGGCCGCGAGGTGACGGCGTGTCGACGCGTGCGACGGGTGCTTGATCAGCGACGCGCCCCGCATCACCACCGCCGCCGTCTGCGCCGACCGGTCCGCCAGCGGCTTCGCCAACTTCGCCATCCGCCCAGCGACCCGCATCGCCTCCGGCCCGGTCAGCGACACCCGGGTCGACATGCGCTCGACGAGGCGGGCCTGCAGCTGCTCGAACGCGTACCGGTCGGCGGGCTGCCCGCCGTTCTCGGCGGGGTCGGCGATCTCCATGAAGTCCTGGAAGAACTCGTCGGAGCAGAGCAGGTCGAGGAGCTCACCCACGTTCGCGTGAACGAGGGGCTCGACGTCCGCGGTGACCATCAGGGGCGTGGCGTCGATGTGCATCGGACCGCGCACGCTGCGGTTGTCGTTCATCGGGTGCCTCCGTGGGCGGGAAGGAGAAGAGCGAGGAGCGCGGCCGCGGTCAGCGCGGCATCACGCAGGGAGGAAAGGACGAACGCGCAGACGTCCCACTTCGCGTTGGCCACCGCCACCAGCAGCCGATCGGCGGCCCCGGACTCCACCACCCGCGACACGGCCGGCCGCGGGTCGAAGTCGGCGAGGTCGGCGTCGACGGTGAGGAACCAGACGGCCGACGCCGCCCCGTACATCCCGATGGCGAGGGAGGCCATCTGCGCCCACTCCTGCGGGGACGTCACGTGCCCGGTCACTTGGCACCGCCCGTCTCAGCCAGCGCCGGGATGCCACGCTCAGCGCGGAACTCGGCGATCGCCTTCTCGCAGCAGACCGGCTCGCCCTCGACGCTGTGCTCGTCCTGCTGGTTACGCGGGTCCGCCGCCTCCCTGGCGGTCAGCACCTCCCAGGCGTAACCGCAGTGCGAGCACTCCTCGCGGGTGTCCCAGCGCTGCACCATGTCGCCGACGCCGTCGACGTGCCGCCGTACCGCCTTCTCCAGATCGGCCAGCAGGCCACGCATCTGCTCGTGGCTCCGCCCACTACGCCACGGGTCCGGGGTGATCTCGACGCGGTAGTTCTCACGGATCGTCTTCTTCATCGGGCACCGCCCGTCTCGGGCTGGTCCCGGCCCACGCGGTAGTCGTGATGCGTCGACGCGTAGTGCTCGCCGTCCACCGCCTCACGCAGGAACTCGGCGACCTTGGGGAAGCGGGCATCCACCGACCGGCGCACCGCATCCTCAGCAGCGTCCTCCCGGAGAGCCTTCGGCTCCGGGCCCACCGGCATCGGCAGCGCGTCCATCACCATCGACGACAACCCGCCGTGCCCGTCCGCCAACTCCCGCAGCGTCCACAGCACCAGCTCCGGCACCGGGCCCTTGACGTCGGCCAGCCCGTACAGCCCGCGACCCTTCGGGTTCACCCCGAACTGCCGCCAGCAGGATCCGTCCTGCGTGTTCACGACCAGCGGGTCGCTCGACACCGGGGCGCTCACGCCGCCACCCCTGCCGCATCACGCAGGGACGGCAGGACGTCCTGCCCCTGCACCGCGAGCGCGTGGACCTCGATACGTACCGCACCCCGGCGCCGCGTCGCCGCGAGCTCCGTGTGCAGCGTCCACGTCCGCATCCCCGGCGTGGAGTCGATCGTCACCCGGCCGTCCAACTCAGCCAGCCACGGCGCCATGTCGTCGATGTCCGCGAGCATCACGTGCACGTAGTCCGGCGTCGGCACCACGGTCGGCGCCGGCAGCCCGGTGCGGTCGATGAGGACCTGCACGGCGTCGCGGTTGTCGCGGATCATCGCCAGGGGCGACGGCAGGGGGGCCTTCGGCAGCGTCATCACGAGGACGCTTGCGCCGGGAAGGCCGGTAGGGTTGTTGCTCACGTGATCCACTCCTTGCTTCTTGCTTCAGTGGGTTGCGAGGGGCTGTCTCGGACCTGGCCGTCCGGGCGGCCCCGCTTCGTTTGCTCAGGCGGCGGCGCGGGCCGGCCGCGAGGCGGTCCGGCGGCGCTGGCGCGGCATGGTCCGACCCGTGCGCGGGTCGCCGGCGCTGCGGGCCTTGTGGATCGCGGCCCGCTGCTCGCGGTCCGTCACGATCCGGCCGCGGCTGCCGTTGCGGCCGCAGAGCTCGGGTTGGTCGGCCAGAAGCCGACGCAGCCAGGTGAGGCTGCAGCGCAGGACGTAGGCCGTTTCCTGGGCGTTCATGTACTCCTGGTCCGGGTCGGCAGGGGGGACGGGAGTTCCGTACCGCTGGGACTTGGTGAGCACGGGTTAGTTCCTTTCCGGGGGATTCGGCCTCGGTGGGGCGAGGAGACGTGCGTCGGTCGCTTTCAAGGCCTGGCGGAGTGCGATGTAGACCGGGGGGCTCGGACGCTTGCGGGTGCCTCTTTCGAGGTGGCAGAGGTAGCGGCGGGTGATTCCCGCTTGTCTGGCCAGCTCGGTTCGTGTGAGCCCCGCTTGCATGCGTTCCTCGCGGATCGCGTCCCCGTCGACCACGAAGGTCTGGGGTTGGTGCATGCTTCGAAGTTAGCCTTAGTTCGTCCTCATGTCTAGTACTGGTTCGCTTTAGTTCGCGCGAGTTCGCCTAGAGACGTCGGAACAAGATCGTCTTAGTTAGCCCTACCTCAACAAAAACCGGCCGTTTACCTCGGTGGAACTGTTGGGAACTGGCGGGTCCTGGCACCATGTCGACATGGCTACTCGTGATCTCGACCGGCTCGGGCGGCGCGTCAAAGCGCATCGCCTGCAGCTGTATCCGTCGCGCAAGGCTGCGGCCGACGTGGCGGGCGTCACCAAGGACACCTGGCAGCGCGTCGAGGAGGGCAGGCCGGCCCGCGAGGTGTCGTACGCGGGGATCGACCGTGCGCTCGGCTGGGCGGTCGGCAGTTGCGTCGCGATTGCCGAGGGCGGCGAGCCTGTGCTTGTTGATGCCGCCGACGATGCTTCTCCTGCGCTCACGCCCGCGCCGACTGGGCGACTGAGTGCGGAGGCGGTGCGGAAGGCGGCTTATGAGGCGGTTCGCTCGACGATGCCGAGCGCGCCGATCGGTGAGGCGGACGCCTTCGTGGACGAACTTGTGGAGGTTTTGCGAAGGGCGGGGGAGGTTGGTAACGGGGACTGATCAGCAGCGATCGCCGTACAACCTTTTCGCCGTAATCTGATTGTGACCTTCCGGTACTGACGAAACCTCAGTAACCCCCTCCCGTCCAAACGTTCGGCATGTAACGCTAACGATCCACCCAGGGAGGTTCCACAGGCGACAAGAGGTGGACCGGTGAGTCATGTCATCACTCTTGATCTTGGGCCGCAGTCCGAATTCCTCGGATACCCGACCCAGGTAAACGGCGAAATGGTGTGTGTCCTGACCCCAAGGGCCGCTACAGAAGCGCGTATTCAGGCACGCGTGAGGCGGTTCATGAAGGGCCAGGGCCGGGACTGCAGAACCTGCCGCGGTTGCCCGGTTGGACGGGCATCGTTGTAGTAGGTGAAGCAGCCTGAGGAGGAGTCGGCGGTAGGGGTACCCGCCGGCGCCCCCGCACCAACTCACCGATCATCTGGGGGGATGACTACATGCCCTACGTTGAAGTCCGGGGCAACTCGATCCGCGTCAAGTGGTGGAGTGGCGAATACAAGCTCGACGCCGACGGTAAGCCGACGAAGAAGAAGCGCTACGAATCTGCATCAGGCCCCGAGCCTGGTGTCCCCTTCGCCGACGAGGGCGAGGCGTACACCTACGGTCTGGACCGTGAGTCCGATGTCCGCAACAAGCGGAACCGGCGTAAGCCTGATGCCCCGTTGGGCATGGTCGACTACGTCGACCGGTGGTTCGAGGAAGCGGGGCTGCGGGTCAACTCGAACCGCACCAACAAGTCTCGCCTCAACTCGGTGATCAAGCCGTACTGGGCGCAGTGGACGGTGGAGGAGATCACTCCCGTCGACTACGACGCCTTCCGCAGGTACGTGACGGGGAAGTACTCGCACAACTACAGCAAGAACGTCCTCGGCCTGTTCAAGATGTTGATGGACGACGCCGTGGTGAAGTACAAGCTCCGCGAGGAGAGCCCGATCGTCGAGCAGCGGCGCCGGGGTCTGTACAAGAAGCGGCAGACGCGGCGGGTCAAGAAGCGGCTTCCTATCGAGGCCGTGCACCAGGTGGCCGTGAACGCGCACACGGTGTGGGGGTTCACGGGCTGGACGTACATCTGGACCATCGCCTTCACCGGGGCCCGTCCGCCTGGGGAGATGTTCGGCCTGCAGAGGGGCTACTGCTCTCCGTACTGGCCGCAGTCCGAACCGGATGAGGAGCTGCGCGAGGAAGCGATGCAGCGGTATGAGGCGCTGCACGCGATGCGGGTCCAGTACCAGACCTACGTGGCGGATCAGAAGCCGGTCCTGGCGGCGCCGAAGTACGACAGCTGGAGGACACTGGTGATGCCGCCGTTCCTCCATGAGATGCATGGGGCGCTGCTCGCCTCTCACGACAAGCCGTGGGCGTTCCTGTCCGTGATGGGCAAGCCGCTGCTGGGGACGGACTTCGACCGCGACTACTGGTATCCCATCCGCGACGGCGCGAAGGAGCGGAACTCAGGGCCGCGGTACGCGCGATGGGCGCGGCCTGCGATGCCGGCCGTTCCTGAGATGGCGGGGGAGGACATCTACCGCCTGCGGCATTGGCACAAGGCGAAGCTGGATGAGGCGGGGGATATCCCGCGTGTGGCGGTTGAGGGTCGATTGGGGCATGAGCTGCCTGGGGTGGAGGGGGTGTACAGCGAGGTAACGGTCGCGATGGAGGAGCGGATCGTGGAGTACCTCCAGGGCGTGTGGGAGAAGGAAGTAGTGGGTGCCGGGTTGTGGACTCCTGTTTTTCCCATCCCTCTCCCAGATGACCTTGTGAAAGCGGCTCCGCCGCTGTTCAGCGGCCTTCCTGTTCTGGAGTATGAATGATCGTCTGGATCAACGGTGCGTTCGGTGCGGGGAAGACCACCACCGCACGGGAACTGATCGAACTGATCCCGAACAGCACGCTCTTCGACCCCGAGGTCATCGGCGCGGCACTCACGCACCTGCTGCCGCCCAAACACCTCGCCGAGGTCGGCGACTTCCAGGACCTGCCGATCTGGCGACGGCTCGTGATCGACACCACGGCCGCGATGCTCGCCGAGCTGGGCGGCACCCTGGTGGTGCCGATGACCCTGCTGCGCCAGGAGTACCGCGACGAGATCTTCGGTGGCCTCGCCGCCCGTCGGATCGCCGTGCGCCATGTACTTCTCGCCCCGGCGGAAACGATCCTGCGCGAGCGGATAGCCGGGCGGGAGATCCCGCCCGACCTGCCTGACGGGGAAATGCGGGTACGCCAGTGGTCGTACGACCACATCGAGCCGTACCGCACCGCCCTCGCCTCCTGGCTGACCGCCGACGCGCACCCCGTCGACACCAGCGCTCTCACCCCGTACGAGACGGCCGTCCGTATCGCCGAGGCCGTCGGCAGCGGTGCCGTGGCCACCTGCGACATCGTGCAGACCCCGGAGCCGACGGCCGAGACGGTCGCCGCCGGGGTGCTGCTCTTCGACGAGCAGGACCGGGTGCTGCTCGTCGACCCGACCTACAAGGCCGGCTGGGAGTTTCCCGGCGGTGTCGTCGAACCCGGCGAGGCCCCCGCGCAGGCGGGCATGCGCGAGGTGGCGGAGGAGACCGGGATACGCCTCGACGACATACCGCGCATGCTCGTCGTCGACTGGGAGCGGCCCGTACCGCCCGGTTTCGGCGGCCTGCGGCTCCTCTTCGACGGCGGACGCCTCGACTCCGCGCGGACCGCCGGGCTGCTGCTGCCCGGACCCGAACTGCGCGAGTGGCGCTTCGTCACCGAACAGGAGGCCGCCGACCTGCTTCCGCCCGTCCGCTACGAACGTCTGCGCTGGGCTCTGCGGGCGAAGGAACGCGGGGCGGCGCTGTATCTGGAGGCGGGCACACCGGTAGGCGGCTGACACCTGACGGGATGAACCGTGCGGCAGCGCGGAGCGTCTCGAACGGGTAGGCGCGTCAGTTCGCTCCCCTGTTCCAGCTGCCGGACGAACCCCGCCGTCCTGGCGGTGACCGGCGCGTTCCGCGTGATGATCCCGGCCGCGGCCCGCGGGATCCCTTCGGCCGCGCGCCGTCGGCGCACACGTGGACGAAGGCCTCGCGGTCCTTGCGACCGCAGCCGGTGAGGGCGGTGACCAGCCGGTTCATCTGACCCGCGGCGCGCGCCTCGAAGGCGGTCGAGGTTGAACACGCCGGGCATCATGCTGCCGTCGACCGGGACGCGGCCACCGTGTCGCCGGTGAACAGCACATCGTGCCGCGGGAGGCCCCCCACCGTGTGACGAGGGGCCCTCTGCTGCGGGCGGAACGGATCAGCCGCCGGCGTAGTTGCGCAGGAACAGGGCCTCCGCCACCGACAGCCGCTCCAGTTCCTCGGGTGACACGCTCTCGTTCACCGCGTGGATCTGCGCCTCCGGCTCGCTCAGGCCGATGAGGAGGATCTCCGCGCGCGGGTAGAGCGACGCCAGGGTGTTGCACAGGGGGATGGAGCCGCCCTGGCCGGCGTACTGCATCTCCTGACCCGGGTACGCCACCGCCATCGCCTCGGCCATCGCCGCGTACGCCGGGCTGGTGGTGTCGGCGCTGAACGCCTGCCCCTGGCCGATCTGCTCGGTCCGCACCCGCGCACCCCACGGCGTGTGCGCCTCCAGGTGGGCCTGGAGCAGCTTCGTCGCCTCGATCGCGTCGACACCCGGCGGCACCCGCAGGCTCACCAGCGCGCGGGCGCCCGCCTGCACGGAGGGGGTCGCGCCGACGACCGGCGGGCAGTCGATGCCGAGGACCGTGACGGCCGGGCGGGCCCATATGCGGTCCGCGACCGTGCCGGAGCCGATCAGTCCGACGCCGTCGAGCACCTTGGCGTCCTTGCGGAACTGCTCCTCGTCGTACTGGAGTCCGTCCCACCGGGTCTCGGGGGCGAGCCCGTCGACCGTCGTCGAACCGTCCTCGGCACGCAGCGAGTCCAGTACGCGGATCAGGGCGGCCAGCGCGTCGGGTGCGGCACCGCCGAACTGGCCCGAGTGCAGGTTGCCTTCGAGCGTGTCGACCTGCACGCGGACCAGCGTCATGCCGCGCAGCGTGGAGGTGACGGTCGGCAGGCCCACGCGGAAGTTGCCGGCGTCGCCGATGACGATCGTGTCGGCCGCCAGGAGGTCCGGGTGATCCTCGGCGTACCGCTCCAGGCCGCCCGTGCCCATCTCCTCCGAACCCTCGGCGATCACCTTGACGTGCACCGGGACGCCGCCGTTCGCCTTCAGCGCGCGCAGGGCGAGCAGGTGCATGATCACGCCGCCCTTGCAGTCCGCGGCCCCGCGGCCGTACCAACGGCCGTCGCGCTCGGTCAGCTCGAAGGGCGGCGTGGTCCACGCGGCCTCGTCCAGCGGCGGCTGCACGTCGTAGTGGGCGTAGAGCAGGACGGTCTTGGCGCCCTCCGGGCCGGGCAGGTAGCCGTACACCGACTGCGTGCCGTCGGGGGTGTCGAGCAGCGCCACGTCCGTGAAGCCCTCGGCGCGCAGCGCGTCGGCGACCCAGTTCGCGGCGCCCTCGCTCTCGCTCTTCGGGAACTGGTCGAAGTCCGCCACCGACTTGAAGGCCACCAACTCGGTGAGCTCCGCCTTCGCCCTGGGCATCAGCGAGGCGACGGTCTCGGCGACCGGATTCGACGACATGGGCACGCTCCTTGTAGGTGCGACGTTGTACTGGTGAGTACGGATGATCGTGTCAGCTTATGCGCGCCTGGTGTACAGGGCGCATACGCTGCCGATCCTCCCACAGTGGCCTGCGGCGACAGCAGCCGTAGGATGCGGGGGACAGGTGCGGCAGCGGCTTGATCGGGAGCATAAGACCATCGTGAGCAGCGAGAACTCTTCGGCGGACGACGTGCGGCAGGTGTGGGACGTCGTCGTGGTGGGCGCGGGACCCGCGGGGGCCTCGGCCGCCTACGCGGCGGCGGTCGCGGGGCGCCGCGTCCTGTTGCTGGAGAAAGCGGAGCTGCCCCGCTACAAAACGTGCGGCGGCGGCATCATCGGTCCGTCGCGTGACTCCCTGCCGCCCGGCTTCGAGCTGCCGCTGCGGGACCGTGTGCACGCGGTGACCTTCTCGAACAACGGCCGTTTCACCCGTACCCGCCGCTCCAAGCAGATGCTGTTCGGGCTGATCAACCGGCCCGAGTTCGACCAGCAGCTGGTCGAGCACGCGCAGAAGGCGGGCGCCGAACTGCGTACGGGCGTCACCGTGCAGCGGGTGGAGCAGCACGGGTCGGCCGTGCCGGACCGGCGCACGGTCGCCGTCGTGCTGCAGGGCGGCGAGACGCTCTTCGCGCGGGCGGTCGTCGGCGCGGACGGCAGCGCCAGCCGCATAGGGGCGCACGTCGGGGTGAAGCTCGACCAGGTGGACCTCGGCCTGGAGGCGGAGATCCCGGTGCCGGAAACGGTCGCCGAGGACTGGCAGGGGCGGGTCCTCATCGACTGGGGGCCGATGCCCGGCAGCTACGGCTGGGTGTTCCCCAAGGGGGACACGCTGACGGTCGGGGTGATCTCGGCCCGTGGTGAAGGCGCGGCGACCAAGCGCTACTTGGAGGACTTCGTCGCCCGGCTCGGCCTCGCCGGCTTCGAACCGAGCATCTCCTCCGGCCACTTGACCCGCTGCCGGGCCGACGACTCGCCGCTGTCGCGCGGGCGGGTCCTCGTGTGTGGAGACGCGGCGGGGCTCCTCGAGCCGTGGACGCGCGAGGGCATCTCGTTCGCGCTGCGCTCGGGGCGGCTCGCGGGGGAGTGGGCGGTCCGGATCGCCGAGGCGCACGACGCCGTGGACGCACGTCGGCAGGCCCTGAACTACGCGTTCGCGATCAAGGCCGGGCTGGGTGTGGAGATGAGCGTCGGCAAGCGGCTGCTGACGGCGTTCGAGCGGCGTCCGGGTGTCTTCCACGCGGCTCTTACGGGGTTCCGGCCCGCCTGGCGGGCGTTCACGGACATCACGCGAGGTGCGACGTCGCTGGGTGAGCTCGTGCGCAGCCGCCCCTTCGCCCAGCGCGCCCTGACCGCGCTGGACCGTCGGCCCGCCGCGGCGGCCGCGGGTGCCTCGGACGGTGGGGTCGCCGAGGTCCGCGAGGCTGGCGAGGCCGGTTCTTGATGCTGGTTCAGTTCTTGACGCTGATGCGGAAGACCGGGTGGTCCGGGGCGATCCGGCGCAGGTCGTCGTCGGGGGAGTCGGGGCCGACTCCGTTGAAGAAGGCGCCGACCTCGGCCTTCCAGCGCTTGAGGTAGGCGCGCAGCAGCGGGACCTTGTCGTCGTCGGCGACCTCGGTCGCGGTGAACGTGTCCACGTTCTTGCCGAGGCGCAGTTCGCCGCCGCCCGCCGCGCGCATGTTGTGTGTCCACTGGACGTGACCGCGGGGGGCGACCAGGTACTGCAGGCCGTCCACCGTCAGGAGGTTCACGGGGGTGGTCCGCCACTCGCCGCTCTTGCGGCCGCGGACCGCCAGGACCCGGGAGCCCCAGATGCTGATGCCGCGGCGGGTCATCCAGGCCACGGCACGGTTGAAGACGTTGACGGTGAACCAGCCGGGCTTCTTGACGTGCGTGGACATGGCAACTTCCTCCTGGAAGTCCTGGGCGCGCAGAGGGCCCGGGATGCGGACTGTGTGAGCAGTGCTCTCGCTTGAGAACAGTGTGATGGAGATCGGCGACCCAAATCAAGAGCACCGCTCTCTTTTTTGGGCGATGCTCTTGATTGTGTCCGCTGCTCTTGAATGTGTGCACTGCTCCCAAAGCGTGGGACACTCGCCCGTATGAGCAACACCGCACGCAGCGCCACGCACGGAGCCCGAGCCCGCGCCAGGATCGAAGTGACAGCGGCCATCAAGGACGAGGCGCGCAGACAGCTCGCGGCGGAGGGTGCCGCCAAGCTCTCGCTGCGGGCCGTGGCCCGCGAGCTCGGAATGGTCTCCTCCGCGCTGTACCGCTATTTCCCCAGCCGTGACGACCTGCTCACCGCACTCATCATCGACGCCTACAACTCCCTGGGCCAGAGTGCGGAGGCGGCGGAGGCCGGGGCTGCCGAGGCCGGTCCGGCGCACCGGTGGACCGCGGTCTGCGAGGCCGTACGCGGGTGGGCGCTCGCACACCCGCACGAGTACGCGCTGATCTACGGATCTCCGGTGCCCGGATACTCCGCGCCCGAGACGACCGTTCCGGCCGCCGCCCGTGTCGGCACCGTTTTCATCGGCATCGTGCGGGACGCGCACCGGGGACTCGGTGTGGCCAAGCCGCCGCTGCCGGCCGAGCTGCGCGCCGAGGCCGAGCGGATGGCGGCCGACCTCGCGCCAGATCTGCCCCCGGGGGTGGTCACAGCACTGGCCGCGGCCTGGGCTCAGCTGTTCGGGCTGATCGGATTCGAGTTGTTCGGGCAGTTCAACCGGGTCGTGGAGGACAGGGAGCCGTTCTTCCGGCACGCCGTGACCCAGCTCGCGCATGGTGTGGGGCTGGTGTACCCGCAGCAGGGGCGGGCTGATTAAGAACGTGCCTTAGGTCGCCTTGTCGCCTTGTCGCCTTCTCCCCTTGTCTCCGGCCTGGGGTAGGGCGGCACACAAGTCGGAACACGGGATGTACTCCGCGGGGAGTACGCGTGATCGCCCCGCCCGGCGGACGCCCGCCGCCGTTCGCGGCGTCTAGCGTGGCGGGCATGGACGAGCAGCGCGTACCCGGCGGTGGCCCGCCCCGGTGGTGGTGGCACGGGCCTCCGTGGGGGAACCTCCGGGACGGCGGCCAGTGGGGCGCCCGGTGGCCGTGGCGCTCCACCGTGCTGGTCACCGTGTTCGTGCTCGTCGGGTCGAACTTCGCGGCCCACGCACAGGAAAGCGGGCGGGCCTCTCTCGACGTCTTCGCGCGCGTGTTGCTGCTCGTGGGCTCAGCCCTGCTGCTGTGGCGGAAACGGTATCCGGTGGCCGTCGCGTTCGGCACGGCCGCGGCCGCGATGATCTATCTGGGCGCCGGATACGCGTACGGACCGGTCTTCCTGACCGTCGCCGTCGCGTGCTTCAGCGCGGTCGTCGCGGGGCACCGCCGGGCCGCCTGGTCGGCGGTGGGAATGCTCTGGGCCGGGCACGTGCTGGCGGCCCACTGGCTCTACCGGTGGTTGCCGCCGTCCGGTGACTCGTCCGCCTCCTGGTGGCAGGAGGTCGGCGGCGCCACTTGGGTGGTGGCGATCGTGGCGGTGTCCGAACTGGCCCGGGTACGACGTGAGCAGTGGGCCCGGGAACGGGCCGAGCGCGGGCAGGCCGCACGTCGGCGCGCCGACGAGGAGCGGTTGCGGATCGCCCGGGAACTGCACGACGTCCTCGCGCACAGCATCTCCGTGATCAACGTCCAGGCGGGCGTCGGCCTCGCGCTCCTGGACACGGACCCGGAGCAGGCGCGCACGGCGCTCAGCACCATCAAGGCCGCGAGCAAAGAGGCGCTCGGGGAGGTCCGTCAGGTGCTCGACACGTTGCGTACACCGGGTGACGTGCCGCGCGCGCCGGCGCCCGGCCTCGAGGGGCTGCCCGAGCTGGTCGAACAGGCGGCGGGCGCGGGCCTCACGGTCGAGGTCGAGGGGCAGCCGCCAGGGCTTCCGCCCGGCGCGGATCTCGCCGCGTTCCGCATCGTCCAGGAGGCCCTCACCAACGTCGTACGGCACTCGGGTTCGCGGCACGCGCGCGTGCACCTCGAGCACGGTGGAGGGGCGCTGCGACTGTGCATCGACGACGACGGGCCCGCGACCGGCGCCGACGTGGGAGGCAGTGGCAACGGCCTGGCCGGAATGCGGGAGCGGGCGGCCGCGCTGGGCGGCACGATCGAGGCGGGGCGGCGCCCGGACGGCGGCTTCCGGGTGCTCGCCGTACTGCCGCTGAAGGCCGAGGAGGACCGGTGATCCGTGTACTGCTCGCCGACGACCAGTCCCTGGTCCGGGCCGGTTTCCGGGCGTTGCTCGACGCGCAGTCGGACATCGAGGTGGCCGGGGAGGCCGCCGACGGCGAGGAGGCGCTGCACGCGGTGCGTGAACTGCGCCCCGACGTCGTCCTGATGGACATCCGCATGCCCCGCCTCGACGGCCTGGCCGCGACCCGTGGCATCACCGAAGACCCCGGCCTGGCGGACGTCAAGGTGGTCATGCTGACCACCTTCGAACTCGACGAGTACGTCTTCGAGGCGATCCGCTCGGGCGCTTCCGGCTTCCTGGTCAAAGACACCGAGCCCGACGAACTCCTGCGCGCCGTAAGGGCGGTGGTCGAGGGCGACGCGCTGCTCTCGCCGGGCGTGACCCGTCGGCTGATCGCCGAGTTCGCGGCCCGCTCCAAGGAACCCGCGGCCGCCGACACCCTCGCCAGGCTCACCGAGCGAGAACGCGAGGTGATGGCCCTGGTCGGCATCGGCCTGTCCAACGAGGAGATCGCCCGCCGTCTGGTCGTCAGCCCGCTGACCGCGAAGACCCATGTGAGCCGCACGATGGTGAAGCTGGGCGCGCGTGACCGGGCCCAACTGGTCGTGCTGGCCTACGAGTCGGGGCTGGTGCGGCCGGGTTGGCTGGGCTGAGGTCCCTACCGGACATGGTCGTCGCTACCGGGCATCGGCATCGACATCGACGACGACCCGGCCCCGGAAGCGGAGCAGCACACTGACCACGCGGGCGGCGAATAGTGTGGGCGCGAGTACGAGCGCCGTGCGCAGCAGGAACTTCTCCACCGCACCCGGCAGTTCGAACAGCAGCGCGGGACCGGCGACCGCGCCGGCGACGACCGCCGCCGCGAACATCGCGCTGCACAGCGCGTATCCGATCTCGACGGTGATCGCGTCCCGCTCGGCTTGAGTGCGCCGTCCGCCGTGACCAGTCATGCGATGAGTCAAACAGGCGTGTGCCCGGCGGGGCAAGCGCCCCCGCCGGGCACACGCTTCACTGGAGGCGCCCCCTAGTCGCGGACCGCAACGCGCTCCGCTTCCGCCTCCTTCACGGTGGACTTGGCGACCACGACGGTCTGCTGCGTGTGCGGGCGGGTGCGTCGCAGGCCGGTGAGCGTGATCAGCAGTCCGGCGAGGGCGATGCCCGTGACGACCACGAGCCCGGGGCGGTAGCTGTCCAGGACTGCCTGCGGATCGGCTTCGGCGGGGGCGTGCGCGGTCACGACCGCTGTCACGACGGCCAGGAAGATCGCGCCGCCCACCTGCACCGAGGTGTTGAGCAGACCGGAGACCATGCCCTGCTCGTGGTCCTCGACGCCGTTGGTGGCCTGGATGTTGAGCGAGGGGAAGACCAGTGCGCAGGCCGCGCCGATGAGCAGCATGCTCGGCAGGATCACGGCCGCGTACACCGGGTCGAGGTCGACGCGCAGGAACAGGCCGTACCCGACGACCATGAGTGCGAAGCCCACGGCGATCAGCCGCTGCGTACCGAACCGGTCGACGATCGCGCCGACCTTGGTCGACGACACCGCCACCAGCGCGCCGGCCGGCAGGAACGCGAGCGCGGTGTGCAGCGCCGACCAGCCGAGCAGCGACTGCATGTACAGCGTGACCAGGAACTGGAAGCCGACGTACGACCCGAAGAAGGCCATCGCGCCGAGCTGGGCGCGGATCTGGCTGCCCGAGCGCAGCACGCCGAGCCGGATCAACGGCCCCGACGAGCGCCGCTCGACCAGGACGAAGACGGTCAGCAGAGCGGCGACGGCGAGGAAGGACAGCAGCGTGCGGGCCGATGCCCAGCCGGCCTCCGGTGCCTGGACGACGGTGAAGACCAGCAGCAGCATCGAGGCGGTGCCGAGGACGGCGCCGGGGATGTCGTAGCCCTGGTGGTCCTTCTCGCGTTCGCTGCGCGGCAGCAGCCGCAGGCCCGCCGCCAAGGCGACCAGGGCGATGGGCGCGGGCAGCAGCATGGTGAGGCGCCAGCTGGCCTCGGTGAGCAGGCCGGACAGCACCAGGCCCATGGAGAAGCCGGTGGCGGCGCAGGTGGTGTAGATGGACAGGGCGCGGTTGCGCAGCGGGCCCTCGGGGAAGGTCGTCGTGATGATCGACAGGCCGGCCGGTGCCGTGAACGCCGCGCTCAGGCCCTTGATGAAGCGGCTGGCGATCAGCAGCGGGCCCGAGTCGACGAGGCCGCCGAGCAGCGACGCCAGCGCGAACACGCCCAGGGCCACCAGGAAGACCTGGCGCCGGCCCAGCAGGTCGGCGGTCCGTCCGCCGAGAAGCAGCAGGCCGCCGTAACCCAGGATGTAGCCGCTGACGATCCATTGCAGCGTAGAGGTCGACAGGTGGAGATCGGAGCCGATGGACGGCAGGGCGACGCCGACCATCGACACGTCCAGCGCGTCCAGGAACATCGCGGCGCACAGCACCAGCAGGGTGCCCCACAGTCGCGGGGTCCAGCGCCCGTCGGACGCGGGGGTGGTGAGCGGAGAGGTCATGACGCCGAGACTACATGCACGTGCATGCAATGCAAGCGCATTTAATTCTGATGCAACAAATTCGTTTCTCTGCTACGGTGCCGGCATGGCGGCGAAGAAGGCCGAGCAGGCGCTCGTGGATCAGTGGCGGGACATCCTGGCGCTCCATGCGCGCACCCAGTGCGAGCTCGACCGTGCCCTGCACCGACACGGCCTGTGCGCCAGCGACTTCGAGGTACTGGACGTGCTGTCCGACGGGACGGCGGCGGACGGCTCCTGCGCCTACCGGGTCCAGGAGATCGCCGAGCGGGTCCATCTCAGTCAGAGCGCGCTGTCGCGGCTGATCGCCCGTCTGGAGAAGGACGGTCTCGTCGAGCGGGCCATGTGTCCGGAAGACCGACGGGGCGTCCGCGTGGCCCTCACCGCCCAGGGCCGCGACCTGCACGGCGAGGTACGGCCGGTGCAGCGCGCCGTGCTGACGCGGATGCTGGCGGACGGCCCCGCCGACTGACGCCCGCCGCCGTCGGCCCCAGGGCGTGTTTCGCCCCAGGCGTCCGACGGTCAGCCGATCGTCGACTTCTCCCGCCACAGTGCGGCCAGCGAGGCGTCCCCCGTCACGCTCGGCACCGGCCGCCGGTTCCACAGCGCCAGGTACAACTGCTCGGCCGTACCCGCCAGTTCGCAGTCCGCGGTCCCCGTCTCGTCCCGCGTGGTCACGGACGGTTCCGGCGACAGCCGTACGGTCCACACCGCGCCCGTGTCCGTCGCGCGCACCCGCAGTACGCGCGGCGCCTCGGTGCGGACCCGGCTCCTGGGCCGGGCGTGGAAACCGCGCAGGAGCTCGTCGATGCCGTCCGCCGCGAAGTCGGCGGCGACCGGGCCGGGGGTGCCGCCGAGCGCCGACTCCGCGTCGTAGCGGTGGACGGCCGTCTCGTGGGCCTGTCGGCGGGCCCAGAAGACAAGGGGCGAGGGCACCGGCGCGGGGTGGAAGGTCCAGGCCGCCATGTCGGGCGGCGCCGCGGTCAGCGTGTCGACGAGGTGACGGTGGCTGTCGCGGTACCAGGCCAGGAGGTCGGCGCCGTCGAGGTCCGGAGCGTCGTCCATGGGCCGGGGTGCCGTGTGCCCCTCGGCGACGAAGGGGGCGGCCCAGCGGTGCACCGCGCCCGTGTGCCGCAGCAGGTCCCGCACCTGCCACCCCGGGCAGGTCGGCACCTTGGCGTCGACCCCCGCAGCCTCGGCGGCCGCGGCGAGCGACCGTCCCTCCCGGTCCAGGAACCCGACGAACTCGACAGTCTGCATGGGGCGAGTGTGCCCGATGAAGTGCGGTCGAAGGCAAGCCCGGCACGGCCGCTCGTGGTCGCTCGGTGCGGGTCGCGTGTCGTGTGGTGGTCCGATCGGGGCCGTGACGGTGGTGGGCGGGGGAATCGGCCGGTGCGAGGGGGTGTGCCGGGTGGAAGGCGAGACCGGTACGGCTGTCCGTGGTTACTCGGTGGCGGATGCCCGTCGCGTGATGAATCCGATGAGGGCGGCCACGGCGGCCAGTGCCGCGACGCTGGTGAGAGCGGTGGGCAGGGAGAACCAGTCGGCCATGAACCCGATGGCGGGCGGTCCCAGGAGCATGCCGCCGTAGCCGAGTGTGGAGACGGTCGCGACGCCGGTCGGTCCGGCGAGGCTGCCGGCGTGTTCGACCGCGATCGGGAAGAGGTTGGCGAGACCGATCCCCGTGACGGCGAAGCCGAGCAGAGCCGCCCACGCGGAAGGAGCGAGGGAACCGACCAGCATGCCGACGGAGGCGACGGTGCCGCCCGCGACCACGGTGCGGGTGCGGCCCAGCCTCTCGAGCAACGCCGTACCCGACAGCCGACCGGCCGTCATCGCGAGCGCGAAGCAGGAGTACCCCACCGCCGCGATCCCCGGTGAGGCGGCCAGGTCCTCTTCGAGGTGCAGGGCGCCCCAGTCGGCCATGGCTCCTTCGCCGTACGCCGTGCAGAGGGCGATGACGCCGAGGACGGCGACCAGTCCCCGGGTGCCGGTGTCCGGCCGGCGGGTGCCGTGCCGGCCGGGGCGCGCGTCGGCCGGCGGCGCAGGGGGCTCGTGGCGCAGGAGCGTGCGCCCCGCGACAGCGGTCACCAGCAGGCCCGTGAAGGTGAGGCCGAGAAGGTGCCGGGTGGGCGAGAGTGAGGCAGCGACCAGACCGCCGAGACCCGCTCCGACCATGCCGCCCAGGCTGAAGGCCGCATGGAAGCTGGGCATCACCGGCCGCCGCAGCGCGGCGACCAGGTCTACGGCGGCGCTGTTGAAGGCGACGTTGATCCCGCCGTACGCGGCACCGAAGACCAGCAGTACGGCGCCGAGTGCCCGTGCGGAGTGCGTGAGCGGGGGCAGGGCGACACTGAGGGAGAGCAGGACGGCGCAGACGACGGTGACCTGGTGGTTGCCGTAGCGGCGGCAGAGGCGGCCGGTGAGCGTCATGGTGATGACCGCTCCGGCGGAGACGCCGAGGAGGGCGAGGCCGAGGCTGCTGGCCGACGCGTCGGTCTGTTCCTTTATCGCGGGGATGCGGACCACCCAGCCGGCGAAGATGAAGCCGTCGAGGGCGAAGAAGACGGTGATGGCGATGCGGAGCCGGGTCAGGTCGTGGCCCGGCACGACGTTGTGCGTTCGGGCTTTGTTTATTGGCGGCACAAATTCAGGCTAGGTTCGGCCTACGGCGGGGGCAAGGGGGGCGACGGGTGGCCCGACGCGCCATGCCGCCTCGAGACTCCGAGACCGCAAGGTCCCGAGGCCGTGATCGCGGTACGTATTTGACATTAGCTTCCCTTATGGAAGATAAAGAAGCTGCTTTGGGCATCGATTCACGCAGCGTGATCTTCGAGACCCGGCAGCCGACGAACGTCTACGCGAATGAGAAACCGTGTCCCACACCGCCGCCCCGGACCAGCCGACCGCCGACCCCGCAGGGGAGTGGCGGGCATGGTGTGCCGAGCGGCGGCAGTCGCTCACCGCGCCGACCGGCAACCTCGCCCTCGTCGAGACCCGCTGGCTCCCGGCCGGTGAGCGGTCCGACCTCGACGCGGCCCGCGCCGGACAGCCGGAGCACGTCACCGTCACCCCGGTCGAGCGCACCGAGCTCGTCACCGGCGAGCCCGAGTACGGCCTGCGTTTCTGGGACGCCCGGTCGCCGGCCATCCAGCACTTCGAGGGCACCGACGTCTTCCCGTACGACCCGGCGTGGGTCCTGGAGGCCGCGTACACCCCGGTGCCGGGCGCGCGGAAGGTCGCCTTCGAGCACATCCGGGACAACGGCGGCAGTCGTGACCTCGTCGTACCCGGTGACATCACCCTCACCGTGGACGGTCGCGCCTACACGCTGAGCGCCTTCGACGACGACGGAACCCTCCTGCTCGTCTTCGGTGACCCCACCAACGGCGACAGCACCTACGGTGCCGGGCGCTTCCTCTTCGTGGAGCGCACCCCCGACGACGGCCGCGTCGTCCTCGACTTCAACCGTGCCTTCGTGCCGCCCTGCGGATTCTCCGACCAGTACAACTGTCCGATGCCGCCGCGGCAGAACCGCTTCCACCTGCCCGTCGAGGCGGGCGAGAAGCTTCCCGTCTTCCGTGACGGCTTCCTCGCGCAGCACTGATCACCGCTCCCGTGCCCGACCGCTCCGGTTCCCGGGCACTCCGGCTTCTCACTTTCCCGCATCACGAAGGCACTTCCTCCTCATGAGCATCAAGAAGACCTCCCTGTACGGCGGCGCGACCGCTACCGCACTCGCTCTCACGCTCACCGCCTGCGGCGGCGGTGCGGGCGGCGGCAGCGCCTCGGGCGGATCGGTCGACACGAACGCCACCGTCAACATCGGCTCCCTCTACGAGCCGCAGAACCTCGACAACACTGCGGGCGGTGGCCAGGGCGTCACCGAAGCCCTCAACGGCAATGTCTACGAAGGGCTGTTCGGGCTCACCGACGACGGCAAGGTCGAGAAGCTGCTCGCCCAGGACTACAAGGTCAGCGGTGACGGGCTCACGTACACCTTCACGCTGCGCGACGGTGTGAAGTTCCACAGCGGCAAGGCGCTGACCAGCCAGGACGTCAAGTACAGCCTGGAGAAGGTCATCGCGAAGGACTCGCAGTCCGCGCGCAAGAGCAATCTCGAAGTCATCAAGGACGTCGCCACGCCCGACGCGAAGACCGTGAAGGTCACGCTGTCGCAGAAGTCGATCTCCTTCGTCTACAACCTCTCCTATGTCTGGATCATCAACTCCGAGGCGAAGGGGCTGAAGACGGGCGAGGACGGCACCGGTCCGTACAAGCTGAACAAGTGGACCCGCGGCTCCGCCCTCAGCCTCGACCGGTTCGCGGGCTACTGGGGCGACGCGGCGAGCAACAAGCAGGTCGTCTTCCACTACTACAAGGACGCGACGGCCCTGAACAACGCGCTCCTGACGAACGCCGTGGACATCGTCACGAGCGAGCAGTCGCCCGACGCCCTCGACCAGTTCAAGTCCAACCAGAGCTTCAAGGTCAACGACGGCAACTCGACGACCAAGCTGCTGCTCGCCTTCAACGACAAGGCCAAGCCGTTCACGGACGTCAAGGTGCGGCAGGCCGTCTCCGCCGCGATCGACGACAAGAAGCTCCTCGAATCGGTCTGGGGCGGATACGGCAAGCTCATCGGCTCGATGGTGCCGCCCACCGACCCGTGGTACGAGGACCTGACCAAGGTCAACGCGTACGACACCGCCCGTGCCAAGAAGCTGCTCGCCGAGGCCGGCTACAAGAACGGCTTCAGCTTCACCCTCGACACCCCGAACTACGACCCGCACCCGACCGCCGCGACCTTCATCAAGTCGCAGCTCGCCAAGGTCGGCATCACCGTCAAGATCAACACGATCACGCCGGACGAGTGGTACACGAAGGTCTACAAGAACCACGACTTCACGGCCACCCTCCAGGAACACGTCAACGACCGCGACCTGGTCTGGTACGGCAACCCCGACTTCTACTGGGGCTACGACAACAAGCAGGTCACCCAGTGGGTCGAGCAGGCCGAGGAGGCCTCCAGCACGACCGAGCAGACCGCCCTGCTGAAGAAGGTCAACCAGCAGACCGCCGAGGACGCGGCCAGCGACTGGCTGTACCTGTACCCGCAGATCGTGGTGGCGAGCAGCAAGCTGTCCGGCTACCCGCTCAACGGCCTCAACTCGCAGTTCTACGCCTACGACATCAAGAAGAAGGGCTGATGGCGCGCTATCTCCTGCGTCGCCTCGCCTTCCTGCTGGTGTCGCTGGCGCTCGCGAGCGTAGTGCTGTTCGTGCTGCTGCGCATGCTGCCCGGCGACCCCGCCAACGCGCTCACCTCGGTGGGCGCGAGCCCCGAGCAGATCGCGGCGGCACGGCACTCCATCGGCTCCGACAAGCCGCTGCCCGAGCAGTTCACCCACTGGATCGGGCAGTTGGCGAGCGGCGACCTCGGTACCTCGTTCGTCAGCTCGCTGCCGGTCGGGCCCGAGGTCGGGTCGCGGCTGAACGTCACGATTCCGCTGACGCTCGCCGCGTTCGCCCTCGCCGTCCTCATCGCCGTACCGACCGGCTTCCTCGCCGCGTACAAACGACGCACCTGGTACGGCGCTCTCCTGAGCGGAGTGTCTCAACTGGGGATCGCCGTACCGGTGTTCTGGCTCGGCATGATTCTCATCGACGTCTTCGCGCTGAACGCGGGCTGGCTACCGGCGGGAGGCTTCCCGCCGGACGGCTGGTCCCAGCCCGGTGAGGCGATCCGCTCACTCGTGCTGCCGGTCGTGACCATCGCGCTCGTCATGAGCGCGTCCCTGATCCGATACGTCCGGTCGGCCACCCTCGACATCCTGGGCAGCGACTACTTGCGGACCGCACGGGCGCTGGGCTCGTCGTTCGGGCGGGCCATGTGGCGGCACGGGCTGCGCAACGCCTCCGTACCGGTGATCTCGATCCTCGGCATCGAGCTGGCGTCCACGCTGCTCGGCGCGGTCGTCGTGGAGTCGGTGTACGCGCTGCCGGGCCTCGGCTCGATGCTCGCCACCGGCATCGCCCAGCACGACTACCCCGTCATCCAGGGCGTGCTGTTCGTCTCCACGCTCGCGGTCCTGCTCATCGGCTTCGCGGCCGACCTGGTCCAGCGGATCATCGACCCGCGGCTGCGCGGCAGGCTGTCGGGAGGCACCCGATGACGCAACTGTCGCAGACACCGCCCGTGACCCGGACGAAGCAGTCGGCCAGGCGCTCGTACACGCTCGTCGTCGGATGCGTCCTGTCCGGTCTGATCGCCCTGCTCGCACTGGTCTCGGTCCTCTGGCTTCCGTACGCCGCCGACGACACGTCGGGCGGACGGCTCACCGGCCCCGGCGCAGGTCATCTCCTCGGCACGGACAAGCTCGGCCGCGACCTGTTCACCCAGTTGATGACCGGCTCGCGGATCGCCTTCGAGGCGGGACTGGGATCGGTGCTCATCGCGGTCGCCGTCGGCGTCTCGCTGGGCATCCTCGCGGCGTTCGCACAGGGCTGGCTCGACGACACGCTCTCCGCGTTCCTCGACATCCTGATCGCCTTTCCGACGCTGCTGCTGGCCATGCTCATCGTCGCCGCGCGCTCGGCCACACTGGGCTCCGCCGTACTGGCCATCGGCCTCGCGCAGAGCGCCGTCGTGGCGCGACTGGTACGCGTCCTGGTCAAGCGGGTGCTGGCACAGGACTACATCACGGCCGCCCGCACGTCCGGCACGTCCTGGCCGCGGATCGTGGCCGGACACGTCCTGCCCAACATCTGGCCCACCCTCGTGGTGAACCTGGCGCTCCAGTTCGGCCTCGCGGTACTGGCCGAGGCCGGCCTGTCGTACCTGGGCCTCGGGGCGCCGCCGCCCAACGCCTCGTGGGGCCGCATGCTCCAGGAGGCCCAGGCCACCTTCACCACCGCCCCGGCGGGCGCGCTCGCTCCCGGCATCCTGCTCGTCCTGCTCGTCGTCGGCGTGAACCTCATCGCCGACGGCCTGCGCGACACCCTCGACCCGGCGACCCGGCGGAGGCGCACGTGACCATCCTCGACGTACGCGGACTGACCATCCGTACGACGGACGGCCGCACCCTGGTCGACGACCTTTCGCTGGCCATCGCCCCCGGAGAACGACTCGGCCTCATCGGCGAGTCCGGCTCCGGGAAGTCGCTGACCACGCTCGCCGTGCTCGGTCTGCTGCCCGACGGCATGACGGCCACCGGCAGCGTCGAACTGGCCGGCACCCAGATCGTCGGCGCGCACGAGAAACTGCTCACGGGCGTGCGCGGCCGGGACGCCGCCATCGTCTTCCAGGAACCGCTCACCGCACTCGACCCGCTGATGCGCGTCGGCCGGCAGCTGGCCGAACCGCTCGGCAGGAGGCGGGGGCTGAGGGGTGCGGAGCTGAAGCGGGCCGTCGCCGAGGCCCTGGAGCAGGTGCGGCTGCCCGAACCCGACCGTATCGCCCGTGCCTTCCCGCACGAGATCTCCGGCGGTCAGCGCCAGCGCGTCGCCCTCGCCATGGCGCTGGCCTGCGAGCCGAAGCTGCTCATCGCGGACGAACCGACCACCGCCCTGGACGTGTCCGTCCAGTCGGAGATGCTCGACCTGATCGACACCCTCGTACGCGAACGGGACATGGCCGTCCTCTTCGTCAGCCACGACCTCGCGGTCGTCGCGAGGATCACCGACCGTGCACTGGTGATGAAGGACGGCCGCGCCGTCGAGGAGGGCGACGTCCGGCAGATCGTCCGGGACCCCCGCGCCGAGTACACGAAGGCGCTGGTGGAAAGCGCTCGGCGGCTGGAGTCCGCCCTGGACCTGAGGAGCGCGCGATGACGCCCGTACTGGAGCTGAACGAGACGTCCCTGCGCTACCGGGGGAGCGCCGCCCCCGTCGTGCAGGACATCTCGCTGGCGGTGGAGACGGGCCAGAGCCTCGCCCTGGTCGGCGAGTCGGGCGCGGGCAAGACGACGCTGCTGCGGCTGCTGCTCGGGCTCGCCCGGCCCACCTTGGGAACCGTGCGCTTCGACGGGGACGAGCTGGGACTGCGCGACCGCGAACAGATGCGCCGGTTCCGGCGCAGCGTGCAGTGCGTCTTCCAGGACCCCTACTCGTCGCTGGACCCACGCCGTCGCGTGGGCGGCATCGTGGCCGAGCCGCTGCGCTCCCTCGGCATCGACACCAGGCACTCGGCCGCGCCCAAGGTGGCCGACGCCCTGGAGCGGGTCGGGCTGCCGGCCGACACCGCGGAACGCTATCCGCACGAGTTCTCCGGCGGCCAGCGCCAGCGCATCGCGATCGCCCGTGCCACCGTCTGCGATCCCCGGGTGCTGCTCGCCGACGAACCGGTCAGCGCGCTCGATGTCACGACCCGGGTGAAGGTCGTCGACCTGCTGGCCGAGTTGAAGGAGGAGCGGGGCCTGACGCTTGTGATGGTCTCCCACGACCTGTCGGTCGTCGCCTCGCTCTGCGAACGTACCGCGGTCCTCGAACGCGGCCGCGTCGTCGAACAGGGGGCCACTGCCCAGGTGCTGGGCGACCCCGCACACCCGTACACCCGCCGCCTCATCGACAGCGTGCCGCGCCTGCCTGTCTGAGAGCGGAACCAGGACGTGCGGAGGACTGCCAGGGTGCGGTGGCCGGCCACGCTCCATGTGCGCCGACGCCTCCCCGGCCGTCCGTGCCGCTCAGGGTACGTCGGCGACGGAAAAGATCCCCGGCCCGCTGACCCCGTACAGCACCCCGCCCACCAGCAGCGGCGGCACCGAACTCGGCGTCAGTTCCTCGAAGGAGCGGCCCTCCGTGTCGAAGGACGGGGCGGTGCGCCCGACCTCCTTGCCGGTGTGCGGGTCGAGGGCGGCGACGCCGGTGTCCGGCATGGTGACGTACAACCGGTCGGCGTGGATGGCCGGTTCGCTGAAGACGCGCAGCTCGCGTGGACTGGTCCACAGCGGCTTGCCGCGTTTCAGATCGAGGGCGAGCAGGGTCTCGTTGCCGTAGTCGAAGATGTACATGGTGTCGCCGTGCACGAGGGGAGGCGCTTCCCGCTCGATGCTCCACGGGAAGTCGATACGGCGGGTCTTCCCGCTGCTGAGGTCCTGGATGAAGAAGGCGGCGGAGACTCCGGTGTCGTTCTCCCACCGAGCGTAGTAGGCCGTGCCGTCGTGCACCGTGGCCAGCCACAGATCACCGTTGGGCGCCTTCACCGAGCTCAGTGTTCTGCCCGTGCGGGTGTCGAGATGGGCGATGCCCATGCCGCCGGTGCCGATCCGCGATTCGATCCGGTATCCGCCGACGGACCGCGGATCCTCCTCGTGCAGGGTCACCGCATCTCCTCCACCGGCTCTGGCCTGGACGGCTCCGGTCCGGACTCTTCTGGCATGGACCGTTCACTCCAGCGGCCGCTCCGGGCCCACTCCGGTGCGCGGGCGGCGTATGCAGGAAAGGCCGCCCGGGACGAGACGGCGGCAGGTTCCGATGAAACGGTGCCAGGTGTATGAGGACAGATGATTCCGGCCCGTCAGCGTGGTGGCGCTGCCGTGCTGTTCCTGATCACCAGACTGGTCGGGACGAGGTCGGTGCCGGGTTCTGAGCCGCCTCGGGTGCGGATCTGCCGGAGGACGCCCTGGACGCAGCGGCGGCCCACCTCGGCGAAGTCCTGGTGGACGGTGGTGAGGGGCGGGACGAAGAAGGCGGCGTCGGCGATGTCGTCGAAGCCGACGACACTGATGTCGTCGGGGACGGAGAGGCCGCGTTCATGGAAGGCGCGCAGCAGGCCGAGGGCCATCTGGTCGTTGGAGGCGAACACGGCGGTGCAGTCGGGTTCCCCGGCAAGCGCGAGACCGGCCGCGTAGCCGGACTCGGCCGACCAGTCGCCGTGCAGGGGTGGTGGCACCGGGCGTCCCGCCTCCTCCAGGACGGTGCGCCAGGCCTGGGTCCGGCGCTGGCCGGCGAAGGACGTCTGAGGGCCGGTCACATGCCATACGGTCCGGTGGCCCAGGTCGAGAAGGTGCCTGACGGCTTTTCGGGCACCGTTGGCCTGGTCCGTGTCGACGACGCTGTAGCGGTCCCCGGCGTCGGAGTCCACGACGACGACCTGCACACCGGGCGGCAGCTGCACCGTGCCGGTGTCGAGCAGATGGATCTCCATGATGACGATGACGGCGTCGACGGCCAGCTCACCCATCCGGGTGAAGGCCCCCAGCACGTTGTCCTGGGTCGGGACGTCGATGGGGATCAGGGTGATCGCGTATCCCTCGGCCGCGGCGTGCGTGGCGATCGCCTCCACGGTGCGGCTGTTGCCCGTCGAGGACAGGCTGAAGAGGATCACGCCGATGGTGTTGAACTGGCCGTAACGCAGGGCGCGGGCTGCGCTGTTGGGCCGGTAGCCCAGTTCCCGCATCGCCGCGAGCACCTGCTCCCGTGTCGCACCGATCACCCCGGGATGACCGTTCGAGACCCGCGAGACCGTCTGTGACGAGACGCCCGCGAGCTTGGCGACATCGGCCATGGACACGCGCTGCTTACGGCGCCCGCCGGGCATGCCGGAGCCGCCCCGCTGGGCACCGCCCGCGGGCACGGAGACCTCGTCCTGGTCGTCCAGGTTCATCGCCCCACCACCCCGCCTTCCTCGCCCCCGGGTCCGGGACTTCGCCATGCCGTGCAACGGATGTTACGCGTGGGAGACCTTGACGATCGCTGGAGCGGCTGCCACGATTCCGACGCCCTGAAGTTTACGTAAACATCGCGACGGGAGCAGCACCGATGCGAGATCCGGTCACCGTCGTGTCCGCTAGATGTTTACGTAAACATCGGGTCGCGGTCGGTGGAGCGAGGAGGAGCGCGTCGATGGGCTCAGCACCGCAGACGAGGCCGCGCGGTGCGTGGCGGCCGTCCGCCTCGGGACGGCGATCCTGGACCGGCCGCCGGCTCGACGGCGCAAGCCGGCCACCGCTTTGAGGACCGGCACCGCCAAGAACCCTGCCTTACGCGTTGCCTGAGGACGCCGAGGCCGACGCCGACGTGCGCGTCGGCGCACGGAGACGCCTTCTCCGCGACTCCCGTCGCAGCTGAACTCTCCCGATTTCAGGGCGGGCGGCGGCGACACAGCGCCCGCGCGGACGGCGTGACCACCTTCCTCTCTCCCGCACGCCAACTGCAAAGGGCACCCGTACCCCCGGTCATCACGGGTCGACCAACGGCGAGCCGAGACCCCCTCCGGCCCGTCACACCTCCCAACGGCCGTTCCTCCGTGCGCAGATTCCCCCTGCGCCGAGCCGCCATTTCGTGAAAGGGCAAACTGATGCGCAAGACCCCCGCCAGAAACCGCTTCACCCCTCGCCTGCGCGGCGCCTTCGTGGCGGTCGCGATCGCCGCGATCAGCGGTACGACCCTCGCCGGCAGCCCCGCCTCCGCCGCCGCGCCGAGCACGGACACGACGCAGTTCAAGGGCGTCAACTGGGCCGACCCCCGCGACAACTACGCCGACGACCCCGTCGTCCTGTCCGGCCTGTCGCTCTCCGACACCTACGCCCAGACCTACGCCAAGGCGAGCCGGGTCATCTCGGCGTTCCGCGCCAACCTCGGTGCCAACACCGTCCGGCTGCCCATCAACCCGTACACCGTCAACGGCTCCTACTGGAAGTCGTATCGCGGCGTCATCGACGCGGCGTCGGACAAGGGCTTCAAGGTCATCGTCTCCTACTGGGAGGGCACGGGCGCCCAGAAGGACGGCTTCATCGACGACGAGGCCACCTACTGGCCGATGTGGAACACCGTCGTCAAGGCCTACGAGGACGACAAGCGCGTCTACTTCGAGCCGATGAACGAGCCCCACGGCTACACCGACACCGAGTGGGCCGACCTCGCCGCGAAGTGGCTTGCGACCTACCCGTCGGTCCCGCGCAACCGGGTCTTCGTCAGCGGTGCCGGCTACAACGACCACGTCACCTCGGTCTGCGCCGACCCGCGGCTGAAGGGTACCTACCTTTCGCTGCACCACTACGGCTTCTGGAAGGACTACGCCACCTACGACCAGTGGGTGGCCGACCTCAAGGAGCGCATCGGGGACTGCGCGAACCGCACCGTCGCCGACGAGTTCGGCGCCCCGATGACCACCGGTCTCGACTACAACAAGCCGGACGCCACCAACAACTCGATCAACTTCATCCAGGCCGACACCGACACGTTCCGTCAGCTCAAGATGGGGTCCGTCTACTGGCCGGGCCTGCGCACCGATGACACCTACTCGATCCAGAAGCTGATCGGCGACGCCGCCCGCCCCTGGCTGGCCACCACCAACCAGTCCGGCGCCGACCGCCTCGCCTGGAGCTGGGGACACGGCAAGCCCGTCCAGCCCTGAGCCGTACGGCGATCAGATCGACCGGTGGGCCGCGGTGCTCGGGCACCGCGACCCACCGCACCGGTGTGGTGCGTGAACGAACAGGGTGCCTGTCGCCTCTTCGGCGGGTCGGCCGGCGGCGACGTTTTTCGGCACCGTCTGCATCAGCGCTTCTACGCTGTCACTGACCTGCGCGTTCGGCGGTTTCCTTCCGCGCGGCCCGAACGGACAGCTCCGTGGCATGCTTGCCGGTTGCCTCCCGACCTGGTTCGCCCGGTCGCAGGCCCTGCCGCCGAAGCCGTGGTCCCGAGTCAGCTCGTACCCGGTCTGTCCGGATGTCTCAGCCTCGCTTCCCATCTCCTCGGGCCTCTGTGCCGGTTCCTCGCCTCGCCCTGTGCCTTGCTGGACCTTCAGGTGCAGTGGCTGACGGTGGCTCCGCCGACACATCTCGGGCTCGGCCTCCGTGGAGGTGCGGCCGACGAGAGCAGATCCAAATCCAGGTCGGTGTGCCGCGTCAAGAGGTCGGATCGCGAGGGCAGTTCGACCGTGGGGCGGATCCGGGCCGGCTGCCGGCCGCGGGACCACCGTTGCCGCCGTGCCCAACTCTTCAGTCGTGTCAGAAGTGTTGACCCCCTCACTGAAAACGTTTTAACTACCCCTCACTCGACACCTTGAGGGGAGGACGCTCCGTGGCGACGTTGCTGCGAGAGAGCCCCGGTAAAGCGGCAGATGGCAGGTCGCTCCGCGGTCCGGGCGGCCCGGGAAGCAAGCGAAAACGTTTTCAATCAGGCGGCAGTCGGACGCTGTTCCTGCTGTTGCTGCCCGGGCTCGCCTACTTCCTCGTGTTCCACTACGGGGCGCTGATCGGGAACGTCATCGCCTTCAAGGAGTACGTGCCGTTCGACGGCATCTGGGGCAGCCCGTGGGTGGGCTTCGGCAACTTCCAGCGGATGTTCGAGGACGGCGAGTTCTGGGACGCGGTCCTCAACACGCTCTGGATCGCGATCCTCCAGCTCGTCTTCTACTTCCCCGTCCCGCTCGCCCTCGCCCTGCTCCTGCACAGCCTGACCTGGAGCACGGTCCGCCGCTTCGTGCAGTCGGTGGCGTATCTGCCGCACTTCATCTCATGGGTGATCGTCGTCGCCCTCTTCCAACAGGTTCTGGGCGACACCGGGATGTTGAACGGCTACCTCGGCGACGCGGGGCTGCACAGCGTCGACATCATCGGCAACCCCGACGCCTTCAAGCCACTCGTCGTCGCCCAGGTGATCTGGAAGGACGCCGGCTGGGGCACGATCATCTTCCTCGCCGCGCTCTCCCAGGTGGACGAGCAGCAGTACGAGGCGGCCGCGATCGACGGTGCCGGGCCCTGGCGGCGTTTCTGGCACGTCACCCTGCCCGCCATCCGCCCGGTGATCGTCCTGCTGCTCATCATGCGCCTGGGCGACATCCTCTCCGTCGGCTTCGAGCAGATGCTGCTCCAGCGCGACGCGGTCGGCCCGCAGGCCGCCGAGATCATCGACACCTTCGTCTACTACCGGGGCATCGTCGGCGGCGACTACGGATTCGCCGCCGCCGCGGGCCTGTTCAAGGGCCTGGTCGGCGCCGTGCTCGTCTACGCGGCCAACAAGGTCGCCCATCGCCTCGGCGAACAGGGGGTCTACAGGTGAGCGCCCAGGTCCGGCCCGGTTGGCTGGAGAAGCCGAAGCCCGCAACGCAGGCCGCCAAGGCGGTCGCCCTCGTCGCGGTGGTCCTGCTGGTGTGCGTGCCGTTCCTCGTCATCCTGTCGACCTCGCTCGCCTCCCAGCGCGAGGTCGTGGCGAACGGCGGCTGGGTGCTGTGGCCGACGCACCCCACCCTGCAGGCGTACCGCGACATCCTCGACGGCGGGATCGTCACCCACGCCCTCGGCGTCAGCGCCGGCGTCACCGTCGTAGGCACCCTGCTCAGCCTCGCCTGCACGGTGAGCCTCGCCTACGCCCTGTCCCGTCCGGGCGTGTTCGGCGGCAGACCGGTCCTGCTGCTGATCCTGTTCACGTTCCTCTTCCCGCCCGGCATGATCCCGAGCTTCCTCCTCGTCAAGGAACTCGACCTCCTCGACAACTACGGCTCGCTGATCCTCCCGGTGCTGGTCAACGTCTTCAACCTGGTCGTCCTGCGCGGTTTCTTCCAGGGCATCCCCGAGGAGCTGTACGAGGCGGCGCGCCTGGACGGGGCCGGCGACCTCCGCGTCCTGTGGTCCATCGTGCTGCCCCTGTCGAAGGCGGCCCTCGCCGTCGTCGGACTGTTCTACGCCGTGGCGTACTGGAACTCCTGGTTCTACGCCTCGCTCTACCTCGAGAGCGACCACTGGCCGCTCCAACAGGTCCTGCGTACCTACGTCGTGGCGGGCTCGGGCCTCACCGACACGACCACCGGCGAGGGCACGGTCAACGCGCCGCAGACGATCCAGATGGCGGTCCTGGTCATCGCCACCGTGCCGATCCTGCTCGTCTATCCCTTCCTCCAGAAGTACTTCACCAAGGGCGTGCTCACCGGCGCCATCAAGAGCTGAACGCCGGCCGACTCCGGCCGACAGATCATCAAGAGCCGCATCCAGAAAGGTCGCTCGCCATGCCCAGCATGTCCCGACGCACGCTGCTGCGCACCGTGGCCGCGGGTGGTGCCGCCGTCTCCGTCCCAGGTCTGCTGACCGCGTGCTCCACCGGTTCGGACGACGGTGACGTCTCCAACGCGGGGAAGAAGCTGGCCCCTTGGCCCGCCTACACGGCGGCCGCCGGGCCGAAGCCCGACCTCGCCCCGACCGAGGCCGGCGTCCAGGCCGGCTACACCTCCTACCCTGCCGACCTGGTCACCTCGGTCGCGCGCACGCCCGGCGACGGTTCCACGATCAAGGTCATGTCCGTCACGTTCGGCACACCGCCGAAGGGAGCGTCACAGAACCAGTACTGGCGGGCGGTCGAGAAGGCCCTGGGCGTCAAGATCGAGTTCACGGTGATCCCGCAGGCCGACTACCAGAAGAAGATGGCCACCGTGATGGCCGGCGACCCCGACTCGCTCCCGGACATCCTCAACGTCTTCTCCGGGTTCACGCTGCCCCGCGAGGCCCAGTTCGTGCAGCGCAGGGCCGAGGACCTGACGCCGTACCTCTCCGGCGACGCGATCAAGGAGTACCGCAACCTGGCGGGCATCCCCACCCACGCCTGGCGCGACATGGGCCGCATCGGCGGGCAGATCTACGGCATCCCCCTCGAACGCCCGCTGCCCGGCTCGACGCTCTGGCTCAACCAGGGCCTGTTCACCGGCGCGGGCATGAAGGCGGGCTGGACCTCCGAGGACTTCGCCGCCGTGGCCAAGAAGGCCACCCACGGCAAGACGTACGCACTCGGCGCCGCCGCCGGATCGCTCTTCGGCAACGCCGTGCACGCCGCCGCCCACAACGCCCCGGCCGGCTGGGCCGTGGACCAGAAGGGCGCCTTCCTCCCCAACTACACCGACGAGCGCTACAAGGCCGCCGTCGCCTACCAGGCACAGCTGCGCAAGAACGGCTCCTACCACCCCGACGCCACCTCGCTGTCGTCCGTGGACCTGGGCACCCTGTTCCTCAACGGAACCGTGGGCTCCCTCCAGGACGGCTTCGGCGCCTACCAGACCCGCTACCCCGACTCCAAGGGCCTGCTGACCCCGGCACCCGCACTGCCGTACAGCGTCGACGGCACCCCCGGCGGCATCGTCGCCGCCCGCCGCTCCTTCGGCTACACCATTCTGAAGAAGGCCAAGAAGGAACGTATCGAACTCCTGCTGCGCCTCCTCGACTACCTGGCCGCCCCCTTCGGCACGAAGGAGTGGGAGCTCACGCACTACGGCCTGGAGGGCGTGCACTTCACCCGTGGCAAGGACGGCTCGCCGGAGGCGACGAAGCTCGGCGAGGTGGAGAACGTCTCCAACCTGCCGTTCCGGTACCTGGCCGAGGGCCCTCAGGTGCTGTTCGTACCGGGCATGCCCGAAGCCGTACGCGCCCTGCACGCCTGGCAGCAGAAGGTCGTCCCGGTCGCGATCCGCAACGCCTCCTTCGGGCTCAAGTCCGCCACCGACACCACCCAGGGCGCCACGCTCAAGGCCCTCATGGACGACACGATCACCGCGGTCGTCGCCGGCCGCTCCCCGATGTCCGACTACGACGCCGCCGTGAAGAACTGGCGGTCCCGCGGCGGCGACAGAATGGCCGAGGAATACGCCAAGGAGTACGCCGCCAACGCGTGAGGCGGCGACACGGGCGGACACGGACACGGGACGAGGAACGGGGAGAGACATGGCGGCACAGGGACGGGTGACCATCCGTGAGGTGGCGGAACGGGCGGGCGTGTCCGTGGCTACGGTCTCGCGTGTCCTCAGCGGCAACTACCCGGTTCCGCCGGCCACCCGCGCCCGGGTCCTGCGCGCCGCCACCGCCCTCGACTATGTCGCCAACGCGCACGCCCGCGCGCTGGTCGGCGGCGGCCGCAAGATGGTCGCCGTCGTCCTGCGCCAGGTCACCAGCCCCTTCTACGCCCAGGTCGCCGAGGGCGTGGAGGCGGAGGCCGCCACCCACGGCTGGCTCTGCCTGGTCGGCACCACGGGCGGCGATCCGCAGCGCGAGCTGGAGTTCGTGCAGCTCATGCGGGAGGAGGGCGCCCGGCTGGTGATCCTCGTCGGCGGGGTCGTCGAGGACGACGCCTACCGCGAGCGCGTCGCCCACTACGCGCAGGCCCTCGACTCCTCCGGCGCCCGGCTCGTCCTGTGCGGACGGCCCGCTCCCGACCCCGACGTCCCGGCGCTGGTCGTCGAGTTCGACAACGAGGCCGGGGCCCGCGCGATCACCGCGCATCTGCTCTCCGCGGGACACCGCAGGATCGTCTTCCTCGGCGGGCTGCCCGGCAACACGGCCCTGGACGCCCGCGTCAACGGCTACCGGGCCGCCCTCGCCGAGCACGGCCTGCCGCCCGAGGCCGCGCGCGTCGTCGACTGCGGACTCGGCCGGGGGGCCGGACACCAGGCCATGACCGAACTCCTCAAGGAGAGCCCGGAGTTCACGGCCGTCTTCGCCGGGGACGACATGGTCGCCGCCGGCGCCCTGCGCGCCATCGCCGACGCGGGCCTGCGCGTACCCGACGACATCTCGGTCGTCGGCTACAACGACATACCGCTCGCGGAGGACTTCAACCCCCCGCTCACCACGGTCCGTACCCCCGCCGAGGAACTCGGCCGCGCCGCCGTGCGCATCGCCCTGCGCGACCCCGAACACGCCGCCGGCATCCACCACCTGCTCGGCACCCACATCGTCGTACGCGACAGCGTCGCCGCGCCCCCGCCCGGGCGCCCTCACTGACCGACGGAGGATCCACCCCCGTATGACCGCGCCGCACCTGTCGGCCGACGCCGGCCACCTGCCATCCCCCGACCTCGCACTGTCCCCCCGCACCGGCTACACCCGGGCCCACTGGGAGGCCACCGCCGACCGACTGCTGACCGGGCTCCGCCCGTACGCCACACCCGGCCTTGCCCAGTACCGCCTCCCGGGCCGCACCAGCCACTCCGGCGCCTGGTCGGACGGGCTGGAGGGCTACGCCCGCTCCTTCCTGCTCGCCGCGTTCCGCATCGCGGGATCCGACGGGCAGGCCGGTCCCGACCTGATCGAGCGCTACGCCACCGGCCTCGCCGCCGGCACCGACCCGCACCATCCGGAGCACTGGCCGCCGATCACCGACCGCTCCCAGCCCATGGTCGAGGCGGCGTCCATCGCGATCGCCCTGCACGAGACCCGCCCGTGGCTCTGGGACCGACTGCCCGACGCCGTACGGCAGAAGACCGCCGCATGGCTGGGGGGGTTCGTGGGCGCCACCGCCAACGACTCCAACTGGCGGCTCTTCCAGGTCATCACCGAGGAGTTCCTCGCCTCGGTCGGCGCCCCGCACAGCCGCACCGAGATCGATGCCGGCCTCGCGCGCCTGGACGACTGGTACCGGGGCGACGGCTGGTACACCGACGGCGACGGCCGGAAGTTCGACTACTACAACGCCTGGGCCCTGCACCTGTACCCCGTCCTGTGGGCGCGTATCGCCGGTCCGCGCGCCGACCCCGCCCTCGTCGCGACACACCGTGCCCGCCTGCGCGAACTGCTGGAGACCCACCAGTACTTCTTCGGCTCCGACGGCGCGCCCGTCCACCAGGGCCGCTCCCTGACCTACCGCTTCGCCACCACCGCCCCGCTGTGGGCGGGCGCCCTCGCCGACGCCACCCCACTGCCGCCCGGCCGCACCCGCCGCCTCGCCTCCGGCGCCCTGAAGCACTTCGCCGACCGCCAGGTCCCCGACGAGAACGGCCTGTTGAGCCTGGGCTGGTACCGTCCCTACCTCCCGGTCACCCAGCCCTACTCGGGACCCGCCTCCCCGTACTGGGCGAGCAAGGCGTTCCTCGGCCTGCTCCTGCCCGCCGACCACCCGGTGTGGACGGCGCCCGAGGAGCCGGGCCCCGTCGACACCGCCGACCAGTACCTGGCGCTGCCCGCCCCCGGCTGGCTGCTGCACTCCACGGCAGCCGACGGAATCGTACGGCTCGTCAACCACGGCACCGACCGCCTCCCGCCCCCGCCCGCGGCCTCCGACGACAGCCCGCACTACACCAGGTTCGCCTACTCCACCGCGACGGCCCCGCAGACCCCGCCCGGCGACGAACCCCACGACGCCGACAACCACCTCGCCCTGCTGACACCCGCCGGGCCCTCCGGCCGCGGCCGTATCGACCCGCTGTACGTCGACGGCCACCGCGCCGCGTCGACGCACGCCCCGCTCGCGCCGGGCGGCGACGACCTCGACGCCATCGTCACGACCAGCGTCGTGCACGGCCCCTGGGAGGTGCGCGTGCACCGAGTCGACGCCCCGGCCGGGACCGTCGTACGCGAGGGCGGCTGGGCGATCGCCTGCGACACCGCACCGCCGGCCGCGGACACCGGCCCGGGCTGGGCGGTGGCCCGGCGCGGCGACGGTCTGACCTCGGCGGTCGTGGGCCTGCTCGGCTGGGACGAGGTGGACGCCGCCGTCGCGCGGACCCGCGGGCACAACGCCTACGGCGACCACTCGGCCGTCCCCGTGCTCACCGCGTTCCATCCCGGCGGCACCCGCCTCCTGGTCACGTTGGTGATCCTCACCGCCGATCCGCTCGTGTCGGAGGACGCCCACGCCCTGCGGACGGGTGCGCAGGCGGAGTCGACGGTCGACGGAGACCTCGAGATCCGCTTCCCGGACGGTACGACCGAGCTGGTGAGGGCCGTCAGCCCAGGGCCCGGTCCAGGTTGAAGGCCGCGCTGATGAGGGCGAGATGGGTGAACGCCTGTGGGAAGTTGCCCTGTTGTTCGCCGGTCTGGCTGATCTCCTCGGCGTACAGGCCGAGGTGGTTGGCGTACGTCAGCATCTTCTCGAAGGCCAGCCGTGCCTCCTCGACCCGGCCGGCGTGGACCATGGCCTCGACGTACCAGAAGGAGCAGATGGAGAACGTGCCCTCGTCGCCGCGCAGGCCGTCCGGGCTGGCCTGGGGGTCGTAGCGGTAGACCAGTGAGTCGGAGACCAGGTCATGGGTGAGCGCGTCGAGCGTGGACAGCCACTTGGGGTCGGTGGGGGCGATGAACTTGCTGAGCGGCATCATCAGCACGGCCGCGTCCAGCACGTCGCTGCCCTCGTACTGCACGAAGGCCTGGCGTGTCTCGGACCAGCCCCGGCTGTGGATGCGCCGGTAGATCGTGTCGCGGCACTCCCGCCAGCGGATCAGGTCGGCGGGCAGGCCGCGCCGGTTGGCCATCCGGATGGCCCGTTCGATCGCCACCCAGCACATCAGCCGCGAGTACAGGAAGTTCTTGCGGCCGCCGCGGGTCTCCCAGATGCCCTCGTCGGGCTGGTTCCAGTGCTCGCAGACCCAGTCGACCAGTTCGCACACATCGTCCCACTGGTCGCTGGAGACGGGCTCCGCCCACTTGTCGTAGAGGTAGATGGAGTCGATCAGCGCGCCGTAGATGTCCAGCTGGAGCTGCTCGGCGGCCGAGTTGCCGACGCGCACCGGTGCGGAGCCGTGATGGCCTTCCAGATGGGCCAGTTCACGCTCGGCCAGATCGGTGCGCCCGTCGATGCCGTACATGATCTGCAGCGGGCCGGAGGGCTTGCCGTCGCCCGGACTGACGTGCCGGGTCACGAACTCCATGAACGCCTTGGCCTCGCCGGTGAAGCCCAGCCGCAGCAGTGCGTAGACGCAGAAGGCGGCGTCGCGTACCCACATGTAGCGGTAGTCCCAGTTGCGTTCGCCGCCGAGCTGTTCGGGCAGGCTCGTGGTCGGCGCGGCGACGATCGCGCCGGTGGGGGCGTAGGTGAGCAGCTTCAGGGTGAGGGCGGAGCGGTGCACCCCTTCCCGCCAGCGGCCCCGGTACTTGGACGCGGAGAGCCAGCGCCGCCAGTACGCCACGGTGGCGCAGAACTCCTCCTCCGCCTCCATGCGGGGGCACCGGCGCGGTGCCACCTCGGCGCCCAGCTGGTCGAGGGCGAAGACCGCCGCCTCTCCCTCGGAGAGTTTGAAGTCCGCCCGCACGTCCGGCCCGTGGACCTCCAGGGGCACCGTGGCGGTCAGCCCGAGCGAGAGCTTCTCGGACTCGAAGACGGCCAGATCGCCGGCCAGGCGGAGGGTGTGCGGCTGGGCGCCGTAGTCGAAGCGCGGGGCCACTCGGGTGCGGAAGGGGATGGAGCCGCGCACGCACAGCACGCGCCGGATCAGCCGGTGGCGTTCGGCCTCGGAGCCCGTCTCGCCGGTGATGGGCATGAAGTCCTGCACCTCGCCGACGCCGTCCTCGGTGAAGAACCTGGTGATCAGGACGTTCGTGTCGGGGAAGTAGAACTGCTTGGTCTTCGCCGGCACGGTCGCCGCCAGCTCGAAACAGCCGCCCCGCTCCGCGTCCAGGATCGAGCCGAAGACGCTGGGGGAGTCGAAGGAGGGGCAGCAGTACCAGTCGATCGTGCCGTTCGTCCCCACCAGGGCCACACTGCGCAGGTCGCCGATCAGCCCGTGCTCGGCGATGGGCAGGTAGCGGGCGCCACCGAGGGGGTTCTGGCAGAACGCCGTCTCCGTCATCGCAGCCTCCCTGGGTCGGCCCGCACCACGCGGCTTCCAGCTTAGGACGAACCGGTCCGGGGAGCGCGCAAGGAACTGGGGCGTGCTGTCATACGACGACGACCCGGATCCCCGCCTCCTCGAACCGCCGTACCGTGTCGACGTCGGCCGCCGTGTCCGTGACCAGTGTGTCCACGGACTCCGCCGCGCAGATCCGGGCGAAGGCCCGGCGGCCCAGCTTGCTGGAGTCGGCGGCGGCGACGACCCGCTCGGCGCGCTCGCACAGCAGCCGGTTGACGGCGGCCTCCGCCTCGTCGTGGGCGGCGGCGCCATGGGCGACGTCGAAGGAGACGACACCGAGGACCGCGACATCCAGCGTGATCTGGCCCAGTACGCCGTCCGCGAGCGGTCCGATCAGCTCGTACGACTGTGCCCGTGCTACCCCGCCGGTCACCACGATCTTGAACTGCGGCCGTACGGCCAGTTCGGTGGCGATGTTGAGCGCGTTCGTCACGACGGTCAGCGCGGGCGAGCCGGAGGCGAGGTCGCCGCGCACGGCCAGGGCCCGCGCCACCTCGGTGGTGGTCGTGCCGCCGGTCAGCCCGACCGCCTCGCCGGGCGCGATCAGGTCGGCCACGGCCTTGGCGATGCGCTGCTTCTCGGAGGCGCGGCGGGCGGTCTTGTAGCGCAGCGGCAGCTCGTATGACACCCCGTGCACGACCGCCCCGCCCCGGGTCCGGACGAGCATCTGCTGTTCGGCCAGCTGGTCGAAGTCGCGGCGGATCGTGGCGGACGAGACGTCCAGGTCGGCGGCGGCCTCCTCGACGTCCAGCCGGCCGCGCTCGACGAGCAGCTCCAGCAGCGCCTTCCAGCGGGCGTCGCGCGACATCCGCACCTCTCCGTTCGTCCACGGCACTCGATCTCCCGGCGACCTTAGCGCACCCCACTTCCCTCCGAATGCTTGAAGATGCTCGAAAGCTCGCTATATCTTGCAAGAACAAGCATCACTGGGGGAGGGGTACGACATGACGCATGTCGAGGACGAGCTGATCAGCCAGCCCGAGTGCTGGACACGCGCCGCCGCGGAAGCCGCGGGACACGGCGGGGTGCTGCCGGCACCGGGGGAGCGGGTCGCGTTCGTCGGCTGCGGCACCTCGTACTTCATGGCGCAGGCGGCGGCGGGGCTGCGGGAGGGGGCGGGCCCGGGGGAGACGGACGCCTTCGCCGCCTCGGAGTTCCCGTACGGCCGGACGTACGACCGGGTCGTCGCCCTCACCCGTTCGGGCACCACCACGGAGGTGCTGGAGCTGCTGGCGCGGCTGCGCGGCCGTACCCGCACGACCGCGCTCACCGCCGACCCGGACACGCCCGTGATGGCCGCGGCCGACGACGTCGTCCTGCTGGACTACGCCGACGAACGCTCCGTGGTCCAGACACGCTTCGCCACCACGGCGCTCACCCTGCTTCGCGCCCACTTCGGACTGCACGGCGACGCCGTGGTCGCCGATGCCCGCACGGCGCTCACCGCCGACCTGCCCCAAGAGCTCGTCGACTGTGTCCAGTTCACCTTCCTCGGCCGCGGCTGGACGGTCGGCCTGGCCAATGAGGCCGCGCTGAAGATGCGCGAGGCCTCGCTGTCGTGGACCGAGGCCTATCCGGCGATGGAGTACCGGCACGGGCCCATCAGTGTCACCACCCGGGGGACCGCTGCCTGGATGTTCGGCGAAGCGCCGGAGGGGCTGGCCGGACAGGTGGGGGCCACCGGCGGTCTGTGGGTGCACGGCAGCCTCGACCCGCTCGCCGAACTGGTCCGCGCCCAACGGCTCGCGGTCGCCGTCGCCGTGGCCCGCGGCCTCGACCCGGACAGCCCGCGCCACCTCACCCGCTCGGTGATCCTCGCCCCCTGACGCCGCAGGACCCCCGGTCCCACCCGCACCGGAAAGGAACGGCCGTGCCCCTCACGACCACCGGCGAGCTCGTCACCCGCGCCGCCGCGACCCGCTCCGCCGTCGCCGCCTTCAACATCATCACGTTGGAACACGTCGAGGCCGTCATCGCCGGCGCCGAATCCGCCGAGTCACCGGTCGTCCTCCAGGTCAGCGAGAACGCCGTCAGGTTCCGCTACGGCCGACTGCTCCCGCTCGCCCGCGCGGCGGTCGCCGCAGCCGAACGTGCCACCGTACCCGTCGCGTTGCACCTCGACCACGTCCAGAGCGACGCCCTGCTGCGCCAGGCACCGGCCGCCGGCTTCAGCTCCGTGATGTACGACGCCGCCCGCCTGCCGTACGCGGAGAACCTCGCCGTGACCCGGGCCGCCGCCGACTGGGCGCACGCCCAAGGGCTGTGGATCGAGGCGGAGCTGGGCCAGGTCGGCGGCAAGGACGGAGCACCCCCGCTCGACCCCCACGCACCCGGCGCCCGCACCGACCCCGCCGGCGCCCGCACCTTCGTGACGGACACCGGAATCGACGCCCTGGCCGTGGCGATCGGCAGCTCCCACGCCATGACCACCCGCACCGCGGCCCTCGACCACGCCCTCCTCGAACGCCTCTCCGACACCCTTGACGTCCCCCTCGTCCTGCACGGTTCGTCCGGACTCCCGGACCACGAACTGACCGCGGCGGTCACGGGCGGCATCGCCAAGGTCAACATCGGCACCGCCCTCAACATCGCCATGACCGGCGCGATCAGAAACTTCCTCGCCGCCAACCCCGAGGCGGTCGACTCACGCAAGTACCTCAGCGTGGGCAGGGAGGCGATGGCGGGGGCGGTGACACGGATCGTCCGGGTGCTGGGCTGACGCGCGCCGGTGTCAGGGGCGTCCACGGGGCACCGCCGGCTTTACTGCGAGCGCCCCCCTGTGATCACCTTCGCTATGTCATGTACAGGCGGCCTCTGGGGAGAGTGCCGCGCGGCAAGGGGGAGCGTGCGCCCATGCGCAGCGTCGCGGGGGAGACGGTTCAGCCGTGTCCCGGGTGTGGGGCCGAGATCCGTGTCGACAGCCGGTTCACCACGTGGTGTGCCGCCTGTGACTGGAACGTGGATCCGGCGCGGCCGGAGGAGCAGCCGGGACGGCTGGCCGGGGCCCAGCGTGCGCTGGCCCGGCGCTACGGGGAGAAACTGCTGGCCGAGGTGGCGGCCGGCGGGACGCTGCGCGCGCGGCGGGACGCCTCGTCGGTCCTCGCCTACACCGTCGCGCTCGTCGTCCACGGCATGACTCTTGCGCTGGCCGCCGGCGGGATCTGGTTCCTCGTCAAGGGGTGGGGCGGCGCGGGGATGGTGCCGGGCGTGTTCCTCCTGGCACTGGCGTGGTCACTTCGGCCGCGGACTCCCCGGCTGCCCGAGGACGTGCCGCTGCTGCGGCGCGCCGACGCGCCCGCGCTGTTCGCGCTCGTCGACGAGGTCGCCCGGGAGGCCGGCACCCGCGGTGTCGACGTGATCGCGGTCGACGCCGAGTTCAACGCGAGCGTGATGACCTACGGCGTGCGTGGGCGCCGCCTGCTGACGCTGGGGGTGCCCCTGTGGGAGACCCTCGGTCCGCGGCAGCGGATCGCGCTGCTCGGCCATGAACTCGGGCACTACAGCAATGGGGACACCCGTCACGGGGTGGTGGTCGGGACCGCGTACCACTCCCTGACCACCTGGCACTTCTACTTCTCCCCGATCCCGAATCCGACGACCGCCATGCAGATGCTCATGAACCTGGCCTGTCTCGTGCCCTGTTGGCTCCTCCAGGGTGTGCTGATGCTGCTGGACCGGCTGACCCTGCGCGCCACCCAGCGCGCCGAGTACCTCGCCGACCGCATGGCCGCCCGCGCGGGGTCCACCGTGGCCGCGGTGGAGCTCATGGACTGGTTCCTGGTCGCGGACTCGGCCGCCACCACTCTGCGGCGTGAGGTCAACAGCGCGGGCGTGGGCGGACCGCGCGCCGCGAGGAAGGCCGGGGATCCCGCGGAGGGGCTGTGGGAGCGGCTCACCGCCCACATGGCGTCGATCCCGGACCACGAGCGCGAGCGCCAGCGGCGCGCCGGTGCCCTGCGGGGACACAGCGTCGACACGACCCACCCGCCGACGCATCTGCGGCGTTCCTGCCTGCTGGCTGTTCCGCCGGTGCCCGCGGCCGTCGGGATCGACGACGACCGGCAGCGCCGGATCACGGCGGAGCTCACCGACGCGCGCGGCAGGGTGGCACGCCGGATCCTGCGGGACGGCTTCGAGGGCTAGACGGTCCCCCGGCCGCCCCGCTCACCCCCGCTTGACCGCCTTGAGCACCACGAACTTCGGGTCGCCGGCCACCAGCTGACTGTTGCCGAACAGCCGCCGCAGCTTGACGTGGTAGCCCAGGTGCCGGTTGCCGATCACCCACAGTTCGCCGCCCGGCCGCAGTGCGCGCCGCGCCCCGGTGAACATCCGCCAGGCCGTCGCGTCGGTCGTCGCCTGGTGGGAGTGGAACGGGGGGTTGCTGAGGACGATGTCGACGCTGCCTGCCGGCACCCCGGTGAGCCCGTCCCCGACCCGGAACTCGGCGTGCCCCGGTACCCCGTTCGCCTTGTAGGTCGCCTCCGCCGAGGCCACGGCCTGGAACGACTCGTCGACGAACAGCACCTCGGCGTCCGGGTTGGCCAGCGCCACCGTCGTACCGACGACACCGTTGCCGCAGCCCAGGTCCACGACCCGCTGCAGGCCACGGCTGGGGGGCAGGTGCTGGAGGAAGAAGCGGGTGCCGATGTCGAGGCGGTCCGCGCAGAAGACGCCCGCGTGGTTGACGACCGTGCGTCCGGAGGCGGGGCCGATGCCGCCGGGGAGCGGGTAGGCGTACGGCCATGGATTGGCGGGCCGCCGCAGCCCGGGATCGGGGGTGCAGAAGACGAGGCGCGCCTTGTGCTCGGCCAGCGACGTACGGGTCGGGCCGAGGATCCGCTCGAACAGCTGGAGCGTCGAGGTGTGGATCTCCTTCACCATGCCGGTGCCGACCACGACCGTGCCCTCGTGCACCGCGGGCGCCAGCCGCAGCAGCTGGTCCTCCAGCAGCGCCAGGCTCTTCGGCACCCGCACCAGGAGCACGTCGACACGGTCGGGTGGGGGATCCTGGGTCGTGAGCAGCCGCACCGACCCGGTCTCGACGCCGTTGCGGGCGAGGTTGGCCCGCGTCGCCTCCTGCGCGAGGTACGAATCGGTGATCTGCGTCGGCCGATGCGCCGCGAGCGCGGTGACCAGGGCGCCCCAGCGGTCGCCGACGACCACGACCGTGCCGGACAGCGGAATGCGCTGCTCGCTGAGGTGCCGGAGGAGATACGCGTCGGAGGCGTCCCAGGCCCGCAGCTGTTCGCGCGGGTCCTCGGGGAAGCGGGCCAGCGCGAGCTCGCCCCAGGGAGTCGTCATACGGTCGTTCATCGTGCGTCAAGGCTAGCCGAGTCGCAGCTCAGGGCTGGTGGGGGAGGATGGGGGCCATGGACGCCGAGCTGTTCCCCCGGGACCGTACGGTCGTCGCGCCGGGCGCGGTGCACGTGCCGGACTGGCTCGACGCCCGGCACCAGCGGGAACTGCTCGACGCCTGCCGCGCGTGGGCCCGCCCACCGGCCGGCCTGCGCACGGTCGGTACTCCCGGCGGCGGCACCATGACGGCCCGGCAGGTCTGCCTGGGCTGGCACTGGTATCCGTACGCCTACGCCCGCACGGTCGTCGACGGCGACGGCGCCCCGGTGAAGCCCTTCCCCGCCTGGCTGGGAGAGCTGGGCCGGCGCGCGGTGACCGACGCGCTCGGACCGGAGGCGGCCACCGGAGCGGCGTACGACATCGCGCTGATCAACTTCTACGACGGCGACGCCCGTATGGGCATGCACCGCGACGCCGACGAGAAGTCCGACGCGCCTGTGGTGTCCCTGAGCCTCGGCGACACCTGCGTCTTCCGCTTCGGCAACACCGAGACACGGACGCGTCCGTACACGGACGTCGAGCTGCGCAGCGGCGACCTGTTCGTGTTCGGGGGGCCGTCGCGGCTCGCGTACCACGGGGTGCCGCGGGTGCGCCCGGGCACGGCGCCGGCCGGGCTGGGACTGACCGGGCGGCTGAACGTCACCCTGCGGGTGAGCGGGTTCCGGTGAGCCGCTCCCGCGGCGCCGGGTCCCGGCCGGGGAGCAGCCGCGGGGTGGCGGTGCCGCCGTACGGTCCGGCGGGCCAGGACGCGAGGCCGGGATCCGGACGCCGGAGTGGACACGGTAACCGGCCGTGCGCGCCGGCACCCGAGCGGATCATGGGAGACTCCCCCTCATGAGCGGCAAGGCGGACCCCCGGCAGGCGGGGGAAGGGACCACCTCGAGGACGCGACTGGACCGGGGGCGCGGAGCGCTCGGGCCCGCGTTGGAGCTCGTGCACACCGGGCGCGCACCGACCCGTGCCGTGCTCACCGCCGAACTGGGCGTCACGCGCGCGACGGCGGGTGCGGTGGCCGCGGAGCTGGAGGCGCTGGGCCTGATCAGGGTCGACGCCCGGCCCGGCGCCGCCGCCGGATCGCAGGGCCGCCCCTCGCACCGGCTCGAACTCGCCGAGGACGGCCCGGTGGCACTGGCCGCCCAGGTACACGCCGACGGGTTCCGCGCCGCGCTGGTCGGACTCGGCGGCCGGATCGTCGCGACCGCCCCCGGCTGCGAGACCGTCGACGCCGACCCCGCGAAGGTGCTCGGCTCCGTCGTGGACGCGGGCGCCGAACTGCTGCGGCAGACCGGGCGGCGGTGCGTGGGCGCCGGGCTCGCCGTACCGTCCGCGGTCGCCGAACCGGAGGGACTGGCGCTCAACCCGCTGCACCTGGCCTGGCCTGCGGGGGCACCCGTACGAGAGATCTTCGCCGGGTGCGTCCGCGCCGCGGGCATCACCGGACCGGCCTTCGCGGCCAACGACATCAACCTCGCCGCGCTCGCCGAGCACCGCCACGGCGCCGGACGCGGGGCCCGCGACCTGCTGTGCGTGGCGACCGGGCACCGCGGCGTCGGCGGCGCGCTGGTCCTCGACGGGCGCCTGCACACCGGCAGTTCGGGCCTGGCCCTCGAAGTCGGCCATCTCACGGTCAATCCCGAGGGCGGCCGACCCTGTCACTGCGGCAGCCGCGGCTGCCTCGACGTCGAGGCAGACCCGCTGGCCCTCCTCACGGCGGCGGGCCGGGCGCCGGGTCCCGAGGTGTCGCTGCTGAAGCAGGCCGACGACCTGATCCGCGACGAGTACGACGACCCGGCGGTCCGCGGGGCCGTCGCGGCCCTGATCGACCGGCTGGGCCTGGGGCTCGCCGGCCTGGTGAACATCCTCAACCCGGACCGGATCATCCTCGGCGGCCTGCACCGCACCCTCATCGACGCCGACCCGGACCGGCTGCGCGCGGTGGTCGCCGACCGCAGCCTGTGGGGCCGCAGCGGGGGCGTGCCCATCCTGGCCTGTTCGCTGGACCACAACAGTCTGGTCGGCGCGGCGGAGTTGGCGTGGCAGCCGGTGCTCGACGATCCGCTGGGGGCGCTGGCCGCGCAGTGAGCACGGGTATCACCGGTACTTACAGCGCCGCCCCGCCGTCGATCACCAGATCCGTGCCCACGACGGACGCGGCAGCGTCCGAGGCCAGGTACAGCACGGCCTGAGCCACCTCCTCGGTCGACGAGACCCGGCCGAGCGGCGACAGCTCCTTCATCCGTGCGGCGCGGTCCGCCGACGACTCGCCGGGCCGCAACGACATGGCCGTGTCGGACGGGCCCGGGCTCACGGCGTTGATACGGACGCCCTCCGCGATGTGGTCGAGGGCGGCCCCGCGGGTGAGAGCGGAGACGGCGGCCTTGGACGCGCCGTAGGCGGCGATGCCGCGCGCCTGCCGGTGGGGGCCCAAATTGGACGAGACGTTGACGATCGCCCCGCCGCCCGGCTGACGGCGCATCTGCCGGATCTCGGCCCGCAGGGCGAGGAAGACGCCCGTGACGTTGACGTCGAGCAGTGTCCGCCAGTCCTCCTCCAGGACGTCCGCGACGGGGCCGCCGCCACGGAAGACACCCGCGTTGTTGACGGCGACGTCGAGTGAGCCGTAGCGGTCCACCACCGCCCGGACCAGCGCGTCGACGTCGGCGGCCCTCGTCACGTCGGCGACGAGAGCGACCGCGCTGCCGCCGGCTCCCGCCACGAGGGCGACGGTCTCGTCGAGCGCCGCCCGCCCGCGCCCGGCCACCACGACCCGGGCCCCCTCGGCGGCGAACGCCAGGGCGACGGCCCGTCCGATGCCGGATCCGCCTCCGGTGACGAGGGCGGTGCGGCCGGTGAAGCGGTTGCGGGACATGGCGTGACGTTCCTTTCGGGAAGGCCTTTGTGCGCTCAATTTTCTGGACCGTTCATTCCGGAAATTGCTCATTCCAGAAGGGTCAGGGCTTGCTCCGCCGCGTCCCGCACCCGCGCAGGGTCCGTCGAGACCTTGCCCACCACCCGCAGCCCCTGCATCAGCACGAGCAGCATGCGGGCCAGCGCCCGGGGTTCGCGTGCCGCGGGCAGCTCGCCCTGCGCCTGGGCCCGTACGAGCGCCGAGTGCAGCAGGGTCTCCAGGTGCTCCCAGCTGAGCTCCACGCGGCGAGCCGCCGCGTCGTCGTGCGGTGCCAGTTCGGCCGCCGTGTTGGTGACGAAACAGCCGCGTGTACGACCGCTGTCGTCGGCGGCCTCCGCGGCGAACCGCCGCACCACCGCGCGTACGGCCGGCAGCGCCGGGCCCGGCTGGGACAGCTCGCGCAGCAGCCGGGAATCGCGCGTCTCGCCGTACCGCTCCAGCGCCTTGAGGTACAGGTCCCGCTTGTTGCCGTAGGTGGCGTAGATGCTCGCGCGTCCGATACCGAGACGGTCCACGAGGTCGGCCATCGAAGTCGCCTCGTACCCCCGCCGCCAGAACAGTTCGAGGGCCGACTCCAGCGCCGCGTCCGGATCGAATTCCTTGCTCCTGGCCATGGGGCGACGCTAGAGCAATCAAGAACGATCGGTCAAGTAAGAGGGTGAGGAGGCTTACGAGTTGAGGGACTGACGCGTTGAGGGGTGCTGAGGGGCTGAGGGGTGCTGAAGGGCTGCGGGGCTCAGGCGAGACCCTTCTGCGCCGTGAGGCTCCACAGCGCCGCGACCGCCGCCCGACGTAGATCGGCCCGCCGCACGCACAGCCCGATCCGCAGCGGTTCGGGCGACGGATCGACGGGGATCACCGTCAGCCGGTCGCGCACCGCGCTGTGCTCCAGTACGAGGCGGGGGACCACGCCCGTACCGCAGCCGAGCGCGACCAGGGTCAACAGCCCTTCGTGGCCGTCCGGTTCACAGGCCACGTCGGGTGCCGTGCCGCGGGCGCGCAACCAGCGGTCGGCGGCATCGCGGACCAGCCCGCGGTGCGGCAGGACGAAGGGGCCGTCCAGATCGGGGTCGGGCCGGTCCCGCGCGGTGACGAGGACGAGTTCGCTGACCGCGACCGTCCGGCTCACCAGCGGCTCCGGCAGCCGCGCGGGGATCCCCGCGAACGCCGCGTCGACCTCGCCCTCGTCGAGCCGGGCCAGGGCCGCCGCCGCGTCCCCGGTGCGCAGATCGAGGCGGACCTGGGGGTGCGCGGCGCGGAAAGGGGCCAGCAGGTCCGGCAGCAGGGCCTGGCAGGCGGTCACCGTGGCGAACACGGCGAGTCGGCCGGTGAGTCGAGCGGGGTCAGGATGCTCGTCGCGGTAGGAACGCCACAGCTCCAGCGCCTGGACGGCGTATTCACGGAACCGGTGCCCCTCCGCCGTCAACGACACCCCGCGCGGACCGCGGTCCAACAGCCGGTGCCCCAGGTCCGACTCCAGCCGCTGCACGGTCCGGGTGAGCGTCGCGGGGCTGACATGGCAGTCCAGGCTGGTCCGCCCGAAGTTCAGCGTCTGGGCCAGATGCAGGAAAAGGCGCAGCTCCCGATGGTCGTCCCGCATACCGTGACCTTGCCCTTTCGCTTTCCGCAACAGGCCGCTGCACAAGTTGCGCTTGTCGCAACGATCGCGCGGAGCCTACAACTCGACCATGACCGAGACCACATACGCCTCCCGCGTCTTCCCCCTCGAAACGATGGACGTGCCCGGCGGCACGGAGACCATCCTGCGCGGTGGCCGCCACCTCTTCCCGCTGCTCCGGCGGGCCTTCGCCGGCGTCAGCCGCATCGGCGTCGTCGGCTGGGGCCCGCAGGGCCGCGCCCAGGCCCTCAACCTGCGCGACTCCCTCGCCGACACGGACATCACGGTCGCCGTCGGCCTGCGCCCCGGATCGGCCTCGGCCGCCGACGCCCGCGCCCACGGCTTCGCCGAGGAGGACGGCACGCTCGGCGACTGGCTCGCCGTCACCGCCGCCAGCGACCTGGTGATCCTGCTCATCGCGGACGCCGCACTGGCCGCCCACCACCAGGAGGTCTTCGCGACGCTCAAGCCGGGCGCCGTCATCGGCCTCTCGCACGGGTTCCTGCTCGGCCACCTCCGGGAGACCGGCGGCGAGTTCCCGCCCGGACACGGGGTGATCGCCGTCTGCCCCAAGGGCATGGGTGACTCCGTGCGGCGCCTGTACCAGCAGGGCGCCGAGATCAACGGCGCCGGGATCAACAGCAGTTTCGCGGTGCACGCGGACCCCGACGGACGCGCCACGGACCTCGCCCTCGGCTGGTCGGTCGCGCTGGGCTCGCCGTATACGTTCCGCACCACCCTCGACAGCGAGTACCTCTCCGACATCGTCGGCGAACGCGCCATCCTGCTCGGCGCCGTCCACGGCATCGTCGAGAGCCTGTACACCCGCCACCGGCTCGCCGGGGACGACGAGGTGACGGCGTACGAGAGGTCCTGTGAGAACGTCACCGGACCGATCGCCCGCACCATCTCCCGCGCGGGGCTGCGCGCGGTGCGTGACGGCCTCGACCTGGCCGGGCGGGACGTCTTCGACCGGGCGTACACGGCCACGTACGGGCCCGCGCGCGAGATCGTCGCCGAGATCTACGACGAGGTCGCCGACGGCACCGAGCTGCGCAGCGTGGTCCTGGCCGAACGCCGGCTCGGGACGCGGCCGATGAGCGAGATCGGAGGCTCGCCGATGTGGTCGGTCGGCCCGCGCGCGCACGCCCGGCGTACCGAACACGACACGCCCGTCGACCCGTTCGCCGCGGGCGTGTTCGTGGCCACGATGACGGCCCAGGTCGACGAGTTCGCCGAGCGCGGCCATCCCTGGTCGGAGATCGTCAACGAGTCCGTGATCGAGGCGGTCGACTCGCTGCTGCCGTACATGCACGCCCGGGATGTGGCGTACATGGTCGACAACTGCTCCCGCACGGCCCGCCTCGGCGCCCGCCGCTGGGGCCCGCGCTTCCAGGCGGCCTACGAGCAGATCGCGTACCCGGCGGCCGATCTCCCCGCGGACACGGCCCTGCTGGCGGCCTTCGACAGTCACCCGGTGCACGAGGCGCTGGCCGCGGCGGCCAAGCTGCGGCCGTCGGTGGACATCTCCGTCGCCTAGAACGGACCACCGGTCGCGGGCCGCTCGGCCTGCCGCCGGGCGCCCTCGGTCACGGACGGACCGGAAGCGGTGTCGGTACGGCGCGACGCGGCCTGGGTACCAGTTCCCCGCCGCAGTTGGGGCAGACGTTCCGCATGGCGTCGCCGCACGGTACGCAGAAGGTGCACTCGTAGGAGCAGATGCGGGCCTGCGCGTCGGGCGGCAGGGCCGCGGTCGTACAGCGTTCACAGCGGTCGCGCATGTCCAGCGCCATCGTTCGCGCACCTCACCTGCGGGGATGTCCGACTTCACCCATCTTCCAGGCACGCGCCGAGCCCGGAAGCACCCCTGCGGGCCAGAGACCGACACGATCGGGCCACGGCCCGGCCGCCCGTGCTCAGGACACGCCACCGAGTGGCGCCGCGTCACGCCCGAGGTGAGTGCACGCCGGTCACCGCCCGGTCAGCCGGCAACGGCGGACCGGGCGGGAGCGTGTGCCGGCCTGAGGCCGTCGGCGGTGACCTCGACCTCCGCGAACCGGTGCGCGGGCTTCTCCGCGACCGTACGGCGCAACGGGCGGGCCGGCGCGGACACCGGCGTCGGGAGCGTGAACCACACGACCTTGCCGGACTCGCCGTCCGGTCGCGCGCCCCAGCTCTCGCTCACCGCGGCCACCATCGCGAGCCCGCGTCCGCAGGTGGCCAGGGGCTCCGCGTCGTCGACCACCGGGAGTCGGGGGTCGTGGTCGCGGACCGAGACCGTGAGCCGGTCGAGCACCAGCTCCATCTCCACGGTGCACGTCTTGTCGGGCTGGGCATGCCGGTGGACGTTCGTCAAAAGCTCGGTCACACCGAGCGCGGCCCGGTCTATGAGGGGATCCAGATGCCAGTAGCGCAACTGCGCCGATACGATTCTGCGGACCTGGCCGATCCGCGACGGCAGGGCTTGGAGCTCCACCGTGCAGTGCCTGCTTGGGTGACTGATCACGGCTGCGACTCCCCGACGTGAGGTCCGGAAGAACACGGAGTTCGGATCCAGCGGGACGACTGCGTGAACGGCCGTCTGCTGTCGTGTCCGGCGGGCTGTCTCGCAGCGTTATCGCCGGTAAACCCAGAGTGACGTGAGACCAGCGTGACCCAGGGGGTCCGGTACCGCAACTCGCGGTGGCTCAGCCGCCACGCCCCGCAGCCCTGCGCACGGCCTCGATGAACCGGCGCGCCGCGGGCGGCCCGGGCTCGCCCGGAGCGGGGTCGTGATCGCCCAGGGTCAGCAGGTACCGCTTGCCGTTGAGGTCCGCGAGGGCGCGGTCCTCCGGCGCGAACCAGGGCTTCGACGCCCGCACCGCCTGCACCGGGGCGCTGTCGATCTCGCTGCCGTAACTCGTGAGCAACTCCAGTCTGCCGCCGCTGATCCGGACCTGCCCGGCCCTGGTGAGCGAACGCAGCCTCTTCCCGATCCGCACGCCCGTCGCCGTGAACTCCGGCTCCGCCATGCCGCCCGCCCCCTTGTGCGCGTGGGTCCGCTGGACCGCGCTCCTGCGGGGGTGATCCGACCGCGTCGTGATCCCACCCGCGATGTGATCCAGCCTGCTCCGTGATCCAGTGTGCGCCCCCGTTCGGGACGTCCGTCCCGCCCGCTGAAGTCTGCCCGGGTACAACGTCGAGCACCAGTACGTACGTCACCCGCGCGACGGTCACCCGGAGCACTCGCGTGAATGCGCCCCCCGGTATCCGCCATCGTGGCTCGTACGCCCGTGCCCCAGGCGTCCTTTGGGCTGCTCAAAGGTGTGTTTATGCAGGTGAGAAGTGGTGCGGAAGGTGCCTATGATCGAGGCGTCGACCGCGCGACGCGCCGTCGGCGTGGAGCGTAAGGAGCACCGCCGTGAGCACCACTCAGCAGAGCTGGACCGGTGAGACCCTCGACGTCGACCGTAGCGACGCCGTCTACCGTGACTGGCTGAAAGAGGCCGTCCGCAAGGTCCAGGCGGACGCCAACCGCTCGGCCGACACGCACCTGCTGCGCTTCCCGTTGCCGGAGCAGTGGGGCATCGACCTCTATCTCAAGGACGAGTCGACCCACCCGACCGGCAGCCTCAAGCACCGGCTCGCCCGCTCGCTCTTCCTCTACGGTCTGTGCAACGGCTGGATCCGGCCGGGCCGCCCGGTGATCGAGGCGTCCAGCGGCTCGACGGCCGTCTCCGAGGCGTACTTCGCGGGGCTGATCGGCGTGCCGTTCATCGCCGTCATGCCACGCACGACGAGCGCCGAGAAGTGCCGCCTCATCGAGTTCCACGGCGGGCGGTGCCACTTCGTCGACGACTCGCGCAGGATGTACGAGGAGTCCGCCCGCCTCGCGGTGGAGACCGGCGGCCACTACATGGACCAGTTCACCTACGCCGAACGGGCCACGGACTGGCGCGGCAACAACAACATCGCCGAATCGATCTTCCGTCAGCTGGAGTTGGAACGGTTCCCGGAGCCCGCGTGGATCGTCGCCACGGCCGGCACCGGCGGCACCTCGGCGACCCTCGCGCGCTACGTCCACTACATGCAGTACGACACCCGCATCTGCGTCGCCGACCCGGAGAACTCCTGCTTCTTCGAGGGCTGGACCACCGGCGATCCGGACGTCACCTGCGACTGCGGCTCCCGTATCGAGGGCATCGGCCGCCCCCGTATGGAACCGAGCTTCGTGCCGGGCGCGATCGACCGCATGATGAAGGTCCCCGACGCGGCGAGCGTCGCCGCCGTACGGGCGCTGGAGCGGGCCATCGGCCGCAAGGCGGGCGGCTCCACGGGGACCGGGCTGTGGAGCGCCCTGAAGATCGTCGCCGAAATGGTGGCCCAGGGGCGCCGGGGGAGCGTGGTGACGCTGCTGTGCGACCCCGGGGACCGCTACCTCGACAAGTACTACTCGGACGCGTGGCTGGCCGAACAGGGCCTGGACATCGCGCCGTACGGGACGGCGATCGAGTCGCTGCTGGCGACGGGCGTGTGGCCGGACTGAGCGCTACCCCGCCAGCCGCCGGTCCAGCGAAGTGACCGCGGCCCTGAAGGCCCGCCCGAGACCCGGCCGGGCCAGCCGCAGAACGAACCGGAACGCTGTCGTCCCGTCGGCGGTGAAGGTCCACCGCACGCGCGTCCCGGTGCCCGCCGGCGTCAGCCGCCACTCCTCGACCAGCGCCCGTGCGCCCGGCGCGTTGGTCACGTCCACGCGGTAGGCGTACACCTCGGGGCCCTTCGCGGCGAGGATCGTTTCCTCGAAGCGGACGCCGCCCCGGAGCCAGATCTCGCGTCCCGCCCCGTCGTCGGTCGGACGGGCGAGCGTCACCGCCGAGAACCACGAGGTCCAGCCGGGCACGTCGTCGGCGAGCGCCCGGAAGACGGGCTCGGGAGCGGCGGCGATCTCGTGCGCGAAGACCAGACGGATGGGCGCGGTCTCGACGAAGTCGAGCCCCATCGGGCGCAGACGGCGAGTCATCGAGGAGCCCTCCTTGTCAACAGGCAGGAGGAAGTGGGTGGTTGCGCGAACAGAGCCACCATAGCTGGCGCCCCGTCAGATGTCTGCGCCCTCGCCGGGCTCGCCCGCCACCACCAGCCGCCGTACGTGCTCCGCGATCTCCGCGCGCACCCGGGCCGGCAGCCCGGCGTCGGTCACCCAGGTGTCGACCTGCTCCAGCGCCGCGAACGAACTCAGGCCCACGGTGCCCCACTTGGTGTGGTCGGCGACCACGACGACCCGCCGCGCCGACTGCACCAGGCGCCGATTCGTCTCGGCCTCCGCCAGGTTCGGCGTCGACAGGCCCGCCTCGACCGATATCCCGTGCACACCGAGGAACAACACGTCGAAATGGAGCGCCGCGATCGCCTGGTCGGCCACCGGCCCCACGAGCGAGTCCGACGGGGTGCGCACCCCGCCGGTCAGAACCACCGTCGCAGCGCCCTGCCGCTGGCCCGAGGTGCGTTGTGCCACGTGGAAGACGTCCGCCACCCGTACCGAGTTGGTCACCACCGTGAGGTCCTGCACGTCCACCAGTTGGTGTGCCAGCGCGTACGTCGTCGTGCCGCCCGACAGCGCGATAGCCGAACCGGGTGCCACCAACTGGGCCGCCGCGCGCGCGATGTCCTCCTTGGCGCTCAGCTCCAGACCAGACTTCGCCTCGAAACCCGGCTCGTGCGTGCTCGCCTCGACCACCGGGACCGCGCCGCCGTGCACCTTCTCCACGACGCCCTGCCGGGCGAGCGCGTCCAGGTCACGGCGCACCGTCATGTCCGACACGCCGAGCTTGCGGGTCAGCTCGTTGACCCGGACCCCGCCACGGCGCCGGACCTCGTCCAGGATCAGGGCGCGCCGCTGCTCCGCGAGGAGGTTCTGATTCTCACTCACGTACGCTCCGGTTCCTTTCACCTCAGCCGTCCAACAGGCCCGCATACCCGGTCCGACGAGGACATTCTCCCCCCGTCCACCGTGCGCGGGCGTCCCATCCTCGCACGTGGCGGCGCGGGTCGTGCCACTGCCCGTCCCGACGCGCGCATGCCATCCAGGTGCGTGGGGCCCGCCCCGGTCGTCACACGTATCGGGGAGATTCCGTGACAGCAGGTGTACGCCACGCCCGGAGCGGACATCCTTGTGCCCGCACGGACAGCTGCCGACGGTGTGTCACGGGGGATGTGCGAACAGTGGAACGTGCGCAGGAACATGCCTCTGCCGACGGGGCGACCGCCTCCGCCGCACAGCCCGCAGCGGCGGGCGTCGCCCTGGAGCTCCTGGTCCACGGTGTGGGCGGCGCGACGCCCGAGAAGATGCTGAACGATCCGTGCACGGTGCGGATCACCGGTGACGACACGGCCGCGGTGTACCGGCGCGCCGACGACGTCGACGCGGAGTCCGGCCCGGGCGACCACCGGAGCGGGCCGGTGCCCGAGGCCTACGTCTGGTCCAACCTCACCTCCGGCAACGGCACGCGCGCACTGTGGCTGTTGCTGCTGCCGTTCATGGTGGTCAACCTCGCCCACTGGATGCGCCCCGGCACGCGGGGCCGCACGCGCACGGTGCGCCTGTACGGGCTGCTGGTCCGGCTCGCGGGGCTGACCTTGACCGTGCTGCTGGTCGCGGCCGCCTGCGAGGTCGCCCTGGACCTCGCGGCCTGGCAGTGCGCGGGCACGCACGCCTGCGCCCAGCGGCACTCCTGGCTGGGCTTCCTGGCGCCGACCGTTTCGGGCGGAGGCTGGTGGAGCCGCCCCGGCCGAAGACTCGCCCTCGCCTCCGTGCTGCCCGCCGCCCTCATCGGCCTGCTGTGGTACCTCTCCCACCGCACCTGGAGCGCGTACGAGTCCCAGCAGCCCCCCGTCCGTGCCCCCGAGCCCGAGGAGGAGACCGGCCGCACCGCACTGGGCCGGCCCGGCTTCTGGTACGGGCGCCGTCTGGGGGCCCGGCTGCGTGCCGCGCACACCGCCGCCGGCCTGCTCACGGTCGCCGCGGCGGTGGGCATTCCGGCCGCCGGTTTCGACCGCGGTCCGGGCGGGCCGGCCGCCCTGGACGCGCTGGGCCGACTCCTGGACGGGGCGCTGGTGACCGGGGCGGTCGCCGTGCTGTGGGTGGTCTGCCGACGGGGCCGCAGCGAGCGACGCCTCGACGGTGAGCTCGACGAGCGCCTCGTGCGCCGTCTGCCGCTGGCCGCCCTCACGCTGCTCGCCCTCGCCCTGCTGTACGCCGGCTGGGAGCGCCCGCACTGGCGGTCGCACGGGCGGCTGCCCGGCGACGCGACCTTCGGTGGCATCGCCCTGGTCCAGGGACTCCTCGTCATCGCCCTCGCCGTGGTCGCCCACCTCCTGCACCGCGCCAGACCCGCCCCGCGGGCCGCGATGCGCGGCCTCGGCGGACCCGCCGTCGCGATGCTGGCCTGCGCTCTCGGCGGCGTGATGTCCGGCGGTGTGTCCCAGCGCGTCGCCGACTGGCTGGACGGCACCGGAGCCACGATCGCCGGCCCGCCGGCCCTGCTGACCTGGCAGGCGTCCGCCATCCCGCCGCTGCTCGTCGTCCTGCTCGTGCTGTGCGTCCTGCTGGGGCGGAGCACCTGGCGGCTGCGCCACGCCGGACTGGACGCGGTCGACCGCGACTACCCGGGGGAAGCCAAGGACCCGGCGCGCAGCCGCCGGATCGCGAACGCCCGCGCCATGGCCGCCCTCACCGACCGAGGTCCCCTCGTCGTCGCCGTGGCCGCCACCATGATGCTGGTCCTGGGGGCCGCCGCGCTCGTCGGCGCCCTGACCACCGAGAAGACACCGGCCGGCGCGGCGCACGGCTCACCCCCCTTCGTACAAGGCGCCGCCGACACCGCCCAGGCACTCGGCTCCTGGCTGATCGGACTCGGCTTCGCACTCTTCGTCACCTGGGGCCGGCGCGCCTACAAGGACGCCTCCGCGCGGCGCACCATCGGCATCCTGTGGGACATCGGCACCTTCTGGCCGCGCGCCGCCCACCCCTTCGCCCCGCCCTGCTACGCCGAGCGCGCCGTACCCGATCTGACCTGGCGGATGGCCACCTGGACCCGCGACACGGGCGGCCGCCTGGTGATCTCCGGGCACTCCCAGGGCAGCGTGCTCGCGGCAGCCGCGGTCTGGCAGCTGAAGCCGTCCGAGCGCAAGCGGGTCGCGCTGCTGACCTACGGCTCCCCGCTGGAGCGCCTCTACGGCCGCTGGTTCCCGGCCCACTTCGGACCGGCCGCGCTCAGCTCACTGCACCGTCAGGTCGCCTGCTGGCGCAACCTGCACCGCCTCACCGACCCCATCGGCGGCCCGGTCCGCCTGCCCGGCGGCTGCGGCCCCGAGGTGGACCGCGAGCCACTCAAGGACCCCAGGGCATACGGCCGCACCGACCGGCACCCGCTCCCGGCCCCGATCCTCGGACACTCCGACTACCAGGCGGACCCGGCGTTCGCCGAGGAACGGGAGAGGCTGCTGGGCAGGTTGCGGCCGGAGATGCCGGGGCCGCGCCGCCCGGGTGGCGAGCCTCAGGACAGTTCGGGCAGGTCCTCGGCGTAGAGCAGAGTCAGGTCGTCCGTGCTCGGCTCCGCGACCTGGGCGACCCGGCCCGCGTGCCGTTCCACCATCGCCTCGAAGGTCTGGCGGGCGGTGCGGCCGTTGCCGAAGGCGGGGCCCTTGGGGATCGCCGTGAAGTACTTCAGCAGGGCTTCCGCCGTGCCGGGCGCCAGCCGGTACTCGTGCTCATCGGCCTGCTGCTCCACGATCCGCAGCAACTCCTCGGGGCCGTAGTCACTGAAGGTGATGGTCCGGGAGAAGCGGGACGCGACGCCGGGGTTGATGGAAAGGAAGCGTTCCATCTCGGCCGTGTAGCCCGCGACGATCACCACCACCGCGTCCCGGTGGTCCTCCATCAGCTTCACGAGCGTGTCGATGGCCTCCTTGCCGAAGTCCCGGCCGGAGTCCTCCGGGGAGAGCGCGTACGCCTCGTCGATGAACAGCACACCACCGCGCGCCCGTTCGAAGGCCTCCTGGGTGCGGATCGCCGTGGAACCGATGTGCTCGCCGACCAGGTCGACGCGGGACACCTCCACCAGGTGGCCCTTCTCCAGCACGCCGAGGGAGGCGAGGATCTCGCCGTAGAGGCGGGCGACCGTCGTCTTGCCGGTGCCGGGGGAGCCCGTGAACACCAGGTGGCGCTTGACGGAGGCCGCCTTCAGTCCCGCCTGCTGCCGGCGCCGGCCCACCTCGATCATGTCGGTGAGGGCCCGCACCTCGCGCTTGACGCTGTCCAGGCCCACCAGCGCGTCGAGTTCACCGAGGACCGCCTTCGAGGTGCGTGCCTCCTTCTCCGGCTCCGCGGCGGGGACGATCGGCTCCTGCTCGGTGACGCGCTGTCCGGGGATCGCGCCGAGCAGCCCCGGGGACCGGTCCGCTGTCTGCGTGAGTGGCTCCCGCGCCGCTGGTGTCCGCACGCTCGCGCTCTCGTCGCTCGTGCAGTCCTCGACCACGGGGCCCGAGCCGGACGCGGAGTCCGGGCCGCCCTCCGCGAACTCGTAACCGCCGCGCGCGCAGCGCTCCGTACGGCACTTCTTCAGCGTCGTACGGCAGCCGTCGAGCACATGGAAGCCGTAGCCGGCGCTGCCCGTGACCCGGCAGCCCAGGAAGCTGCCGCGGCCGCCGGCCGAGACGTAGAAGCCGGCTTCCGCCGGGGAGTCGACGGTGCACCGCTCGATGGTGGGGTCGGCGCCCTTGGTGACGATCACGCCGGTCTGCGTGCCGTCCAGCGTGCAGTTGCTGAGGGTGCCGCCGCTTCCGTGGTCACGGAACCAGGCCCCGGTCGCGGCGTCCCGGATGCGGCAGTCGTCGAGCTGCGCGGTGGCGCCGTCGCTCACCGACACGGCGGTGTTGCGGACCTGGGAGAGGTCGCTGTCGACGACGTCCGCGCGCGAGCCGCGGTCGAGGACGAACAGGGCGTCCGGCACGTCGTGCACCCGGCAGGAGTCGAGGACCGCGGTGGCGCCGTCACTGACCCATACGGCCGGGTAGTCGCCGGTGCTGTCGAAGATCTCGCACTGGTTGGCGTCCACGCGGGTGCCCGGGTCCCACACGGACAGTCCGTTGCGCCCGAACTGACGCACCGTCGTGCGGGTCAGCGTCAGCACCGAACGGGAGCGCAGGTCGACCGCGTTCTCGGGGATGTCGTGGATACGGCAGTCGGCGAGTGTCAGCACGGCGTCGGTGTCCAGGGTGACGCCGTCGGCCGCGGTACGGTGCACATCGCAGTCCGTGAGATGGGCGGTGGCCCGGGCGGTGATCTGCACGCCGCTGCCCCGCACCTCGTACACCTCGCACCCCACCGCCTCCAGCGCGGAGTTGTCGCCGGTCGCGCTCAGTCCCGCGCCCGAGGTGTGGTGGACCCGGCAGCGCTCCAGCCGTGGACGGCCGCCCCCGCGCACCGCCACGCCCGACTGGCCCGCCGCGACGACCTCGCAGTCCTCGAACACCCCACCGCCGCCGTCGACCACGGCGATGCCGATGCCCGCCGGGTTGTCGACGGTGCAGCGCCGCACGGTCGGCCGGGCGCCCCCGCGCACTTCGATACCGGCCGCGGACCGGGTGACGACACGGACATCCCTCAGCTCGGGGGTGCCGTCCTCGACCAGCAGCGCCGGCGCGGCCGCGTCCTGGCCCTCCACGTGCAGGTCCTGGATCACCGCCGAGGCGCGCACGGTCAGCGGCACTCCGTCCGGCGGCGCGATCCGCACCGAGCCGGGGGAACCCTCGGGACCGCGCAGGGTCACCGCCCGCTCGACGACGAGGTTCTCTCGGTAGGTGCCCGGGGCGATGGTGAGGACGTCACCCTCGGCCGCGGCCTCCAGGGCGGCGGCGAGCGACGCGTACTCACCCGTGCGGCGCCGCCACCTCGATGTGCCGGTGTGCGTCACCTGGACCGTGCCCTGTGCCATGGCGTTGCTGTGCCCCCACCTCGTCGTACGCGGGTTGATGCCGAAGACCCGGCCGGTCCACCGTAGCGTGCGCGCGGACGGTGGGTTGACCAGAGGCGGAAGGCCGTCAGCTGGACGAAGGGCCGTCAGCTGCCGGTGCCGGTCCGGCCCCAGTCCGGGCCCGCACGGTCCCAGGCCTGGTCCCAACGGGCATACCGGCCGCGGACCATGCGCCAGACGATCAGCCGTCTGCCGCCCTCGACGAGACCCGCGGTGAGCATGGCCGCGCCGAACCCGGCGAGGACGGCGTGCGTCGTCGCCGTCGCGGAGTCCAGGGGGCGGGCCACGATGTTGCCGTGTGTGTCCGTCCATATCGTGAAGTGGTCGCCGCTGTGCGGGGTGTTGAGGCTTGCCGTGGCCGGGCCGTGGTGCGCGGTGCCGTCCGGCGCCTTCCAGTCGGCGACCACGCGACTGCGGGCGTCCCGCAGGCCGGAGGTGTCGGGATCGGTCTCCAGTGGGGAGTGGGCCAACTCGCGGACCACGGTGGCCGTCACCTCGTGCCGCGTCGCGCGCTGGTCACGGACCGACCGCTGAAGGGCGTCCTGGGCCACGCCGCCGACAACGGATCCGATCACGGGCGCGACGACCAGGATGAGTAGCAGGGCCACGAGAGCCACCCAGGCCTCGACCAGGTCGGTTCCGCGGCGCAGCGGATTGTGCCGCCAACGCCAGAGTCCGCCGATCGCTCGCACCGTCCCGCACCCCCCTTCCCGCTCCGTGATAACCCCGCGCGGAGCCGTTCACGCGCGAGCCCGGCCAAAGAGAGAGCGAAATCACCTCTGACCGGGACCTCTCATGAACTCCTCACGAAATCCCAACGAGCGGATCCCGGCGGAGGGTTCCCGGACCGTGCCCGGGGACCGGCCGGGCGCAGCAGACTGGTGGCGTGACAGATGCGTCGACCCGTCAACTGCTCGACCGGTTCCTCGAGGCCGTCGTGCCCATGCCGTCGCTGGTCTGTGTGTGGGCGCACGGCTCGCTGGCGGGAGGTGACTACCAGCCGGGGCGCAGCGACCTCGACCTGATCGCCGTCGTCGAACGCCGTTCTGCGCCCGCGCAGGAGGCGCGGCTCGTCGAGGTGCACGAGAACCTGACGGTCACCCACCCCTTGGCGGCGAAGCTGCACTGCAGCTATGTCGCGGCCGACGAGTGGGACGACCTCACCGGCACACACCTCACGTGGGCGCACGAGGAGTTGCTGCACCGTCCCGTCACCCCGGTGACCCGCCGCGAGCTGCACGACTTCGGGAAGGTCCTGCACGGCCCACCGCCGGCGGAGCTCCTGCCGCCGGTCACCGACCGGCAGCTCGCCGACTTCGTCGCCGCGGACCTGGCGCACTTCTGGCGTCCGGCTCTGGACCACCCGGAGCGATGGCTGCGTGACATCTGGGTCGACCTCGGCCTGCTCACGCTCGCGCGGGCGAGCGTGACGCTGCGGACCGGCGCGCTGATCACCAAGGCGGAGGCCCTCGACGTACTGACCGGCCTGAGCGCCCCATCGGACGTGGTGAACGACATCCGGCAACGCCGCTACGGCAGCCCTGAGCCCGCGTCCGAGCAGTGGCAGGTCCGTCGGGCCGAGCTGACGCGAGCCTTCCTCGTCCCCGCCATCGAGCGCGTGCTGACGGGCGGCAGCCCCTGACGAGGGCCGTCCGGCACCGGGCTACTCGAGGATCCTCACCGGGTCGCCGACCCGGATGGTGCCGCGGGACTGCGGGACCAGATTCTGGCCGAAGACCAGTTTGCCGTCGATGCGGCGGTGGCGGCCGAGCGTGTACAGGGGCTCCTTGCCCCGGCCGGCGGTGGTCTGGTCGGTCGTGGTCACCACGCAGCGGCCGCACATCTTGGCGACGCGGAAGGTGACCTCGCCGATGGCGATGCGCGACCAGTCGTCCTCGGCCCACGGGGTGGCGCCCGACACCACCGCGTTCGGCCGGAAGCGGTTCATGGGCAGCGGTCCCTCGGCCGCGTGCCGGCCCTGCGCGATCAGCGAGTTGAGGGCTTCGAGGGAGGCGGTCGTGGTGACCAGCAGCGGGTAGCCGTCAGCGAAGGAGACGGTCTCCCCGGGCAGCGCGAAGTCGGGGTCGACGGGACGGCGCGTGGCGGGCTCGTCCATGTGCACGAGACGCACGTCGGCGCCGAGGTGGGCGCTGCACCAGGCGTGCGCGGCGGTGTCCGCCAGGACCCCCTCGACCTTGTCGCGGAAGATCTCCACCGTCACCGTGCCGGCCGGCTCCGGGACCGGCACGGTCAGCGGGTCGAGGCCGGGCGCGGACAGCCGAACGCCGCCGGGCACGAGCTCGGCGGCGGCCAGCGCGAGGCGCGGCTGCTGGCGTTGCGTGACGACCTTTCCCCCGTCGTCGATCAGCACCCAGCGTCGATCTCCGGCCAGCCCCCAGGGCTCCACGACGGCTTCCCGGAGCGACAGGCTCCGGAACGCCTTGACCGGATGAACGTGGATCGACTGCAGTTCCGTATTCCCCATGGGTTCCATCGTGCCAGGCGGCACGGACAACCCGAGGACGGATCAGTAGCCGCCGCGGTACTGCTGCTGGTTGTTGTACGGCTCCTGGTAGGGAGCCGGGGCGGGCCGGGGAGCCGCGGGGCGCATCGCCTCGTAGCCCATGCCGGGCTGGCCCGGCCGGGGCTGCTGCTGCGCCTGCGGACCGGGGTAGCCGCGCGGCGCGGCGGCCTGCTGCGGGATGTACGCCGTGGGCGCCTGTTGCAGCGGGGAGGGCTGCTGGGCCTGCGGGTAGCCGTAGGAGGGCTGGGACGGGGCCGCCGGGAGGGCGGGCAGCGCCGACGGGAGCGCGGGGAGGTGGCTGCCCGTGTCGTAGGCGGCGGGGACCCGGATCGGGGCGATCTGCGGGGTGCCCCGCTCGGCCACGAGCGAGTCGTAGATCGGAGTGTCCGGGAAGGAGGCGGAGTAGTAGCCGCCGCCATAGGTGGAGCGGGGGGAGGTCATGGCACATAAGTTAAGCCCACGATGTGCTGGTTGGGGAGACCGATAAGAGGGTTGTTTTCCGTGTCCGGAGTGACCGGGGATCCCCAATGCGAGCGAACTTGGCAAAAAAGGGCGCCGATCACCGTTCTGATCGTGTAAAGGCCGAGTTCCGGGCGGGTTACCGGCGGTTGACCTCGCGTGTTCCTGTGCTGCTCGTGGGAGTTCGCTGTAGGCCGGAATAGGTTGACCCTGTAGGCAACCCAATGGAGTGCCGGGACGCGGCCCGGTGCGGTGACTGGTGATGGGGGCGGACATGTCAATGTCGAAAGGGTCGAATGCGCCGGTGCCGACTACGGCGCTGCGCGTCGAATTGGGCTGGCGTGCCGGCCCCGGCGTGCCCGACGCGGACGCCTCGGCGCTGCTGCTGGTGGGCGGAAAGGTCCGTTCCGACGGCGACTTCGTCTTCTACAACCAGCCGGTGCACTCGTCGGGCGCCGTCCGGCACGAGGGGAAGCGGGACGACGGCGGCCGGGTGACCGACACCCTGCTGGTCGACCTCGCGCGCGTGGAGCCCGCCGTCGAGACCGTGGTGCTCGCCGCTTCCGCGGACGGCGGAACGTTCGGGCAGATCCCGGACCTGTACATCGAGGTCCGGGACGCGGCGCAGGGTACGGTCGTCGCCCGCTTCGACAGCACGGGCGCGACCGTCGAAACGGCGTTCGTGCTGGGGGAGTTCTACCGCCGTCAGGGCGCCTGGAAATTCCGTGCCGTCGGTCAGGGCTACGGCAGTGGACTGGAGGGCTTGGCGACGGACTTCGGTATCGCCGTGGACGAGCCCCAGCACACCTCGCCGGCACCGGACCCGGTCGCCGCCCCGCCGGTCGCCCCTCCGGTGACGGTGCCGCCACCGGTCCGCCACGCCCCGCCGCCCCAGGCGCCGCCGGCTCAACCCGTCCGCCTGACCAAGGTCACCCTCACGAAGGCCGCCCCGTCGGTCTCACTGACCAAACAGGGCGGCACCTCGGGTGCCATGCGCGTGAACCTCAACTGGGAGGTGCGCAAGCAGTTCTCGGGCTGGGGCAGCAAGCGCGGCCGGGCAGTCGCCCTGCACGCGGACCTCGACCTCGACCTGTGCGCCCTGTTCGAACTCGCCGACGGCCGCAAGGGAGTCGTACAGGCCCTCGGCAACGCGTTCGGAGCCCTGCACCAGCCGCCGTACATCCACCTCGACGGCGACGACCGCACCGGGGCCGTGGCCAGCGGCGAGAACCTCACGATCAATCTCGACCACACGCGGGACTTCCGGCGCATCCTCGTCTTCGTGACGATCTACGAGGGCGCCCGCTCCTTCGCGGACCTGCACGCCACGGTCACCCTCACGCCCCAGTACGGGGCCCCGATCGACTTCGCCCTCGACGAGTGCACCGTCCCCTCCACGGTGTGCGCGCTCGCGCTCATCACCAACAACGGCGGCGATCTCGTCGTCCAGCGCGAGGCCCGCTACCTGGTGCCCGAGCGTGGGGTGAGCCCGCAGCGGACCGTCGATCACACCTACGGATGGGGCATGAACTGGACTCCGGGCCGGAAGTAGGCAGCGGGATCAGCCCTCGTCGGGGACGGCGTCCGGACGCGTGTAGGTGCGGCCCTTCCAGGCCGCACCACGCCCCCGGTAGTGCTGCACGGCGGAATCGACCGTCATCAGGAGGTACAGGAACGCGGTGAACGGCAGCAGGGGAGCGAGCCACAGCGGCTGACGGTAGTAGCGGAGCATCGGTACGTACGTCCCCGCCATCACCAGCCAGGCCGCGGCGCCGAGACCGGTGGCCGTGGCGCTGCCCGTCGCCGCACCCGCGAACAGCGCCACGGGCGGCACCAGGTACACCAGTGCCAGTCCGGCGACCGTTCCCGCCAGGAGCAGGGGGTTGTGGCGCAGCTGTGCGTACGCGCTGCGCGAGACCATCCGCCACAGGTCGTGCAGTCGCGGATAGGGACGCACGCTGTTCACGGCGTCGGCCAGCCCGAGCCAGACGCGGCCGCCGGCTTTCTTGACGGCCCGCGCGAGCGCGACGTCGTCGATGACGGCGTGCCGGATGGCGTCCGGGATCCGGGCCCGCTCCGCCGCGTCGGCGCGAAGCAGCACGCAGCCGCCCGCAGCGGCCGCCGTCCGTGTCCCCTTCTTCTTGTTCTCCTTGTTCTTCTTGCTGATCCGGCGGAACGGATACAGCTGAGCGAAGAAGTAGACGAAGGCGGGCACCACGAGCCGCTCCCACGGGCTCTCCACCCGCAGCCGGGCCATCTGCGAGACGACGTCGAAGTCTCCGGTGCGGGCCGCGGCCACGAGTCGGCGCAGACTGTCCGGGGCGTGGGCGATGTCGGCGTCCGTCAGGAGCAGGTACTCGGGGTCACGCGCGCGTGCCAGGCCGATACCGTGGCGCACCGCCCAGAGCTTGCCGGTCCAGCCCGCGGGCGGTTCGCCCGGCGAGCCCACGGTGAGCGGCAGCCCACCGTGCCGCTCCGCCAGCTCGCGCGCCAGTGCCCCGGTGCCGTCTGAACTGCCGTCGTCGACGAGGAAGACCTCCACCCGGCCCGGATAGTCCTGGGCGAGCAGCGACGGCAGGCTCGCCGGCAGGACGGCCGCCTCGTCGCGCGCCGGCACGACGACGCAGACGGACGGCCACGGCCGCGGATCCTCCCGCGGCGGCAGCCTGACGTCCGTGCGCCAGAAGAAGCCCTGGAAGAGCAGCAGCCACAGCCAGGCGGCGAGGGAAGCGGCGGAGGTCCACACGATGGCGCTCACCCGCGCAGTCTGCCCCACCGCGCCGGTGCGCAGGGGCCCATCGTCTATCGTGGCCGGGTGAAGATCGCGCTCATGGACTCCGGAATCGGCCTGCTGGCGGCCACCGCCGCGGTACGGCGCCTTCGACCCGACGCGGATCTGGTCCTCTCCCTGGACCCCGATGGCATGCCCTGGGGACCGCGGACTCCGCAGGACCTCACCGAGCGCGCCGTGGCCGTCGCGGAGGCTGCCGCAGCCCACCGGCCGGACGCCCTCATCGTCGGCTGCAACACCGCCACCGTGCACGCCCTGGACGCACTGCGCGCCCGCCTCGAACCCGGTGTGCCGGTCGTCGGAACGGTCCCTGCGATCAAGCCGGCCGCGGCCGGCGGTGGGCCCGTCGCGATCTGGGCCACGCCCGCCACCACCGGCAGCCCCTACCAGCGGGGGCTCATCCGGGACTTCGCCGACGGCGTGGCCGTCACCGAGGTGCCGTGCTGGGGACTCGCCGAGGCCGTGGAACACGCGGACGAGGCGGCCATCGACGCCGCCGTCACCGCGGCCGCCGCGCTGACGCCCGCGGAAGTGACGACCGTGGTCCTGGGCTGCACCCATTACGAGCTGGTCGCGGACCGCATCCGGGCCGCCGTGCAGCGCCCCGGCCACCTCCCGCTCGTGCTGCACGGCTCCGCCGGTGCCGTGGCCGCGCAGGCGCTGCGCCGCATCGGTGAGCTCCCCGCCCCCGAGGCCCCGGCGGTCGGCTCGCTGACCGTGCTGCTCAGCGGGCGCGAGGGGACGCTGCCGACGCCCGCTCTGGCGTACGCCGAAGGGCGGCTGTTGCAGGTGGTCAGCCCCGCCTCGTGACCGACGGTCACCGATCGGACGCCTTCGGTCCGCCGCACGCCCAAGTGGCGCAGTCACCCTGTGCGATGCGGTACCCGCGCAGCGAAACCTGAGTAATCTCATAGATATGAGGGACCACCTCCACGACGAGAACGCCGCGCGCCCGGATGTCTGGACCGGGCGCGCCACCAACCGCTTCCAGTGGCTGCTGGCGCTCGGCGGGGCCGCCTGCATGGCGCTCGGCATCGAACTGGCGGTCGACTCCGCGTGGACGTCGGGCTCTGCCGCGCTCGTCATGGCGGTCGTCGGCTGTATCGCGGCCGGCCTGCTCGTCCTCTTCGGCACGATCGCCTTCGTGCACGTCGATCTGAAGCTCGACAAGGAGTCCCTCGAGGTGCGCTGCGGCCACATCGGCGTGCCGCGCCGCCGCATCCCTCTGTCGCATGTCGCCGGCGCCGACTTCGCTCCTGTCGTCACCCCGCGCCACTGGGGCGGCTGGGGCTACCGCTGGCGTCCGGAGAAGGGCACCGCGGTCGTTGTGCGGCGCGGGGAGGGCGTGGTGCTGCGGCTGTGGGACGGGCACACGTTCACGATCACCGTCGACGACGCGGAAGCGGCCGTACGGGTCATCCAGGACCGGCTGCGGTTCAACGCGCACGGCCCGGTGCACTGACGGCACGCGGCTCCCGTCACGGGGTCAACCGGTCACTACGCGTGCGTACGTCCGTCACGCTCGGGGCGGGCTCGGAGGTGAGCGGCCGGGCCGTGGCCAGGCCCGCCAGCAGCCCCGCACCCACGGCCACCGCGGTGAAGCTCAGCGCGTTGCCCACCGCGGCGATGGCCGCCAGTGCCGTCAGCGCCGCGCCCGCGGTCAGTGCGACGGGTGTGGGACGCGGGGAGCGCCACAGTGCGAACAGCACCCAGCAGAAGGCGGCCGCCAGCAGGACGACGCCGACCATGCCCTGTTCGGCCGCCTGCTGCAACGGCGCCGAGTGCGGTTTTCCGTCGGGCGGCGTCGACTGGGCCGCCGCCCCACTGAGGTCCCCGAAACGGCCTGGGCCCACGCCCAGCGCGGTGTCCCGGTGCGCGAGGTACAGGGCGTCGTGCCACAGCTCGACCCGGTGTGACGTGAGCTGATTCTCCAGGGATGCGGAGAGACCGTCCGGCAGCGCGCTCCCGGCGACCGCCCAGGTGAGGCCGGTCACCAGGGCCGCGGCCAGGGCCAGTCCCGCGATGCCCCGGCCGCGGTGGCGCATACGGCCCGCGGCGAGTGAGCACAGCAGTACCGCGGTGCAGGTGACGACACCGGTGGTCGAACCGAGGACGGCCGCGGTCACGATGATCGCGGCGGCCAGTAGCCGCAGGGTGAGCCGCAGGGCCGGCGCGGGTGCTGCCCAGGCGGCACAGCACGCGGCCCCGGCCGAGAGGGTCAGCAGGGCGGCGGTGGCACCCAGGTGCCCCAGCGGCGCGACGATCTGCGGCCCCGGGGCAAGGTGCGGAACGGCCACCGTCAGGCTCACCCCGGCCAGTGCCCCGGCACAGGGCGCGGCCACCGGGAGCAGCGCCCCGAAGATCCGTCCCGCGGCATAGCCGGCGGCCACGGCCAGCACCGCGAGCAGCATCCCCTCAGGGCGGCCCTCGTGCGCGGCGGCCGTGGTGAGGGACCAGGTGGCGCAGGCCCCGAGCACCACCACGCCCGACGCGTCAGAAACGTTTCGTCTTTCGCTGTCCGCTGCCGGACCGGCCGCAGACGTCCTCCCCGTGGACTCCACCCCGTCCCCCCGAACCCGGTCGCCCCCGACCTGTGACGGACCCCGGCCGTTGCGGCCACAACCGGCCGCTCACTGAGGCTTCGGCACACCGTAACGGCTGATGGACGGTTTGTGGATGAGTTGCGCCGAGTTGCGCAGGAACGATGCGGCAGGAGCGCACGGGGCGGCCGCCGCCGCCCCGAGCGGCGGAGACGGGGCACGGTGCCGCGCTTCGGACCGTGTTGTCGGCGTCAAGGCCACCGGCCGTACACTCCCGGAGTGACCGTCACCGCAACCTCCGTGGGCCAGTCGGACCAGCTGGAGCCCCCGATCGCGCCCGCCGCCCGCGGCCCGCGGCTCGTGCGGCTCGTCCCGGCCCTCGCCGCCGCGCTCTCCGGAGTGCTGCTCTACGTCAGCTTCCCGCCGCGCACCCTGTGGTGGCTGGCCCTGCCGGCCTTCGCCGTCTTCGGCTGGGTGCTGCGCGGCCGCAGCTGGAAGGCGGGCCTGGGCCTCGGCTACCTCTTCGGCCTCGGCTTCCTGCTGCCGCTGCTGGTGTGGACCGGCGTGGAGGTCGGCCCCGGACCCTGGATCGCCCTCGTCGTGATCGAGGCGGTCTTCGTCGCGCTGGTCGGCGCGGGCGTCGCAGCGGTGTCCAGGCTGCCCGCCTGGCCGGTGTGGGCCGCCGCGGTGTGGATCGCCGACGAGGCGGCACGCGCGCGTGTGCCCTTCCGCGGCTTCCCCTGGGGCAAGATCGCATTCGGTCAGGCGGACGGCGTCTTCTTGCCGCTCGCCGCGGTCGGCGGCACGCCCGTGCTCGGCTTCGCGGTCGTCCTGTGCGGTTTCGGCCTGTACGAGGCCGGCCGAGTGGCCGTCGAGACGCGGCGTACGCGTGAGGTGCGGCGGTCGGCCGCGGCCGTCGCCCTGCTGAGTGTGGCCGTACCGGTGGTGGCGGCCGTCGCCGCTCGCCCGCTGGTGAGCGACAAGGCCGAGGACGGCACGGCGACCGTCGCCGTCATTCAGGGCAACGTGCCGCGCCTCGGGCTGGAGTTCAACGCGCAGCGGCGGGCCGTGCTCGACTACCACGCCCGAGAGACGGAGCGCCTGGCCGCCGAGGTCAAGGCAGGCAAGGTGCCCCAGCCCGACTTCGTGCTGTGGCCGGAGAACTCCTCCGACGTCGACCCCTTCGCCAACGCCGACGCGGCCGACGTCATCGACAAGGCGGCCAAGGCGATCGGCGTGCCCATCTCGGTCGGTGGCGTCGTCGAGAGGGACGGCAAGCTCCTCAACGAGCAGATCTTGTGGGACCCGGACAAGGGCGCCCTCGACACGTACGACAAACGGCAGGTCCAGCCGTTCGGCGAGTACCTCCCGCTGCGCTCGCTCCTCGGCGCGATCAACAAGGACTGGACGACGATGGTCCGCCAGGACTTCAGCCGGGGCGACAAGCCGGGCGTGTTCGACATCGACGGTTCCAAGGTCGGCCTCGCGACCTGCTACGAGGCCGCCTTCGACTGGGCCGTGCGCGACACGGTCACCCACGGCGCGCAGATGATCTCGGTGCCGAGCAACAACGCCACCTTCGACCGCAGCGAGATGACCTACCAGCAACTCGCCATGTCCCGTGTCCGCGCCGTCGAGCACAGCCGGACCGTCACCGTCCCGGTGACCAGCGGCGTCAGCGCGATCATCATGCCGGACGGGAAGATCACCCAGAAGACCGGCATGTTCGTGGCGGACTCACTGGTGCAGAAGGTGCCGCTGCGCTCCTCCGAGACGCCCGCCACGCGGCTGGGTATCCTCCCGGAGATCGCCCTCGTGCTCGTGGCCGCCGGCGGACTCGGCTGGGCCGTAGCCGCCGGTGCGCGCGGGCGGCGCGCAGGTGGCGTGTAGTCGTACACCCGTCGCACGCGTCTCTGGATCACAGGGGTGACAGGGCCGACCCGTTAGGGTCGGCCCATGGCTACTCCTGACTTCATCCGCACGCTCCGGGCCTCCGCCGGCCGCCAGTTGCTCTGGCTGCCCGGAGTCACCGCCATCGTCCTCGACGACGAGGGCCGAGTGCTGCTGGGCCGCCGCTCCGACACCCGCAAGTGGTCCGTCATCGGCGGCATCCCGGAGCCGGGGGAGCAGCCCGCGGCGTGCGCCGTACGGGAGGTCGAGGAGGAGACCGCGGTCCGCTGCGTCGTCGAGCGGGTCGTCCTGGTCCAGGCGCTGGAGCCGGTCACGTACGCCAACGGGGACACCTGCCAGTACATGGACATCACCTTCCGCTGCCGCGCCGTCGGCGGGCAGGCACGGGTGAACGACGACGAGTCGCTGGAGGTGGGCTGGTTCGAGGTGGACGCCCTGCCGGAGCTGAACGAGTTCGCGTTGTTCCGTATCAAGCAGGCGCTGTCGGACGCACCGACGTGGTTCGACCCGACGAGTGCTGCCTGAAGCAGGGAGAGCGCTGGGGAGCGCGTGGGCAGCGCATGGATAGAGCCCCCATGAGTTCGCTCTGAAGTATGGGTTGTGAGCACATGGGGTGGCGCAGATCGGCTGTCTAGGGTCGAGCCATGACCGCGCCCAGTGCCCTCCCCGCTCCCCACGCCCTCTCTCTCGACCTCGGCGGACGGACCGCCCTCGTCACCGGCGCCGCCGGCGGCATCGGCACCGCCTGCGTACTGCGGCTGGCGGCCGCCGGGGCCAAGGTGAGAGCGGTCGACCGGGACGCCCGGGGCCTGGAGGCGCTCGCCGAGCGGGCCGAGGACCTGCCGGGCAGCGTCGAGCCGCGGGTCCTCGACCTCACTGACCTGGACACCGCCGAACTCGCCGCCGCGGGCACCGACGTCCTGGTCAACAACGCCGGGCTGCAACTGGTCCGCCCCATCGAGGAGTTCCCGCCGGATGTCTTCCACACGGTGCTCACCGTGATGCTGGAGGCACCGTTCCGGCTCATCCGCGGTGCCCTGCCCCACATGTACGGGCAGGGGTGGGGCCGCATCGTCAACGTGTCCTCGGTACACGGGCTGCGCGCCTCGGCCTACAAATCCGCGTACGTGGCCGCCAAGCACGGTCTGGAGGGGCTGTCCAAGACGGCCGCACTCGAGGGCGCGGCGCACGGCGTCACCTCGAACTGCGTGAACCCCGCCTATGTGCGCACACCCCTGGTCGAGAAGCAGCTCACCGACCAGGCGAGGGCCCACGGGATCCCCGAGGAGCGCGTGCTGTCCGAGGTGCTCCTCCAGGACAGTGCGGTCAAGCGGCTCATCGAACCGGAGGAGGTCGCCGAGGCCGTGGCTTATCTGTGCAGCCCGCAGGCGTCGTTCGTGACCGGCACCTCGCTGGCACTGGACGGTGGCTGGACCGCGCACTGACCGAACCCGCGCCCCTCGGCGTGGAAGTTGTCCACAGGGCTGACGCCGCGGCCGGGTGATGGGGAATCCTGTGAACATGTCCCGCGATCACGTGCAGTCAGCCGAGCGCTCCGTCAGCGACGCCGAGCCGTCGCCCCACGGCGTCGACGCGCCGTTCCTGGAGCTGCTGGCCCGGGGCGCGGCCGTCGAAGCCTACGAACGGCCGGTGCTGCTCGCCCGCGCCGCCGGAGCGCCGGCCGAACGGATCGCCGCGCTCGAACACGCCAAGCTGCTCGCCCTGCGTGTGCGCTCGGAGCTGGAGGGACGGCGCCGCCGCGAGGCCGAGCTGTCCGCGCTCTTCGAGACCGCGCACGATCTGGCCGGCCTCAGGGACCTCGACGCCGTGCTCCAGGCGATCGTCCAGCGCGCCCGGTCACTGCTCGGCACGGACGTCGCCTACCTCAGCCTGAACGACCCCGGCCGAGGTGACACGTACATGCGGGTCACCGAGGGCTCGGTCGCGGCCCGCTTCCAGCAGCTGCGTCTGGGCATGGGCGAAGGGCTCGGCGGGCTCGTCGCGCAGACGGCCCGTCCGTACGTCACCGACGACTACTTCCGGGACGCCCGCTTCCAGCACACCTCCACCATCGACGCGGGCGTACGGGACGAGGGCCTGGTCGCCATCCTCGGCGTGCCCCTGATGCTGGGACCGCACGTCATCGGGGTGCTCTTCGCCGCGGACCGCCGGGCCCGTGTCTTCGAGCGGGAGCAGATCGCGCTGCTCGGCTCCTTCGCCGCCCTTGCCGCGGCCGCCATCGACACCGCCAACCTGCTCACCGAGACCCGCTCCGCCCTGGCCGACCTGGAACGGGCCAATGAGATCATCCAGGACCGCAGCGGGGTCATCGAGCGCGCCTCCGACATCCACGACCGGCTCGCCGAACTCGTCCTGCGCGGTGGAGGAGTGCACGACGTGGCCGCCGCGGTCTCCCAGGTCCTCGACGGCACGGTCGAATTCACCGAGTCCGCCGACGCGCCGGCCCAGGCCCTGGAGGCGTCCCGCGCCGAAGGGCACGCCGTACGGCACGGGGAGGACTGGGTCGCCGCCGTGACCGCCGGCGGCGAACTGCTCGGCGCCCTGGTGTTGCACGGCCACCCGGGCCTCGACCCGGTCGACCAACGCACCCTGGAACGCGCGGCAATGGTCACCTCACTGCTGCTGCTCGCCAGACGCTCCGCCGCCGAGGCCGAGCAGCGAGTGCGCGGCGAACTCCTCGACGACCTGCTGGACGCCCGCGACCGCGACCCGCGCCTGCTGCGCGAACGCGCTTCCCGACTGCACGCCGACCTCGACGCCACCCATGTCGTGCTCGCCGCCCGCCTCGACGGCACCGCGGCCGACGCCGACCAGGAGGCGGCCGCCCGCCGGCGCCTGTGGTCAGCGGCATCCCACCTCGCCGCCACCCGGCAGGGGCTGGCCGCAGCCCGCGACGGCGGCACCGTCCTGCTGCTGCCGCTCGTCCCCGGCGACACCGTCACCGACCTCGCCCAACGCACCGCACGGCACCTGGGCACAGCGGTCCATGAGGCGGTCACCGTCGGCGCCTCCGCTCCGGTGGACGACCTCGCCGCGCACCCGGACGCCGTGGCCGCGGCGTACGCGGAAGGCCGACGCTGCCTCGACGCCCTACGGCTCCTCGGCCGCACCGGGGACGGCGCAGCCGCCGACGACTTCGGGTTTCTCGGGCTGCTCCTGGCCGGAGACCGGGACATAGCCGGCTTCGTCGGCCGCACCATCGGCCAGGTGGTCACCTACGACGAGCGGCGCGGCACCGATCTGCTGCACACCCTCGACGCGTACTTCGCCTGCGGCATGAGCCCGGCCCGCACCAAGGACGAGCTGCACGTCCACGTGAACACCGTCGCCCAGCGCCTGGAGCGCGTCGGCCGCCTGCTCGGCGACGACTGGCAGAGTCCGGCTCGGGCCCTGGAGATCCAACTCGCGCTGCGTCTGCACCGGTTGTCGGGCGGGAGACGCCCCTGACCCCCGCACAGGGTGTGCGGGGGTCAGGGGCGGCCCGGTAAGGCGCCCGGACCTCAGACGGTGTGCGCGTCCGCCGCCCGCGCCGCCGCGGGCTCGGCCTCGGCGGAGGGCTCGACCTCAGTGAGGTCCCGCAGACGGGTCTCCTTGGCCGCCGCCACGGCGACGACCGTCAGGACGGCCGCCGCGATCACGTACAGGGCGATCGGAGTGGAGCTGTCGTAGTCGGACAGCAACGCGGTGGCGATGAGCGGTGCGGGCGCACCCGCGGCGACGGAGGCGAACTGGGCTCCGATGGAGGCGCCGGAGTAGCGCATCCGCGTCGCGAACATCTCCGAGAAGAAGGCGGCCTGGGGTGCGTACATCGCCCCGTGCAGCACGAGTCCCACCGTCACGGCGAGGACGAGACTGCCGAAGCCGCCCGTGTCGATGAGTGAGAAGAAGGGGAACATCCACAGCCCGACACCGACCGCGCCCAGCAGATACACGGGTCGACGGCCCACGCGGTCCGACAGCGCGCCCCACGCCGGAATGACCGCGAAGTGCACGGCCGAAGCGATCAGCACCGCGTTGAGCGCGGTCTGCTTGGAGACGCCGGCCGAGGTGGTGGCGTAGACGAGGATGAAGGCCGTGATGACGTAGTAGCTGATGTTCTCCGCCATGCGCGCGCCCATCGCCACCAGGACGTCGCGCCAGTGGTACCGCAGCACGGACACGAGCGGCAGCCGCTCCGTGTCCTCGGGGTGCGCGGTCCTGCGGGCCTCGGCCTGCGCCAACGCCTCCTGGAACACAGGGGATTCATCGACGGACAGACGAATCCACAAACCGACGACCACCAGTACGCCGGACAGCAGGAACGGGATCCGCCAGCCCCAGCTGCCGAAGGCGTCGTCCGACAGCACGGCGGTCAGCAGGGACAGCACGCCGGTCGCGAGGAGCTGCCCCGCGGGCGCCCCGGTCTGCGGCCACGAAGCCCAGAACCCGCGCCGCCGCGCGTCCCCGTGCTCGGAGACCAGCAGCACGGCCCCGCCCCACTCACCGCCGAGCGCGAACCCCTGCACCAGACGCAGCGTGGTCAGCAGCACCGGGGCGGCCGCCCCGACGGTCGCATGCGTCGGCAGCAGTCCGATCGCGAAGGTCGCCCCGCCCATCAGCAGCAGGCTCAGCACCAGCAGCTTCTTGCGGCCGAGCCGGTCGCCGTAGTGCCCGAACACCAGCGCGCCCAGCGGCCGCGCGGCGAACCCGACGGCGTACGTCAGGAACGACAGCAGCGTGCCGACCAGCGGGTCGGAGTCCGGGAAGAACAGCTTGTTGAAGACGAGCGCGGCGGCAGAGCCGTAGAGGAAGAAGTCGTACCACTCGATGGTGGTGCCGATGAGGCTGGCGGCGACGATGCGCTTGAGGTTCACGGGTGGTGGGGGAGCGGTGGTTCCGGAGGCCATGTGCGCCACTTCCTCGTGTGCGGTGGGGACGGGTACGTATCGGCACACCGTAGAAACATGCAGGTCAGGCGCACATGTGGCGGGGCAACATAGTTCGAGGGTTGGCTATGCGTGCGGCCACCATGCCGGCTCGCGGAAGGGTGGTTCAGGTGCTCGAAGATGGTCGGAACGAGCACCACTCGGACATCTTGGGGCTGATCGGCTCAGGGCCGTTGCGTGGTGGGCGACCTGACCGAGAGGCTGACCCGGCTTTGCCGCCCGATCCTCGACCGTCCCGAAGGACGACCGGGACGTGGGCGGCCACGGGTGATGGAGCGGCTCTGCACCGCCACCCGGCGCGACCAGCGCCTGCGGGCCGCGGCGGTCAGTGGGACGCGGGGAAGCCCAGGTCCGGGCCGGTCGGCGTCTCGGCCGGGTCCGGCCAGCGGCTCGTGATGACCTTGCCGCGCGTGTAGAAGTGCACGGCTTCGCTGCCGTACATGCGGTGGTCGCCGAAGGCCGAGTCCCTCCAGCCGCCGAAGGAGTGGTAGCCCACCGGCACCGGCATCGGCACGTTCACGCCGACCATGCCGGTCTCGACCTCATCGGCGGAACTCCTTCAAGGATGACGGCGGCGGACCGCGAGGTTCCTGGCGCACACCACACGGGCCTCGCTTGCGGCTGGACGGGCCGGAGTCTCGGCCACGCGGACGCCCCACCACGTCCGTGCGGGCAGGGCTGCGACACCGAAGCCACCGGGCCGATGTTCACGTGCAGGCGCTGCTGAGCCTCCCGGCCCGAAGTGCCTTCCTCAGGTCCCGTACGGTCGTGGCGTGGGTCACTCGCCTGCCGAGGGCCACCGTGTTCGCCACGCGTCCAACGTGACCTGGGGATGCGGCGGTTCGGAGTTTCCTACCGGCTTGCGCGGCCCGGGCACCGACCACCTCGACCTTTCCCGACTCCACCGCGTGGACCGTCGACTTCGGATTCCTCCGGTGTGGTGGTCGCGGTGCGGTAGAACTCGGCAGCGGTGACCGTTGCGGGGACACCGAGTTCGGCGGAGACCGCGGTGATCGCCGTGGCGCCGAGGGCGAGGTCGACTCGGCCGTCGGTGGTGTAATGCGGGGCGATGAACGCCTCGTAGTGGGCTCGGACTTCGTCCTCGGTGTGTCGGCCGAGGAACGTCTGCATGTGCCGCACCGTGGTGTCGGGGTCATTGTGGAGCACCTGCAGGGCGCGCCGGTGGGCCCGTACGAGGGCCTGGACGGCGGGGTCGTCCGGGTCGGTGTAGGTGGGGTCGATGGCCACACCCACGGTGGGGATCTTGAAGTGGCCGCCGACCCAGGCCGGCATCTGCCAGCCGTGCTCGGCGGCTACCGCCTCCGGTGCCATGGTGCTGCCGACCAGGGCGGCGTCGATGCTGCCGTCGTGAAGCCGACGCAGGTCCATGCCGTAGTCGCCGGGCAGGCGGACGATGGTCTGGACATCGCGGTCCGGGTCGAGGCCGGCCTGGCGCAGCACGATCCGGGTGAAGCAGCCGGGCGCGGTGTGGGGGGCGTGTACCGCCAGCCGTCGTCCGGCCAGGTCGGCCAGCGAGGTAATGCCGGGGCGGGCGAGGAACCAGAACAGCGGGCTGCAGGTGTTGACGTTGAGTGCGACCCAGGGGATGCCGTCGGTCAGTCGGGACAGCAGTGCCCGGCCGAGCCCGATGGTGGCGCCGCGGCGCAGCCGTTCCTCGTCCCAGGAGCAACCGTCGTGCAGCGCGACGTGGACGCCCTCGTCGGCGTAGTAGCCCTCCTGGTCGGCGATGTAGGCGACCAGTTCCTCGTGCAGGCCCCGCCCGACGTAGGCGAGATCGATCGTGTACATGGATGTTTCCCTCGGTCGTGTCACCGCCCTGCGCCCGCACCTGCCGCGGGCCCGGCTCCTGGGGTGGTGGTGCCGAGGTGGCGGTGGGCCGGATGCGGTCCGGCTGTCGGCAGGACCCAGCATGGCCGCCTGCGCGGAGGACAGCGGGACGTCAGTACATGGACATCCCGCCGTTGACCGCGGCGGTGGTGCCGGTCATGAAGGCGTTGTCCTCGTCGGCGTAGAAGGCGACCGCCTGGGCGACATCGTCCGGGTGGGCCAAGCGACCCAAGGGGGTGGCGGCCACCTGCCGTTGCTTGTGCTCGTCGTCGAACACATTCGCCATGCGGGTGTCCTCCACCGGGCCGGGCGCGACGATGTTCACGGTGATGCCCCGCGGGCCAAGTTCCTGGGCGAGGTACCGGGCGAACTGCTCCAGCGCGGCCTTGGCCGTGCCCAGTGCGATCATGCCTTCCCGGGGCCGACGGCTGAGGCCGGCACTGAGATAGATGATGCGTCCCCAGCCCTGTTCGGTCATGGCGGGCAGGACGGCTTTGGTGACCGCGAACGCCGCGCGCATCTCGTCGTCGAGCTTGGTGCCCAGTTCCTCCCATGTCATGTCCTGGAACGGCTTGATCACATACGGGGTGAGCGCGTTGTGCACGAGCACGTCGATGCTGCCCCATGCCGCCTGGACCTGCTCGATCATGCTCTGGATCGCCGCTGCCTCGCGCACGTCGGCCCGCACGGCCATGGCCTGGCCGCCGGCGGCCTCGATTCCGGCCACGACCTCCTCGGCTGCCGCGCCGCTGCGGAGGTAGTTGACCACCACACGCATCCCTCGTGCGGCCAGAAGGCGCGCGCTGGCCGCACCGATTCCGCTGCTGGCCCCTGTCACCAATGTCACCCTGCTGGTTGCCCCGGTCATGGGCCGACCTCCTCCTCGTCACGGCGGGCCGCCGGAACGACTGGTAGGAGTTGTTCGTCGTCGTTGCCGGGGTGCGCTGAGCGGATCGCCCCGTGGAGCACGGTGTCGACGGTCGCCCGCAGCAGATCGGCCGCGGTCCATGCGAGTTCGCGTGGCAACTGCGAGGTGAGCACCCGCTCCAGCGCGCCGCGGGTGATCTCGCTCAGCAGCTCAGGCGGTGCCGTCAGCAGTCCCCGCCGGTGCCCGTCCTGGAACAACTCGTCGAGGCGCCGGTAGACCACCGCGTCCACATGCTGCTCCACGCACTGGCGCACCATCGCATCGCCCCGCCCTGTCGCGAGCTGAGCCGCGCCGATCCGGCCGAGCTCACCGCCTGCCGCGATCAGGAACCGCTGTACCCGCTCACCGAACGGCTGGCCTTCCGCGTCCTCGGCCGCCGCCACCAGCGTGCGCTCCACCGCCGCGAACTGCCGCTCCAGCACCGCGGCCAGCAGGCTGCGCTTGTCCGGGAAGTGACGGTAGATCGTCTTCTTGCTCATCCCGAGCGTACGAGCAAGGTCGTCCATGCTCACCCGCGCGGAACCCGCCGCGAAGAACAGCCGGCCGGCGGCCTCCACGATCACGTCAGCACGCTGCCGATCACCCTGGGAAACTTGAGAAACTGCTTCAGTTTCCATGGTTCCCACCGTCACTCCGCATCCCCGCGGTGTCAAGGCGCCCCGTTCGGGCATACGGGGCGGCGTGACGGCGTCGCAGCAGTGGACTGGGAGGATTTACCTCCCAGCAGGGAGCAAGCCGGTCGTGGCCTTGGTTCTGGTCGACGGCGCAGAATGAACGTACGGAAATCCTGTGAACGGGGGTCCGGCGCCGGTGATCGGCTCCCCGATCCGCCCTGGAACACTCGCCGACCCCCCACGGGTCGCCCGTGTCTGCACCGCGCCCGGCCCGGAGGCATCCGATGAACCACAAGCGCCCCGGAACGGGCCCGCTCACCGTGACCGTGTTCGTCTTCCCGGGCGTGCGGCTGCTCGATGTGACCGGCCCCATCGAGGTGTTCGCGTCGGCCAACGACTTCGGCGGGCGCTATCGGGTGCAGATCGCGTCCGAGGACGGGGCGGAGGTGATCACCTCTGCCGGGATCCGCCTCAGCGCTGACCTGCGTGTCGATGAGGTACGTGAGCCGTGCGACGTTCTGGTGATCCCGGGCGGTCCGGAATGGGAGACACTGATCAAGGACGATGCCCTCCTGGATGTCGTCCGACAGTTGAATGAGAAGGCCCGCTGTACGGCATCGGTGTGCACGGGAGCGTTTCTGCTGGCCGCGGCCGGACTTCTGGACGGCCGTCGTGCCACGACGCACTGGCGGAACTCGCAGCAACTGGCCCTGCGTTTCCCGTCCGTGGACGTACAGTCGGACGCCATCTTCGTGCGGGACGGGCGGATGATGACATCGGCGGGTGTGAGCGCCGGTATCGACCTGTCCCTGGCGCTCGTCGAAGATCACTACGGTGCGGAGGTCGCTCGGGCGGTCGCCAAGGACATGGTTGTCTTCATGCAACGACCGGGTGGCCAGTCCCAGTTCAGCGTCCGCTCCCGGGCCCCGCACAGCCGCCAGGAGATGCTCCGCCGGGTCCTGGACGCGGTCGCCGAGAACCCAGAGGCCAACCACACACTGTCGGCGATGGCCCGCAGGGCGGGCGTCAGCGTCCGTCATCTGACCCGGCTCTTCTACGAAGAGGTGGGAACCACTCCGGCCAGGTATGTGGAGCAGATCAGGTTGGAAGCGGCCCAGGTGCTGCTGGAGACCGGTGATGACCCCATGGCGGTGGTAGCGCGGCGCACAGGGCTCGGCTCACCCGAGTCGCTCCGCAGAGCGTTTGTGCGGCAGTTGGGTGTCACACCTGGTGCCTTCCGGGCCAGTTTCCGGACGACCGGCGTGGGCACGTCCGAGGCGGGCTCGGCGTAGTCCGTGACCGTGGTGCTGGTCGATGGTGGAAGACCGCGGAAGCAGGAGGGCCCTGATCGACAGCGGCCCGGAGGAGGAAACCCATGCCTGAGAAGAACCACGCCACGGTCGCGGTCACCGGGGTGACAGGGGCGCTGGGCAACCGGATCGCGGCCCGACTCGCCGACCATGGCGTCCCCCAACTCCTCGTCGGACGCAGCCCGGACCGCATCCCCGAACTGCCGAACGCCCGGCGACGGGGTCCGGCCGCCTATGCCGACGCCTCGGCCATGCGCACGGCGCTCGAGGGTGCGTCGACCCTCGTCCTGGTCTCCGGACACCGCACGGGGCGCCGACTGGAGGAACACGCCACCGCGGTCGAGGCGGCGATCGAGGCCGGTGTGGACCGGATCCTGTACGTGTCCCTCGTCGGCGCTTCGCCCACCGCCACTTACCTCAACGCCCGCGACCACTGGATGACCGAACAGTTCCTGGCCGGGGCCGGGATCCGCTGCACGGTGCTGCGGGCGGGCTTCTACGCGTCGACGCCGGCCGCCCTCGCCGACGAGGAGTTCGTCGTGAGCGGTCCCGGGGGCACCGGCCGGGCTGCCTTCGTCACCCATGAGGACATCGCCGATGTGATCACGGCTGTCGCCCTCGACGAGGGTCCCCGCTCCGAGCACGACGGCGCGACCCTTGAGATCACCGGGCCCGAGGCCCTGACCCTCGACGAAGCGGTCACCCGGATCGCCGCGGCCACCGGTCGGCCCTACCGCTACGAACCCGAGACCCTTGAGGAAGCCTTCGCGCGGCGATGGCGACTGGGCATCAGCGGGGAACAGATCGAGACCTGGATCTCGTGGTACCAGGCGATCGCGAAGGGCGAGCTTTCCATGGTCACCGACGTCGTCCCCCGGCTCACGGGCTCACCGGCGACCCCGATCTCAGATGCAGCCTGGTGGCCTTCGCCCAACTCCGCGCGTGGCACCCGAGGTTGAGAGGCAGGAGTTCTTCACGCCCGAGCCTCGGCGGCTGAGGCGCGTCGCCGCGCCCATTGACCGATACTCAGAGGGCCGCTGAGGGCCGAATCTCCTTCGACTGCGCGCACGGCATCACCCTCGGTGCGGAGCTTGTCCGTCGCGCATCGCTGCAAGACGGGCCATTTGTTCACCCATGCCGCGCGTCCCGGCCAGCGGCGTGCGGGCGTGTGGCCAGACCGTGCGGACCAGGGCCGTGTGCCGCGCGCCGCCGAGGGCGACGACGGGGTCGAGTCGCACGATGCCGCGCTCGGTTGCCTGTTCCAGGAGACGCCGGGCTGTTGTCGCACCGGCCGCACCATGGGGTGTGTCGTACGGCTCGATGACGTCGTCGAGGTCCAGGAGGCCGTAGCGCGCGGAGAGGATGAGCAGACGTTCGGGCTGCAGCGTTTCGGCTGCCTTGCGGCACGCACGGTGGTAAGAGCCGACGTACATGTCTGCCGCTCGCGCGGGCGATCCCAGTTTGCGGCTACCGCAGGGGAAACCGCGCGAGTTCCTAGAATCCTGGACGTCAGGCCACGAGAACCCGTACGCGAGTCCATGAATGATAGGGATTCGTGTACAAGTTGACGGCTACGGATCGGACGTCAGCGAGCGCGTCAGGGGAACGGGGCACGGCCTGGAGCCTGCGTCCTGGCTGGCCGGGTGGTCGTCCCAGGAGCGGCAGCCTCGGCAGGTAACTGGGCCATTGCTTTCGTGGTGGTGTGCTTCGCCGCTGGGACATCGCGCGATGCGCCCTTGTCGGCTCGGCTCACCGGACAGCGCGGTGCGATCTGGGGCCGTCACCCACCACGCAGAGCCAGGTGAGGCCGCTCAGTCCGACTGCGTTTGCGGATTGCCGCAAACGTGCCACCCTGGAAAATACGGAGTACGAGGGAACGGGGCATGCCGTTCGAACGTCGCTTTCTGAACGGTGTGACACAGCCGACGGCGACGTGCCGGTCGACTCGACCGCCCTCAACACGGCGGCCCCGCGCCCTCACGGCGGCGTAGGTAGGGGTACCAGGCACGACAGCACGGGCCAGACCAACCAGCCACTGTCATCAGTCAGTCACTGCGGGACGCAGGCAGGCTGCTGGGTCGGGGCAGGCAACGGCGAAGACCTCTCCTTGGCTGCAGAGTCAACGCCGCGTCACCGTGTGCTAGGACGGGTGCCCGTCGTCTGGGGAGACTCGCCATGGAGATCCCGAAAGAGCTGATCACTGAGCTGGAGGTTCCGGCCCTCGAACTGACCGCCCTGCAAGGCGTCAACGGTGTGGGGCTGGGTATGCGGGAGGAAAACGAGGAGTTCTTCGACGAGCTGGCCGTGCGGGTCTACGTCGACGATGCCACGGATGTGCCCGAGCTGCCCACGCAGCTTGCAGACCTACCGGTGTGCGTCGTCGAGTTCACGATCGAACCTGCATTCGCGCCGGACATCAGTCGTCGTGACCTGATCGTGGGCGGGGCGCAGATCGAGCAGGCCCCATTGGCCGCCGGCACGCTCGGCGCGGTCGCCATGCGCAACGACGACAACACCCTCGTGGGCCTGACCTGCCATCACGTTTCCGGCGACACCGGGCTTCGGGTCTTCCAGCCCATCGCGCCGCCGACGCCCATCGGCTCTACCCCGGACCTGACCGACAGTCTGGGCCAGGTGATCGACTTCGACTCCCCGGTGACGCAGACGATCCCGACCCCAGCCGGGGGAACGCTGTGGCTGGGGCGGCAGATCGACGCCGCCATCTTCGCTCTGGACGAGGCCGATCAGCACGGCCGGACGTTTTCCAACGAGATCGCCGACGGCCTCGGTGCAGTCACTCAAACGCTAGCGCCGGCAGAGCAAATGTTCGTCCGTAAACGCGGTTCCCAGACCGGCCCCACCGGCGGCCAGATCATCGGAATGGCGCTAGCCGTGTGGTGGAGGAGGCGCAGCCCGCCAGAGGGGCACCAGTACGCGATGGCCAAGCAATTCGAAATCTTCTTCAACCCGGGGGAATGCCCAGATGGGAAGTTCGCCCAGCCCGGCGACTCGGGTTCGGTCATCCTGCAGTCCGGTACGCACAACGCCGTCGGCCTGTTGTGGGGCGCCGACCCCAACGGCCGGCGAGCCGTGATGAGCGACATAACCATCGTGGAGCAACGGCTCAACGTGACCCTCGTCTGGGACCCCCCATGACCGTCGGCGACCTGACGATCGCTGCCACGTTCCGCCGTCCACACCCCTTCCCCTCCTGCCGCACCTGCGTGTCCTAAGCATCGAGTGCACGTTCCACTGCCGAGGAGAGACCATGCCCATGCTGCTCATCAAGGGCTTCTACGACGTCAAGGGCTCGCAGCCGGATGGAGACACGGTTCATTTCACGGCAGACAACCCGATCGAGTGGGATCTTGTCGGCGGCGTGGGCGGGCGAGCTGTCGAGCACAGTGCGGTGGGGCGGGCGACACTGCGGCTGGACGCGGTCGACGCGCTCGAGACCCACTACGGCCCGAGCCGTGTCCACCAGCCCCTGCAGTTCGCTCATGCGGCACGCGACGAGTTGTTGAACTGGCTCGGCTTCACCGAAGTCCAGCGCGGCTCGGACGAGACGGTGACCGCCACTACCCCGGACACGGTTCCCGGGTTCATCCTCACCCGAGGCGCCGATGTCCACGGCCGCTGCGTGGCCCTGGCAGGACGCGGCACTCCGCCCGCCACCAGCGGCCTGGAGATCGACGTGGACGTCCCCGTGCTGCGAACAACAGTCAACCACCACCTGCTCACGACGGGCCTGGTGTACCCGACGTTCTACCGCAGCCTGTTCACCAGTCTGCGTACCGAGATGACAGCCGCGGCCAAGGAAGCACGAGAGGCAGGTCGGGGCCTGTGGCCAAGCGACGTGACCACCACCGGAGCGAAGACCACCGGCCTGGCCTCGCTCACCGACGACATAGCGGTCCTCCCCAAGCTGTTCCGCCGCCTGGTGGACTACCTACACCTCGGCACCATGCCGCTGGCATGCTTCCCCGCCTACCTGGCCGGCGTCCAGGACCGATTCTCCATCCTGACCACGGGCGAGCGGCACGTCGGCCTGCACCACGTCGTCGAGGTCACAAACGACCACACGGTGAGGATGACATATCCGCCCGAGGACCTGCTCTTCGACGAAGCATGAAACACCAGCGAGGGTGCGTCACTGCACGCCGCGGTGGCTCACCATACAACCAGATTGGAGGGAGCGACGATGCCGCAAGTGCCGCAGGTCCGCAGGATCCTCTTCAATGATGAAGAGATCGGCATGGGCTTCAACAGCGAATCCGGACTGGCCGTAGGTACCGCCCTGGACAGCTTCACCATTGCAGAAAACCCGACCGCCCCTGGCGCAGAAGTCACCTCATCGATCAGCATCATCAACACCCACGAAGAACTCCAGGAGAACCTGGGCATGTCCTTCGAGGCCCAAGGCCGCTACGGCTTCTTCTCCGCCTCGACCAAGACCAAGTTCTCCGAGTCAACCAAATTCAACTCCACCTCGACCTTCCTAGTCGCCCGCTGCCTCGTCGAAAACTCCATGCGGCGCGGGAAGAACTTCAAGGTCACTGGTGAGGCCAAGGCTCTGCTCGACGCCAACAGGACTGACGAGTTTAGTCGGGCCTTCGGCGACAGCTTCATCCGCGGACTGCAGACAGGCGGGGAATTCTACGCGGTGATCAGGATCACCTCGGTCTCCACCAGCAAGCAGTCCGAACTTGCGGCCACCCTCCAGGCCGAGGCCAACGGACTCGTGGCGAGCGGAAGCTTCAAGGCCGCCTTCACGGAGGCTAACGGCAGCGAAAGCACCCGCTCGGAATTCAGTGCCACCATGTATCAGAAGGCTGGCACAGGCACACAAATCTCTCCGACCGTCAGCATCGAGGATGTCATTCAGCGATACCGGCAGTTCCCGGAGATAGCCAGAGCGAATGCGGCAGCATATGAGACTGAGGTGGCCACCTACGACACGCTGCCCCTGCCGCTTCCCACCCCCGAGGAACGGGAGGACTTCCTGCTCGCATTGGCCGACGCCCGCGAGAAGAAGCTGAACTACATCCAGGCCCGCAACGACCTGGAGTTCGCGCTCAAGAATCCGATGTTCTTCCGGGACCTCCCCTCATCTGAGACCCTCAATGGGGCCATCTCGGACTACACGAAGCTGATCAACGCGGTGATGGCGCATGCCATCGCACTCTCACGGGGCCAGATCACACCCCCGCAACTGTTCGACCCCGGGAGCCTTTCTCCCCCGCTGACAGAACCAGGACCGATTACCCTCAACCGCGTCCAGACAGCCCCGCCACCTCCCCAAGTCAAGGTGCCCGCATGCATAGACATGCCGGTCACTGCGGTACACATCAAACTCCGACAGCTCGGCCTCATCGTCAGGGACTCGGCCCCCTTGGAAATAACGCAAGACGGGCACCTCCTCAAAGGGCAGATAGTCAACCAGAGTCCTCCCGCCGGAACGATGGTGGATGTCGGCACCGAGATTGAGCTCGTGATAGGGAACTATTACGAACAAGGGCCATATCGTCGTATCGGCCGTATCCCTAACTGAATCAACGCCCGGCCTCCTGGGCAGCTTCGCGGTGCGCTCCGGCTGGGCAGTGCCGACGTAGCGCATAGCCGTCCGCTCCGTGATGCACAGCCTCATGCCCCTGTGTACGGGGTGACGGCTGCCGCTCGCCTTATCGGGGTAGCTTCGCGGTGCGTTCGGGATGAGCCGCGGTGATATACCGCATTGCGGTCTGAGAGGAGATGCCGAACAGGCGCATCAAGTGAAGCGGATCGTCGACCTCGAACGCCTCGTCGCGGATCCGGTCCTGCCGTAGCGTCGGCATCGTGAGTCCGGTGGGCCGGAAGATTGCGGTGAACGTGGTACCGATGGGTGAGTGAGTGGTGTCTACTGCGGTCCATCGGTTGATCAGCAGATGCGGGTTGGTCGTCACCGGCCAACGGCGGTGACGTTCACGGAGCCACGCTGAGGCGCAGCGGTAGGTGAGTTCGTCCAGGTAGATGATGTGCCGTCTGCCGGGACGCCGGACGACAAGCCGCTCACGGGACAGGTCAAGGTCGGTGAGCAGCAGATGCCGGATGTCGGTGCCGCTGAGCGCATGGATGCAGACCAGTACCATCACGAAGCGCTGGAAGTCGTTCTGGGCGTGTCTGAGGACGCCGGCCAGCCGGTCCGAGGGCACGGAAGGTGGGGTCTTGTTGATCCCGGCGAAGACGAGGCCACGCGTGGGATCGCGGAAGATCACGCCCTCTTGCCGAAGGGCCCGGAAGACGTTCCGCAGGACGATGTGGATCGAGCGGGCCGGCGTCCCCTTGCGGGTGGCGATGGCCCTCTTGACGTCGTCGCGGGTGATCTCGCGCAGGCTCTCGACGCCGCCCGCGAGCCACCCCTTGAGGATCGGGTCGAGGACATGCCAGTAGCGGGCGATGCTCCGGTAGGTGCGGCCAGTGTGCTCCCACTTGCCCTCTCCACGCACGGCCTTGATCCAGACCGAGAGTTCCTGCGCGATCGTCTCGGGCAGTGCGGCGAGCTCGGCCTCCAAGCGCTTCTGATGCGCGTCCCGGCGGAACTCGGCATCCTGGACCAGCAGCCCTCGGGTTTCAAGGAACTGTGTGACCCGCCGTCCGCTGAACTTCAGAGGACGCTGGTCGACGAGCGCCCGGATGTCGGTCTCCAGCAGCGGGGCATCGGCGCCAAGCCAGGACACCAACACGGTCAGCGTGTGTCGGGTCTTGCTGGCGGGAACCTTGGACCACATCTCCTGCTTCATCACGCTGTCGAGATCGGCCAGCAGCCGCTCGGCCGAGTCCGTGAGCGTCGGCAGATCATGCCGCGCCAACTCGACCACCGGGCTCCAGTCTCTCCGGAGCTCGAACAGCCTCTCCTGCCCAGGGTCCACCACGTGCTCGGAGACAGGCCGGCGCGGAGTCGGCGGGGCCACACCCGAGCGACGCAGGCTTGTAGGGGCCGGAACCGGTGAACCGAGCCACAGCTGCGTGCCGAACCGGGCTATGCCCCCTGGGCCGTGGTTGGCTACATGCCATCGGCATCCGCGGCAGTACCCGTCGGCGAGCGGCAGATCGACACGGAGGCACCGAGCGCACGCTCCCGTGGACGCGGCGCTGTTGCCTCTGCTCCGGGCGAAGGATGAGCAAGCCTCGCAGGTGACCTTCATCTTCGCTGCGAACCAGGAGCCGCACTGCTGGCAGGACCTCGGTGTCATCGCCCGGGGCGCCCAGACGCGGCGCGTGATCCGTGACGTCCGTGACCGCTGGGGACGCTCGGGTTCGCGCGGCTCGGGCAGGAGCCTGAGCATCTCCGCCCGCAGAAGGATCGCCCGGACGGACCGGCCGTAGTTGGGGATGTCGTCGAGGACCAGCTCATCGACGAGGTCGTCGCCGTCCGCGTCACGCACGGCGAGCGCGAGGCGCAGCATCTCATGCAGCTTGCGCTGCATGGGTTTGCCGATGCCGGTGTCTGCCGCGAACGCCGCGGTGTGCTCGACGACCTCGCGGTAGCCGGCGAGCGGCCTTTGTAGAATGCGCCGGCAGACATCGATGGACAGCATCCGGCGGACCGGAAAGAGCGGCAGCTGCCCCGGGACGGCGGGTGGCAGGACCGCAGGGTCGTCCCGGGTCGGGGCCGCGGCGGCGCGTATCTGTTCCACCCAGTGCAGCCGCTCGCGCTGATCGGTGCCGGTGCCGCCGGTGCGCCTGCCGTACTTCTTCAGGGGCTGGGCGTGGGTGGGGGCGAGGCCGTAGTAGAGGAGCATCAGCTGACGGCTTCGCGGGCCGGCACTTTCCGGGTCGGTGACCCATGCTGCGTCGGCGTCGAGCCGGACAGCGTGCAGGCATGCCCGGCACAGACGGTCGGAGTTGAGGTGTCCCGTGTGACGGCAGCGCAGACATACGCCCTGCTCAGGATGCTTCTTCCGCCACTCCATGCACCCCTGGCACGTGGCCAGCCCGAGAACCCCCCAGCCCTTGCAGTCCGGGCACTGAGCAGGACGAGATCGTGCCACCATTGGTCAGTTCGGCGGCAGCGAGCGATGGCTGCCCTGCCGACGGGGCGTCGGCCGTACGGGACCCCCGTCCGAGCCTTCAGCTCCCACGGCCTTGGGCAGTGCTTCGCTCTCTCCGGCAGCGGCCTCCAGGGGCTCGGCCTGGAGCAGATCGCCAACGGTGCAGTTCAGTACCGCACAGATCTTGTCCAGGTCGTCGAGCCGCACCGTGACCGGTGTGCCGCTCCACATCGCGGCGACCTTGCTCAGCGACGGCGTGAATCCGACCGTCTTGAACGCCTCCAGCAACTCTGTGGGACGCCACAGGTCCCGCTGAGCGGCCACCATCCTCAGATTCCACTTCACCGAAGGTTCCCCTTGTCCATCACCAGGCGCTGGGCCGCCCGCGAGCTCGCTGCCACATTGGCATGCTCGGGGTCTGCCTGTGCAGTCGCCATGTACCGAAGAGTCGTGGTGGCCCAGTGGTGACCCAAAACGCGCTGAACCTCCCACAGCGTCATGCCGCGCTCGTAGTTGTGCGTCGCGCAGGCGTGCCGCAGGAGGTGCGGAAAGAGGTCGGTGACCGGGCCGGTCAGATAGCTCGCGGCCGCCGCGTGGAGCTGGCGGCGGAACGTCGACGGGGTGATCGCCGGCGCGATCGGCAGGTTCAGGGCCGCTACCGCCTTGGGCTTGCGCTCAGACGGCCACAGGGGCGCCGACGGATGATCGGCGTCGTCGCCGAACTCCGCCCGAACCTCCTCGATGTACCACCAGAGCAGCTCGCGCCCCTCGCGGAACATGTAGGCCTCGCGAGGCCGCGGTCCCGAGCCGCGAGCGCCCTTGCCCTGGACGACGAACCGGCCCCACTGGCCGTGTTCCCAGTGGACGTCGCCGATCGTCACCGGGCACAGCTCGGCAGCCCGTACACCGGAGACGTACGCGATCTTCGTCATGACGTAGTCGCGGCAGGCCACGGCGTACTTCCGGGCGTACGGCAACTGCTCCCGCCAGCGGGCGAAGAACTCCTTTATCGCCGTCTGCGAGGGCGGGATCCGCAGCCCGAAGTCGCCGCGGTGGACAGGCCTGTTGAACGGGTCGACCGGTGACTCCACCGTCGCCCCGAACCGCATCATGATCTCGTGGGCGTAGCGCTGTTCGAGGAAGGCGAAGAACGCGTCGATGTGGTTGAGCTTCTGCCGGTGCGTGTTGTGCGCCCGCTTCCCCGGGCCGGCGAAGTACTTGTCGACGTCGCGCGGGGTCAGGTGCCACGGCACGGTGCCGTAGAAGTCGCAGACCTCGATGACCGGCTTGATCAGCTGGTCGATCGTCGACGGGGCCAGTCCGGCTGAGTCCCGTGCCCACTGGTACTCGGTGAGCGCGTCGACGAAGAAGCTGTCCTCGTCTTGGGCGGACATCCGTGCCTGGCGGCGCCGTTGCAGGGTGACGACATCTGCCAAACCGGTCTCGATCGGACCTGAGCCCTCCTCCGCAGCACGTGGCGGCGGCACGAGAGTGAGGGTGCGACCTTCGGAATCTGACACAGGCGCAGAGATTACTGGAGTTGCAGGGAACTTCTTCGATTTACTCGCAAATTCCTGGAGGCAGCGGAGCGGACGTCACGCACACCGCTGACCTGCTGACGAGCACCTTCTCCGCTCTCAGAAGCCCTTGGGGAACCTGCACGTCATCCACTAATGACAACGACTTCCGGTCGGAAACAGTCGGCATAGTCGTTTGTGGTCATGGCTGCTCTCCTGACTGGTTGTGGGTGGTGTTGCCGGTGGCCGCGGCGGCAGCGGTGACCACGCCGGGCACAAGGTGTCGGCGCACGGCCGGTTGTCGGCGGCCCGTGAGAGGGGCGGGGTTTGGCATGCGTTTCTCACAACCAGGCTTCGCACAGCAGCGATCTCAGGCCGAGTGGACTTGAAGCCCTCGGATCAAGACACGACGTGACCCTGCGCCTCGGCTGTGCGACGGCAGCATTCCATGCGGACACCGGCTGCCCGGCCCGATGTCCCGATATGAGGTAGTTGTGGCCCGTCTGGCTGCCTGGCTCAGCTCTCCCGGCGCCCTACCGTCGTCAGTGGGACGTGGTCGAACGCGTTGACCTCCGCAACGGATACGAAGCCCTTGGACACGTAGGCGGATGACAGCCCGACCGCGTCCGGCACCGACGGCTCCGAATTAGGGAAGAAGGTGTTCCAAGCTGTGGCTTCGCAATCACGCACCGATCGAACGGTAGCTCACCGCCTGGAATTCGGGCTCAATGAATGGGTCGTGGATGAGCAGCGACAGCGATACCTGCACGACCCGGGCTCGGTCGATCAGACGTGGAGGCACTTCTTCGCCTCCCCGGCCTCCTTGGCGGGCCGACAGGAACGTACCGCCATGGCCATGGGGCGTGACGACGGGGATGAGGCGGCGGTCAAGGCGGTCCGCGTTGCGGCGCTGATCCACGCGTATCGAGTGCGCGGCCACTTGGTGGCCGCCACCGACCCACTCACGTCCCCACTCACGTCGCAGCCCGCCGCCGGGCATCCAGAGCTCGATGTCGCCGCCTTCGGACTCCACGACGTGGACCGGGAAGAGAAGTTCGTCGTGGACGGATTCGCCGGGCACGTCGCGATGACTCTTCAAGACGTGCTGGACGCCCTGCAGGAGTTCTATTGCCGCACCGTCGGCTTTCAGTACATGCACATCCAGGACTCCCACGAACGTCACTGGATCCAGCAGCGGATCGAGGTACCGCAGCGTCGGCCCGACCGCGCCGAACAGTTGCAGATCCTCTACCGGTTGGGTGCGGCGGAAGCCTTCGAGACGTTCCTGCAGACCAAGTACGTGGGCCATAAGCGGTACTCGCTCGAAGGCGGCGAGTCGGCGATCGTACTGCTCGATGCCCTGTTGCTCCGCGCCATCAAGGAAGGTGTGGGGGAAGCCGTCATCGGGTTGGCCCACCGCGGCCGGCTCAATGTCCTGGCCAACATCATCGGCAAGTCCTACGCGCAGATCTTCCACGAGTTCGAGGACGCGGTGGACATCCGGTCGGTCCAGGGGTCCGGGGATGTGAAGTACCACCTCGGCGCGGAGGGCACCTACCGTACTCTGCAAGGCGGCACGATCGCCGTCTCGGTCGTGGCGAACCCGTCGCATCTGGAGATCGTGGGGCCGGTGGCGCAGGGAGTGGTGCGCGCAAAGCAGGACCTGGCCGGGGACGGAGGACAGCGTTTCCCCGTACTGCCGGTCGTCATGCACGGCGACGCGGCGTTCGCCGGCCAGGGCGTGGTTGCCGAGACCCTGAACATGTCGCAGCTGCCCGGCTACCGCACGGGTGGCACGGTGCACGTGATCATCAACAATCAAGTCGGCTTCACCACCACACCTGCCAACGGCCGCTCGAGCACGTACGCCACCGATGTCGCAAGGACGGTGGAGGCCCCGATCTTCCACGTCAACGGTGACGACCCGGAGGCCGTCGCCCGGGTCGCGCAGCTGGCCTTCGACTACCGTCAGGCGTTCCACAAGGACGTCGTGATCGATCTCGTCTGCTACCGGCGGCATGGGCACAGCGAGGTCGACGACCCCTCCATCACACAGCCGGTGATGTACGACCGCATCGACGCCAAGGCTTCGGTGCGCCGGCTGTACGCCGAGGCCTTGGTCCGTCGAGGTGACATCGGTGAGCAGCAGGTGGAAGGCGCACGCCGCAACTACCAGGAGCATCTTGAGCGGGCCTTCGTCGAGACCCGGGCCCTGCCCGCCTCCGACGCCGTCGAGGACCTCCGTTCCACCGACGCCGAGGAGCGGGCAGACCACCAGCAGGCGGTGACCGCGATCGACGAAGCGACCGCCCGGCACGTCATCAGTGCGCAGACCGACCTGCCACGAGGCTTCACCGTGCACCCGCGTGTCCTGCCACAGCTCCAGAGGCGTACGGCCACGCTCGACACCGGGGCGATCGACTGGGCCACCGCGGAGGCACTGGCGATGGGCTCCCTGCTGCTGGAGGGGGTTCCGGTGCGGCTGGCCGGGCAGGACTCGCGTCGCGGCACGTTCGGCCAACGCCACGCCGTACTCACCGACCGGCGCACCGGCGCGGAGCACACGCCGCTGAACTCCCTGAGTCCGCGGGCCCAGGGCTTCGCACCGTACGACTCGATGTTGTCCGAACTGGCGGCACTGGGGTTCGAGTACGGATACTCGCTGGCGCGGCCCGACGCTCTGGTGCTGTGGGAGGCCCAGTTCGGGGACTTCGCCAATGGCGCTCAGACGGTCGTCGACGAGTACATCGTGTCATCCGAACAAAAGTGGGGACAGCGCTCTGCGGTGACGCTGTTGCTGCCGCACGGCCTGGAGGGGCAGGGGCCGGACCATTCCTCCGCCAGAATCGAACGCTTCCTTCAGCTGTGTGCGCAGGACAACATGACCGTGGCCCTGCCCTCCCTGCCGAGCAACTATTTCCATCTCCTCAGGCAGCAGGGGCTGGGCGACCACACCAGGCCGCTGATCGTCTTCACACCGAAGTCGATGCTGCGGACGAAGGCCGCGACCTCCACGCTGGCCGAGTTCACACAGGGGGGCTTTCGTCCGGTGATACCGGATCAGACGGTGGACCCTGCCCGGGTCAGGCGCGTGCTGTTGTGCTCGGGCAAGGTCTTCTACGACCTCGATGCCCACCGGCACAGCTCGGGCCTGTCGGACACGGCGATCGTCCGCGTGGAGCGCCTCTACCCGTTCCCTGAGGAAGAGCTCGCGGCGGAACTCAGCCGCTTTCCTGCCGGCGTGGACGTACGTTGGGTGCAGGAGGAGCCCGAGAACCAGGGGGCGTGGTTCTTCGTCGGGCCGCGCCTGCACCGGCTGGGAGACCGTGCCCTTGGATGTGTCAGTCGACCGGAGGCACCCGCCCCCGCCGTCGGCTCCGCCCGTCGGCATGCCATGGAGCAGAAGGCCCTGGTGACGTCCGCCTTCCACTGAGCATCCGCCGACGGCAAAAGGATGGGGCGCCTCCGCATGTGAGTGCGCCCCGTCCTGCCATGCATCCTCGGCGGCTGTCATCAGCGAGGCCGGTTATGCGGCCTGAGATGCACTGACGGCTTCCCGATCCGCGGCGGGTTCCTCCGGGCCTTCCGGGTCCTTTGGGCCTTCGGGTCCGCCCGTGTTGCCGGCGGCGTGGCGTAGTGAGTGCCAGACAACCACCGCCCAGGCGGCGACGAGCACGGTGTAGAGGACGACGGCGGTCCAGATGAACAGCTGCGAGCCGGTCCGGGTGGCGAGGGCGCCAGTCGCGTTGACGCAGGCGCCGAGGGGGAAGATGAAGGACCACCAGGTGGGTGCGAAGGGCAGTCCCGTTCGGATCTCTCGTACGGTCAGCGCCGTGGCGAGTGCCAGCCACAGTATGGCGAAGCCCCATACACCGAGCCCGCCCAGGAGCGCCACGACTGCGGCGCCCTGCGCGTACGGCGCCGGCAGCGCGCCCGGCGCGGCCGTGGCCAACGCACCCAGCGCGGTCACCGACTGGGCCAGTGCCCCCACACCGATCCAGACGGTGGGCACCACCGCGCCGGTGGGCGCCTCATGGTGGACCAGGCGGCTGTACACCATGGCCAGCACCAGGAGTGCGGCCACCAACCCGAGCCCGAGCATGGCGTAGCAGCCCAGCAGCATCGCCATCCGCAGCTGCCCGGCGGGTGCCTGAGGGATGAGCAGCGCGCCCGTCGCGGCTGAGACCAGCGGCGGCACCACGGGCAGCAACCAGCCGCCGAACGCCGCGTCAGGTGCGAAGCGGTGCCGCGTGACCATGAGGTACGGCACCGTGCAGGTAGTGGCAAGACCGAGCACGGTACCGAGCGACCACAGCACCCAGCCCACATCCAGCGCCGCCGACGCCCCGATCACCCGTCGGCCGAGCAGCAGCGCCCCGGCGCCCACGGTGAGCAGCGCTATCGGCGGCGCCCCGAAGAACTGTGCCTGTACCGGATCCGCGGCGTGCACCCGCAGCGTCCTTTGCCGGACGTAGCCGACGGTCAGGACGACCAGCAGCAGTGCAGCCGCCGACCAGACCACCGTGGCGGCGTCCCGCAGTCCAGGGAAGGTTCGCGGCAGGGTGGCTGCCGCGTTGGCGACGATCCCGGTGCCCATGACGGCCGCGAACCAGCTGGGACCGAGCGGCGGACGCGCCCTCTTGTCCGCCTTCAGCTGCCGGGCACGGCCATGTTTGGGGAACCTCAGGACCGAGTCGCCCTTGGACGGGACCGCTCGGGTACTGCTGGAGTGGGGTGTCACGGCGTAGGACGCCTTCTTTCCTCGTCTCGGGTCATCACCATCGGTGATCGGCCGACTGTGGCCCACGCCCAGCAGCTCGCGGGTCGCGGCCGAGACCGTCGGCCCGTTCGTCACGAAGGTAGGGCGGCTTCCCACTCCTGCCACAGAGCAGCGTGTGCCACAACGGCCTCACACCAGGACATGGCCGGCAGTGCCGTACTTGTCCTCCAGCGGTCCGGCCTGGGGCGTGCACGGTCACGTGCGTCCGTTCAGGCGCGGGGAGTTGCTCCGATGTCCTTCTCCGAGCGTCGTGTGGCCGTTTGTGCGGCCATGACGAGGCGGTGGGCCACCGCTGAGGTGGGGTGAGGCGCTGAGGTCCGGCGGCCTGATCCTTGGACGGGAGGCGGCAATGGCACACAGTCGGTCAGTGGGGAGCACGGACGGCACCGGTCACACGCAACTGGAGGTGCTCGATGAGCCGTCGGGCGCCTCGGCGTTGCCGTCCGTGTTGTCCAGGGAGTTCTTCGACCGGCCGGCCGTGGAGGTGGCTCCCGAACTGCTGGGGGCCTTGGTGGTGTCGCGTTCCGAGGGCGGTGTGACGGCGATGCGCATCACTGAGGTAGAGGCGTACGAAGGGCCCGACGACCCCGCCTCGCACGCGTTCCGGGGTCCGAACGCGACCAACCGTGCGGAATTCGGGGAGCCGGGGACCTTCTATGTCTACCGGACGCACGCGGTCCATCGATGCCTGAACGCGGTGTGCGGCCCGGGGCGGCGCCCTGCCTCGGTGCTGCTCCGGGCGGGCACGGTCGAGGCCGGTGCGGCGCTGGCGCGGCAGCGTCGGCGTCCTGGTCTACGGGCGCGGGACCTGGCGCGTGGCCCCGCCAACCTCGCCCAGGCGCTGGGCGTCGTGGATCTGCGCCATGACGGGCAGTCGGCGTGCGACGCCGCAGCCGACCTGTTCCTCGCGGGGCCGACGGGGAGCCTGCGCCGGCAACGTGTCGGTTCGGGGCCGCGGACCGGCGTCGGCGGCCCGGCCGCCGGGTATCCGTGGCGCTTTTGGATCCTGAGCGAGCCGAGCGTCAGCCCTTACCGGGCGCACCCGAGCGCCCGGCATCGACTCGGGACGGACAACTGAGGTTCAACGAAGTCCGCAGTGGAGACCTTCGGACGCCTGGACATGGCCTACGACAACGCCGACATCCAGATCCAGCCCACTGACGTCGCCGAGGAAGCGGGCGAGATCTTCGACCGCGTCCACTGCCCCGCAGCCGCACAGCAAGGAACACCTTCCGTGGAAATCGTCACGCAGACCCCGACCCCCAAGGCCCCCGCCGAGCCGGCCCGGCCGGCGACCGCCCTGGTCCGCTTCACCCCCGGTGCCCGCACCAACTGGCACTCCCACGTCAACGGCCAGACCCTCTACGTCACCGACGGTGTCGGCCTCGTCGGCTGTTGGTGTCAGTCGCTGATGTCAGCAGAGGCACTACATGTGTTCAGGTGACTGAGCGCCAGTTGGGAAGACTCTCGAAGTGCACGTCGTAGCGGTCCTGCTCAGGGATCAGCGAGTCGAACTCGGCTTCACCGCGGCTGATGGCGGCCAACTGCTCGAAGTAGCCGAACCGCTCGATGCCTGGGCTGAGAACGACGAACACGTCGGCTTCCTGGCCGTCGGCCGCCCCGAAGACATGCGGCAGGCCGGGTGGGATGACGACCAAGCCACCTTTCCCCACCGTCGTCAAAGTGTCGCCGAGGCGGAAGAGCATCGTCCCACCCAGCACATAGAAGACTTCGTGGGACAGCTTGTGGTGGTGCGGAGGCGCGCCGTCGGCGCCAGTCTTGAGCGTAAGACGGCTAGCGCTGACCGCACCGCCATCGGCGAGCAGCTCGAACGCTCCGTCCGAGAGCGACGCGCCGCCTGCCTCGCCGGGCTGTACGACTAGGGCCGTGGGCTTGGCTTCCATTGCGACTCCTTCATTCGGGTTCATCACGTGAGGAGTCCAGGACAGAGCGAACCGCGCTGGTGTCCATGGCCCATAGAACGCCCCAACATGGTCCCCAAAAGTCCGTACCTGCTCATTCTATCGGTGGGCCTGGTCTTGTTCGAATGTAAGCAGTGGACGCGCCCGTCTCGGAGCCCTGGGCGCCGCTCTGCGGTCGGTGGGGAAGGAAGCTGCTGCCCGTGAGGAGGGGGGGCCTGGCACGTCAATCCGTCCGGATCAACTCTCGGGCAGTACGAGCGTGCACGTCTCCCCGGGCGCGATGGTCACGGCGCGGTCCGCGAGCACCACCCGGATCGGGGTCTCCTCCGAGTCGGGGACACCGATCTCCAACAGTCCGCTCCGGCGCCGTACGCCGATACCCCAGTGGCCGCGGTAGCGCAGGGAGAAGCCGTACTCGGAGAGCGCCGGGAGAGGCACGGGGTCCAGCCACAGGGCGTCTTCGCGTGGCTCCAGTCCCGTCAGGCCGCGCTGGATCAGGTCGAGGGTCCCGGCCATGGCTCCGAGATGGATGCCCTCGCCGGTCGTGCCGCCCTGGATGTCGGCGATGTCCGCCTCCAGGGTCTCGTGGACGTACTGCCATGCCTCGGCTCGTCTGGCTCTGGCGAGGACGAAGCCGTGGACGAGTTCGCTGAGTGTCGAGCCGTGGCTGGTGCGCTGGAGGTAGTAGTCGACGGTTCTGCGCCAGAGTTCGTCGTCCAGGTCGTACCCGAGACGCCGGAACAGGTGCCGCAGTTCGGCGGGCGGGAACAGGTAGCCCAGCATGAGGACGTCGGCCTGCTTGGACGCCTTGTAGCGGTTGACTGTGTCGCCCTCGGCCTCGAGGATCCGGTCCAGCCGCCGGATGGTGCCGTAGCGGGCACGGTAGGCGTCCCAGTCGAGCTCGACGAGGCTGTCGTAGCCCTCGAACTGGCTGATGACGCCCTGGTGGAACGGCACCCACAACTGCCGGGAGATCTCCTCCCACTTCGGGAGTTCGTCGCTGTCCAGTCGAACGCGTTCGATGAGTTCCTGCCGGCGCCAGGCGGGAAGGTGCCGCAGGAGGTCCAGGGCGCGGGTGAGGACCCAGGCGGCCATGACGTTGGTGTACGTGTTGTCGTCCAGCCCGGGCCGGACGGCTCCCGGGTAGGCGTCGTGGTACTCGTCGGGGCCGACGACGCCGCGGATGCGGTATCGGCCCGTGGCGGCGTCGAAGGCCGCGATGTTCGCCCAGAAGCGGGCGATCTGCAGCAGCATCTCCGCGCCCTTGGTGTGCAGGAACTCGGTGTCCCCGGTGGCTTCGCAGTACTGCCACACGTTGTAGGCGATGGCGGAGCCGACATGGTGCTGGAGGCGGGAGTGGTCCGGCAGCCAGCGCCCCGAGTGCGGGTTGAGATGCCACTCCTGGGCCTCCTCACGACCGTCGCTGCCGCTCTGCCAGGGGTACATCGCCCCAGCTCGGCCGGTCGCCGCGGCCGCCCGGCAGGCCCGCGGGAGGCGCCGGTAGCGATAGTTCAGCAGCGCCCGGGAGACCTCGGGCAAGTGCAGGTTGAGATACGGCAGGACGAACAGTTCGTCCCAGAAGACATGACCGCGGTACGCCTCGCCGTGCAGGCCCCGGGCGGGCACCCCCACGTCCAGATCCGCGGTGTGCGGTGACAGCGTCTGCAGGACGTGGAAGAGGTGGAGGCGCAGGATGCGGCCGGCTTCGCCGGGCACCTGGATGTCCGTGCGCTGCCACAGCCGTTCCCACGCGGAGACATGGGAGTCCAGCAGGGCGGGGAAGTCCGCCGCTGTGGACACCCGGTCGAGCGCTTCGCCGAGCGGGTCGCTGATCGCGGTGTCCCGTGAGGTGTGCAGCGCCACCGTCTTCTCCACCGTGACGGGCCGGCCGGGGGAGATCGGGACCACCAGGCGGTGGACGGCGCGGCGACGGGCCGGACGAAGCACCGATGCGGCCGGCCTCCCTTCGGCGACGACCGTCGTCCGGGCAGCCAGGGCGACAGCGATGTCCGACGCGCTGGTCCGGCAGGTCAGCCATACCGTGCCGGGTGCCTGTGCTCCAGTGCGCACATGGGTCACATGGCGGCGGTTCAGGGCGCGGTAACGATGGACATTGCCGTTGATCACCTCCCCGTCGAGGCAGGACTCGATCTCGATCTCTCCGGACCAGTCCTCGGCCGTGAAGACCGTCCGCAGCGCGGCCAGGTGGGGGTCCACCATGTGCACCAGGCGGGCCTGCTCGACGCCGAGCACACCTGTCTCGTCGCCCCGGTGGCGGAACGTCCGGGTGAGTGTGCCGCGGCGCAGATCCAGGATGTGCCGGTGGTTCACGAGAGCAGGCGTGTCGGGGGAGAACCACGGGCCCCACTCTCCCTCGGCGCGGCGCCGGCGAAACCGGAGAACCAGCCAGTTCGGGAGGTTGACCAGGTCCTCGTTCACTACCTGCCGCCCTGCCACGGTCGACTCCAGGCGGTTGTAGCACCCGGCCGCGTAGGTTCCCGGGCAGTGCACCAGGCCCGCCCGGCACTCGGGCACCGCGCCTCGCGTGGCGAAGTAGCCGTTGCCGAGTGTGCAGAGCGCTTCACGCAGTTGTTCGGCTGCGGGGTCGTAGCCCGTCCACTCCCATGTCCACTCCGACATCCGCCGCTCTTCCCTCTCCTTCGAAGGCCGCTGGGCCCGGCCCCAGCGGTGAGCGCCCACGACCAGCGGGACTTCCATCGACGTCACCGCCTTCTCCGTCCGGCTGCCGAGAGATCCCCCTCTGAACACCGTCGCACCGTCCGAGTGCCGTCGCGACACACCGACCGGGTCTCGGATCGGGCGGCCTCCGGCCGGATTGCGGTCCGCCAGGTCGCGGTGATGCTGGAGTCACACGGCCTGACCGACTCCTCCGGCACGTCCCTGAAGGACATAGGCCATGCCTGACGCTCCGCACATCGTGAGCGATGCGATGACCCTGCCCGTGGTGGCGTCGGGCGCGATGCCCGGCTCAAGAGATCGTGCGGGCCATGGAACAGCGGCAGGTCTGTCACGGTCCGCTCCGACGTCGCCCTGGCCCAGGCAGCCCGGATCATGGCTGTGAACGCGCCACACGGCTGCCCGTGGTCGATGACGAGGACTGGCTGCGGGGCATCGTCAGCGTCAGCCGTGGCGACCTGCTGAAAGTCTCCTGCGGTCGGGCGAGGACATTGAGGAGGAAGTCCGTCGCACCGTGGCGGCCTACCTGTTCCCCACGCTCGGTCACTCCATCCACGTGTCCGTGCAGGACGGGGTCGTCACGCTTCGTGGCCCGGTCCACGACACCTCGCTCGCCCATGCGGGTCTGCGAGGGGGGAACGCGTGGAGCCCGGCTGGGTGACGTGCTACGGCCGCTGAAGACAGCATCGTCCGTCATGCCGCCGGAAGCCCTTCTCTGGCGGCGTGGCGATGTGTCCCGCAGCGTGGAGAACAGAGGTGGATCCGGCGGCCACAGGTGCGCACACGTCGAAGGAGAGGTGGGACGCATGGACAATGATGCGACAGAGCCGAAGGTGGTGGTCGGTGTCGACGGGTCGCCGTCCTCGTACGAGGCCCTGCGCTGGGCCGTGCGTTACGCCGGCCTGGTCGGCGGAACCGTGGACGCGGTAGCGGTGTGGGAGCTGCCAGGCCTGTACGGGTGGTCGGCGCCCGCCGTGGACGTGGACGTCGACGTCGACGAGACCCGGCAGCGGATGCGGAAGGAGCTGACGGACGTGCTCGGCGCGGAGGCGGCCGGCTCGGTTCGGACCCATGTGGTGCACGGCAACCCCGCCGACGTCCTGCTGCGGGCCGCCGAAGATGCCGAAGTCCTGGTCGTGGGCAGCCGGGGCAGGGGCGGGTTCGCGCGCGCCCTGCTCGGCTCCGTCAGCCAGCACGTGTCGCAGCATGCGAGCTGTCCGGTCGTCATCGTGCGCTGCGAGAAGAAGTGACCCGAGGTCCGGGTGGGCAGCGATGCGCGGACCCGGGTCCGATGCCGGGTCCCGACTACTGGAAGGCCGCGTGGATCTCCTGCTCGGTCGCCTCGTGCGACACGAGCAGGAGTTCGTCGCCCGGCAGCAGCCGCACGTCGGGGCCGGGAACGGTGGGCCGGCCGTCGCGGACGACGGTGCCGGCAGGCAGGGGAATCTCGCTCAGGGCGAGCCCAGCGGCCCGGGACCGTTCCATGATCGCGGTCTCGATGACCTCGACGCCCGCCTTGCTCAGCCGCAGCAGCGCCACCGTGTCCGTGGCCCCGGTGGCCTCCTCGATGAGGGAGATCAGGGGGGTGGCGGAGGGGACCGCGACGTCCACACCCCACCGTGGGTCGAAGGGCCACGCGTTCTCCGCGTTGCAGCCACCCCGGCGATCGGAACGGTGAGTGGCAGCCGGGCCGCCGCGCAGCCGGTTCACCGGGGCTTCGGCCGGTGGGCGGCCAGGTGCTTGTGTGCCTCGTTGTAGGCGTCGGCATCGATCTCGCCGGAGGCGAAGCGGCGGTCGAGGATCTCCTCCGGCGTCTCTCTGGGGGCCCACCCGTGCTCCGTGCCTCCGCCGCGATCGGCGGGGCGCCGGGTGAGGTGGACCACCGCCCACACCACGAGCCCGATCAGCACGATCCACAGCAGCGGCATGAAGGCCATCCAGACCCAGCCGCCGTCCCAGTACATCACCGCAGCTCACCTCCCCAGGAGGCTCCTGCTCCTCATTGTCCGCGCGCCTGCGGACCGGTGCCAGGGCCGTTGGGCCCCGCCGCGGAACCGAGAGGTGGTCCGCGTGAACACACGGGCGCTCAGGGCCCGCTGCACGGAGTCGAGGTGGGCGACGACTGCGGCCAGTTCCCTCTCCAGCGCGTGCTTCTGGACCTCCAGGCGGGCCAGATCCTCCTGAAGGCTCTCAGCGGTGACCTCGATGATGTGCGCCGCGTGAGTTGCCGGGACCATGTCTTCCTCTCATCCTCACCCCTTGTTACCGCGCCCTGAACAGCCCCGCACCCGCGGGAGTTCTGCGCGGTGGCAAGGACTTCCGTGTGGTCAGAGCCGGCAGGGCACAGAACGCTCGGACCACTCCCGGCACGGGCCGGCCTCGTCGGACGCGACACCGTCCACGCCGGCCGGGGCGTCGGTCTCCGCGCCTTTGTCGGCTGTGGGGGAGGAGAGCGAGAGGCGCAATCGTCGCAGCTTCTCGGAGGTCTCTTGGATGCGGGCGTCGACAGTGTCGATGGTTTCTCGGAGCATGTGCACACGCGCCTCCAGCACGGCGGCCTCGGCCGCCAGGGATACGGTGGCGGCGGCGGTGTCGAGGGGCTCGTAGCGGTCTTGGGTCATCAGACGTCCTTCTTCGGCTGGAACAGGCAATTGCGCGGAAGCGGGAGGAGAGCCGACCACGGGGAGCGGGACGTGCGACACGGTCGCTCAGCCCGGCGGGTGGTACGTGGTCGCCGCACGGGCGCGGTACGGCGCCGCATCAGCGTGGTCCGGTGTGCGAGGGCCCGTACGCGCATCGGAAGGTACGGGCGACGGGCGTCCGGCGGGCCGGGAGTGAGGCCGGGAACCGGGTGGCGCGGTGGCCGGGTCCGCCCGGCCGCCCGCGGGGTCCCGGGGCAACCGTCACACTGACGCATCGGCGACAGCGACTTCCTGACACGTGTGCACCCTTCCTCGCGATCAGTACCTGAGTGGGGTCACCCAGGCCCGTCACTCGCATTGACCGAGCAGCCGAGGGAGCTGTGACAGAGCGCGACGCGCAAAACGCGGCGATCCTGCCGGGCGGCCAGGGACGTGGAGGTGCGTGCGGGAACAGGTGCCGTACCGCACACCGACTGAAGCTGAACGAGGGCCCGGTGTTCCTGAGCGAGGGGAGGTGTCCTGGTCGCCACCAAGGACCTCAACATTCCGCCGCAGGCACAGGAGTTCATGGCCGAGCGGGCCGGCGCCCGCACCAGCGAGGTTCGTGCTTCGCACGCCTTGAGCGTCTCGCAGCCCGGAAAGGTGACCGCCGTCATCGAGGACGCCGCGCGCTCGGTGCGCTGAGGTCTTCGTAGGGCAGGTACGAGACCGGGTCGGCCGGAAGGGGCTGCCCCGGTCTCGTGCGTATGCCCGCGGCTCCGGGAGGCGGGACCCCTTCACACGTGGGACTCGTTACGGCTCACTGACCGGGCCGCCTCTCCATCTGTGACACCGAATTGATCGCTGGCATCGGTCGTCGCCGAGCCGGAACACCATGTGAACACAACCTGCTGAGGCACTCGCGCGCCCGGAAGCCGCGGCACTGCCCATCCGATAGCATCGGACGACCAGGTGAGGGCCATCGGTCCGCGCACGCGTGGTCATTCTGAACCCGCAGTCACCGGCACGGCGAGCACACTCAGCGATCGAATCAAGGGGCCACCGTGGCAACCGAAAGTGTTCTGCATCCCAGCCTGATCGTCCCGGTCGGGCACGTCGAGCCCGTCCCGCGTCGCATCCGGGGAGTGATCGGCGGCCGCGTCGCCTTCGACACACGCCGTGCCCTGTACGTGTGGGAGTGGCAGGCCTACCCCCAGTTCAGCATCCCGGTCGCGGACCTGGTCGACGGCGTGCTCCACGACGACAAGCACACCGAACAACTCGGTGCCGGCCCCGCACACCGGCACACTCTGCGGGTCGGCTCGGAGGTCCGCGCGGGGGCGGCATGGGTCTGGGGCGAGGGCGCCCCGGGGCCCCTGCACGGCACGGTGCGCTTCGAGTGGGAGGCTCTGGACTCCTGGTTCGAGGAGGACGAGCCGGTATTCGTGCATCCCAGGAGCCCGTACTCCCGTGTGGACGCCCTGGGTTCCTCCAGTGGCGTCCGCGTGGAGTCGGACGGGGTCGTGCTGGCTGACGCCCCCCATTGCGTGAAGCTGTTCGAGACCGGTCTGCCGACTCGTTACTACCTCGATCCCACGCACATCGACTGGGCCCGGCTGCGGCGCTCGAACACGGTGACCCGATGCCCGTACAAGGGGACGACGAGCGGCTACTGGTCGTTCGACAGCGACACCGCCTCGCACGAGGACATCGCCTGGACCTACGACTTCCCGACCATCCACGCCAACCGCATCGCGGGCCTGACCGCGTTCTACAACGAGCACGTCGATCTGTACATCGACGGCGTTCTGCTGCCGAGCCCGGCCGACCCCACCGGCATGGCTTCCGAACAGCATGGCCGCCTCGCACCGGGTGGGTGTGCTCCGGTGAGCCCGTAGCCCCTTCAGGGAAAGTCGCGGTCGGTCAGCGTCTTCCGAACCGTTTTACCCATGGCGTGTCACACATCGGCTCTCAGCCCCGTCTCATGAAGGGGAAAGTCTCCCGAGCCCCCACCGTGAAAGGGAACATCGAACAACGTACACAGACGCCTGGACAACGACTTCGCCGCGCGAGCGTTCACCGGTCGGTGCCGCCGCCCTCGAACCATGCCGTCGCCCCGCGCCGTGGCCCGGACGGAGGCGTACGCCATCATCGGAGCGCGGTCATGCGCGCTCCGATCGGTGTGCGACGTGGCTCTTCAGGCGCTCCGGGCCCAGGTGCTCCGGGTACTCCGGGTGCCTCAGCCGAACTGGCCGGGCTGGTAGTCCCCGGCCGGCTGCTGGTTGATGACGTTGATGCGGTTGTAGGCGTTGATGACCGCGATCAGTGAGATGAGCGCCGCGAGCTGGTCCTCGTCGAAGTGCTTCGCGGCGTTCGCCCAGGCCTCGTCCGTGACGCCGCCGGCCGCGTCGGCCAGCCGCGTCCCCTGCTCTGCCAGCTCCAGCGCGGCGCGCTCGGCCTCGGTGAAGACCGTGGCCTCCCGCCAGGCCGCCACCAGGTTCAGGCGCTGCTGAGTCTCTCCGGCGTGGGTCGCGTCCTTGGTGTGCATGTCGGTGCAGAACCCACAGCCGTTGATCTGGCTCGCCCGGATCTTCACCAGTTCCTGCGTCGTGTGCGGCAGCGTGGAGTCGGACACGACCTTGTTGGCCGAGTTGATGTGCTTGAGGACCTTGGCACCGATCGTGTTGCCGAAGTAGTTCAGACGGGCGTTCATGTTGAGATCTCCTCGCGTGGTGCGGATACGACCTACTGACCGGGTGGGCCCGGCGAACTGTGACACCACGCGAGGGGTGATCTGCGTCACGCGCAACACCGTGACGGTACCGGCCGGGGCGCCTGAGGTGCCGGACCGCATCGGCACCTGGGCCCCATGGGACGGCGGGCTCGGGCATGATTTCCGTATGGTGACGGGGGAGAATCTGGAGTCCTCGGCGACAGCCGAGCAGCGGCTGGTCGGCGGCCGTTACCGGCTGGGCGAGCGGCTGGGCGCGGGTGGCATGGGCGCGGTCTGGGCCGGGCGGGACACCCTGGTGGACCGCGAGGTCGCCGTGAAGCAGGCCCATGCGGCGGGCGGTTCGCGGGTCGAGCGGATCCTGCGGGAGGCCCGGGCGGCGGCACGCGTGGACCATCCGGCCGTGGTGACCGTCCACGACGTAGTGGTCGAGGACGGCCACCCGTGGATCGTCATGGAGCGGGTGCACGGCGAGTCCCTCGCCGCCCGTCTGGAACGCGACGGGGCCCTGCCCGAGCGGGAGGCCGCCCGGATCGGCCTGGCCGTGGCGGAGGCCCTCGCCGCCGCACACGCGCGCGGAGTGCTGCACCGGGACGTGAAGCCCGGCAACGTCCTGCTCGGCAGCGGCGGCAGAGTCGTATTGACTGATTTCGGCATCGCCTACATCGCGGGCGAGGAGTCGCTGACCCGCCCCGGTGAGTTCGTCGGCTCGCTCGCCTACACCGCCCCCGAACGAATGGGCGGACAGCGGCCCGAACCCCCGTCGGACCTCTGGTCGCTCGGCGTACTCCTCTACGAGATGGTGGAGGGCTCGTCACCGTTCCGGCGGACGTCGATGGAGGGCACGGTCGGCGCGGTGCTCACCGCCGAGATGCCACCCCTGCGCCACGCCGCAGCCCTGGCGCCGGTCATCACCGCGTTGCTGGCCAAGGAGCCGGCGGCCAGGCCGGCGACTCGGGCGGTCACCGAGGTACTGCGCGAGGTGGCCACGGTCGGCGGACCGGTCTCGCCGTCCCGCGCGGGGCGGTCCCGGCCGAGGGCCCGGTGGGCCGCCGCGCTGCTTGGTGCGGCGGTCCTGGCCGCCGTCACCCCGTCGGCACTGGACCGGTTCGGCGACGACACGCCGTCCACCCCGTCCCACTCCACGAGTCCCGCGGCCAACAACTCCCCGAGCCCCTCATCGACTGCAGACCGCCGCTATGAGCACGTCCGGGAGGCCACATTCGAACTGGAGATCCCCGCGGGGTGGCAGCACCACGCCAAGAACACCAGCGCTCAGTACATCTATACGAGCGGCGAGTACGAACTGATGGTGGTCCCCGGCCGCGATACCGTCGCCGACCACACCGACGACCTGATCATCTATCAGCGCGACTACGAGGGCGAACTACAGCCCTACCGGGACTCGAACTGGGCCACCAGCAGCGGCCTGCGCACCACCGAAGTCGACGGACACCCAGGCGCGGAGGGCCAGTTCACCTGGCAGCAGGGGAAGGACCGGGAGCGGTTCGTCCTCAACCGTGTCCTGAACATCGACGGCCGCCTCCACCTGCTGGTGGCCTCCGGCCCGGAAGCCGAACGGGACACCGTACGCCGCTTCTACGACCAAGCCGCCAGGACGTACACACCGAAAACCTGACCCGGCCCCGGCGCGGCCGCGGTGGTAGTCCCCGCCGGGGACCGCCTGACCCACACCGCATCCTCGTCGATGCGCATCCGGCCGTAGGCGCACGCTTGGTTCCGGCTGATCCCGTTCAGAACGACGCGCGACAGGGCGCCTGCGAATCAGAGCCGCGCCGATGTGTCTCCAGGGCAGGCCCCTTCGCCCGCATCGCTACTCGCCCCAGATCTTCCGGTACGTCTCCTGGTAGCCCGGTGGGTCCCAGGTCGTGGCACCGGCGCTGTTGTCGGCCGTGGCGATGTGGACGGGGGCTGTATAACCGCTGGGTGGACGGCCGGAGAAGGCGCGGTTGAACTCGTCGACGATCTGCCAGCCCTGCTGGGACAGCGGCTCGGGCACGGTCGCTGCCTGGTACTGCCCGCTGTTGATGCGCTGGAAGGCGGAAGGGTCGCCGTCGCCGGCGCCGATGTTGAAGGGCGGGCCGGAGCCTTTCTTGCCGGCCGCGCGGAAGGCGGGGGCGGCGTCGGCGAAGTAGAGGTCGTTGATGGCGACGGAGTGGGTCCATCTCCCTTGCAACCTGGAGAGGAGGGAGGAGATCTCCCGCCGGGTGCGGCTGCTCGCGTCCGGGATCGGGATGTTCTCGGTGGCGAGCAGCTTCACGCCCGCACAGGTGGCGAGGTCCTTCCTGATCAGGTCGGACTTGTTCTTGGCGAAGGGGATCGAGGCGTCGGTGATGAGCACGACCCCGGCGCGACCGTCGGAGTGCGAGATGATCCACTGCGCGCTGACTCGGGCCACGTCCTTGACCTGGGTGGTGACGTTGGTGAAGAGCTCGGGCCGTCGGCTGGGGCCGGGTGCGGCGAGCGCGTGCCAGCCGACCAGCGGGATGTGCTCGGCGTTGGCCCGCGATACCTGCCGCGATGTCGAGTTGGGGTCGAAGCCGCCGATGACGATGCCCGAGGGCTTGAGGGTCACGGCCTCGCTCATTGCCGCCTCGATGCCGGCGGGCGTGCCTCCACCGTCGATCACCCGGACGTGCCATCCGATCACCCGAGCGGCTTCCCTCACGCCGTTCGCGACGCCGGCGACTCCGGGGTTCGTCATGGTCTCGGCGACGTAGACGACGGTCTTGCCCGGCACCTTCCTGGGGCCGCTGATCGGCCCGTTCCAGGGGACGTCGGTCTGCTCAGCCTGTCTGACGGCGGCCTCGGCCTGGGCGTGGACGGCAGGGCAGCCGCTCGTGCCTGTCGTGGACTCTCCCGAGCCGTCCGCCGAGCCGCGTTCGCAGCCGGTGAGGAGGGTTGCCGTTGCCAGCAGGGTGAACGAGGCGAGCCGGACCTTGAAGACGCCGGGGGTGGCTTTGCGGTTGCCCTGCACGGGAGCTCCTCGCGGAGGAATGAGCGGGGGACGAGCGCGGGATGCGGCCGACGGGCACGGTGGTGGTGCCCGTGGCCGGCTCATGGAGTGGGGCCCGCCGTGCCGCCTCGCTGCGGCGGAGAGGAGGGTGGCTGGGGCGGCGGGGCAGGCGCATCGCGGGCCGCGACGGCACCGGTGCGCAGCCGACGGCGGGCGGAGTAGCCGGCCAGGCCGACGGCGAGGAGCAGGGTGCCGCCGTAGAACAGCGGGACCGTCCAGAAGTCGGCGCCCAGCTGGCCGATGCCGGTGAGGCCGACGGCCAGGACGGCCACGGCGACCACGGTGCCGAAGGCGTTGGGCCGACCGGGTTTGATCGCCGTGGAGCCGAGGAGGGCGCCGACGAAGGCGGGCAGCAGGTAGTCGAGGCCCACGCTCGGATTGCCGATCTGCTGCTCGGCCGCGAGCAGCACCCCGGCGCAGCCGACGATCAGCCCCGACGCGGCGAACGCGTAGACGGTGTACCTGCGGGTCGGGATGCCCACGAGGTCGGCCGCACGCGGGTTCGAGCCCACGACGTACAGATACCGGCCGAGCGGCAGCCGCTCCAGCACCAGCCAGAGGACGACCGCGAGGGCGAGCACATAGAAGGCGGGGACCGGCAGGCCGAGGAAACTGGAGTCGTAGAGGCCGGTGAAGGCGGCCGGGAGGCCTTGCGGGCCGGGGACGATCCGGCCGCCGTCGGTGATCCAGCCGGTCACGCCGTACAGCATGCTGCCGGTCCCGAGGGTGGCGATGAAGGAGTCGATCCGGCCGAACTCGACGACGACACCGTTGAGGACGCCCACGACCGCCCCTCCGACGATCACCGTGAGGCAGGCCGGCGGCCAGGGCCACCCGTCGTGGACGACGAGTTGCATCACCATGACGTGCGCCAGGCCGAGGCCGTAGCCGATGGAGAGGTCGAACGCGCCGGTCACGATGGGGACCATGGCGGCGAGCGCGAGGACGGCGGGGATCGACTGGTTGGACAGGATCGAGTCGACGGTGTCCAGCGTGGGAAAGGTGCGTGGCAGGGCGAGGGAGAAGACCAGGAAGAGCAGCGCGGTCAGGGCGAGAAGGCCGTAGGCGCTGATGAGGTGCCCACCCGGGCCGTGCGATCGCCCCGGCCGGCTCAGCAGGCTCGGTCGGTGCCGTCGCGGCCGAGGCGAGGACGGGGCGGTCATGGGTTCGTCGGGGTTTCGGAAGGGGGATCGGAGGGAGTTTCGGAAGGGGGCCCGGCAGGGGCCATGGCCGAAGCCGCCCGGGTGAGTCCGGCGACCGTGAGGGCCGCACCGCTCAGTTCGGCCGTGACGACTCCCCGGACGAAGACCAGGGCGCGCCGGCACACGCTCGCGACCTCCTCGAAGTCGGTGGAGATGAGCAGGACCGCGAGGCCCGCGGCCAGCGCCTCGTCGAGCAGGCGGTAGATCGCGGCCTTGGCCCCGACGTCCACGCTCGCGGTCGGCTCCTCGAGGATCAGCAGGCGCGGGCCCACCCGCAGCCACCGGCCGATCATGACCTTCTGCTGGTTTCCGCCGGACAGGGTGGCGAGCGGGGCCTCGCTGTCGCGGGGACGCACCGCGAGCCGTTCGATCAGGGTGGCGGCCTCCGCGCGTTCGCGGCGGGGGCTGATCGGGCGCAGCGCCGCCAGACCTCCCGCGCGGGGATTGGCCAGGAGGTTCTCCCGTACGGTCAGCTCGGCGGCGCAGCCCTCCCGCAGTCTGTCGCCGGGTACGAAGCCGACGCCGAGGCTGACGGCGTCGGTGACCGATCGGGGGTGATACGGACGGCCACGCAGAAGGACCCGCCCGTCGAGGAGGGGCCTGGACCCGGCGAGGGCCCGGCCCAGGTCCATGTGCCCGGCGCCCGAGAGGCCGACCAGGCCGACGACTTCCCCGGCCCTGAGTTCCAGGCCGACCGGTCCCGCGCCGGCGGTCCGTACGCGGTCGAGGGCCAGGACGGGCGGCCCGTCGGCCGGAGCCGCGGAGGGGTGGTGGTCGGTCAGTTCCTCACCGACGATGTCGTGCACCAGGCGGACAGGGCTGTGGCCCGCCAGCGGGCCGTGGCTGACGAGGCGGCCGTCACGCAGTACGGCGAAGGCGTCGGCGACCCGGTACACCTCGTCCAGGCGGTGGGTGACGTAGAGGATGGCGTGTCCCCGGTCGCGCAGGGCGTGCAGGACGCCGAACAGCCGGGCGCAGTCCGCGGCCGGGAGGCGGGCGGTCGGCTCGTCGAGGACGACGAGCTTCGTGCGTGCCGCCAGTGCTCTGGCGATCGCGACCAGCGAACGCTCGGCCGGGTCGAGCTCGGCGACGGGCGCGTCGGGGTCCAGATGCCGGGCGACGATCTCCAGGGCGTCGGCACAGCGCTCGCGGGTCCGCCGCCAGGAGATCAGTCCGGCGCGGCGCGAATACCCGTTGCTCAGGGCGATGTTCTCGGCGACCGACATCCACTCCACGAGGCCGAGGTCCTGGTGGATGAACGACATGTTCCGGGAAGCGGCGTGACTTCCGAGCGGGTGCCCGGCCACCGTGATCCGCCCCGCGTCGGCGTGGTGCACGCCCGCGAGCACCTTGATGAGCGTCGACTTTCCGGCTCCGTTGGGCCCGAGGAGGGCGAGCGTGCCGCCGGCGTGGACATCGAGGTCGACGCCGGCCAGTGCGATCGTCCCGCCGAACCGCTTGCCGAGCCCGCGGATGCGGACCAGCGGCTGCTCCTCGAAGGGCGCAGCCGCTACGGCAGACGTGTCGGGAGCGTCGTGCACGGACATCTCCGGGGGTCGGCCTGGCGAGTTCTTCCCGACGTTCAAGAGGGATAGTAGCCGGATGAATCACAGCATTTCAGGCATACTCTGTCAGTCGTGACTCCAACGGGTCAGCGGGGCGCTGCCGAGTGTCGTGGTCCGTCGTCTCAGGCGCCGGCGAGCTCACATTCGGCCCAGATGACCTTGCCCTGCGAGATGTAGCGGGTGCCCCAGCTCTGTGACAGCTGCGCGACGAGGAACAAGCCGCGTCCGCCCTCGTCGGTGGTGGCCGCCCGACGCAGGTGCGGGGCGGTGTTGCTGGAGTCGGAGACCTCGCAGATCAGGGTGCGGTCGTACAGCAGCCGTACCCGGATGGGCCCGGTGCCGTGGCGCATGGCGTTGGTGACCAGCTCGCTCAGTATCAGTTCGGCGGCGAACGCGGTCTCGTCGAGTCCCCACTCGGTCAGTCGCCGGAGGGCGGACGCACGGACCTGGCGGACGAGGGCGGGGTCGGCGGGCAGATCCCAGGTGGCGATCCGTCCGGGGTCCAGGGCGTGGGTGCGGGCGACGAGCAGCGCGATGTCGTCGCACGGGTGGGCGGGCGCCACGGTGTCCAGGATCGCCTGACACGTCTCCTCGGGCGTGCGGTCCGGGTGGGTCAGGGTCCCACGCAGCTTGTCTAGGACCACGTCGACGTCACGGTGCCGGTCCTCGATGAGTCCGTCGGTGTAGAGGACCAGCCGGCTGTCCTCGGGGAGGTCGATCTCGACGGCGTCGAAGGGCAGTCCGCCGAGGCCGAGTGGGGGCCCGGCCGGCAGGTCGGGAAAGGACACGGCGCCGTCGGGGCGGACCAGCGCGGGCGGAGGGTGGCCCGCCCGGGCCAGGACGCACCGCTGCGAGGTCGGGTCATAGATGGCGTACAGGCAGGTGGCGCCGATGATGTCGGTGCCCTCGCCGTCGGGGTCCTCCCGGTCCAGGCGCCCCACGAGGTTGTCGAGGTGGATGAGGACCTCGTCCGGGGGGAAGTCGAGTTCGGCGAAGCTGCGTGCGGCGGTGCGCAGCCGACCCATGGTGGCGGCGGAGAGCATGCCGTGGCCGACCACGTCGCCGACGAGGAGGCCGACGCGGCCACCGGAGAGGGGGATGACGTCGTACCAGTCCCCGCCCACGTCGGATTCGGCGGGCAGGTAGCGATGGGCGACCTCTACGGCGTCCTGATCGGGCAGACCGTGCGGGAGCAGCCGACGCTGCAGGGCCAGGACCATGCTGCGTTCGTGCGTGTAGCGCCGGGCGTTGTCGATGGAGAGGGCGGCGCGGGCGGCGAGTTCCTGGGCCAGCGAAAGGTCGTCGTCCCCGTAAGGGGTCGGCTCCTGGGCGCGGTAGAAGCTGGCGACGCCCAGGACGACACCGCGGGCGAGAAGGGGCACTGCGATGAGGGAGTGGACGTGGGCCAGCAGCGCTTCGGTGTGCTCGGGGTCCTGGGCGAGCCAGCCCGCGGCGGCCTTCAGGTCCGGTTCCAGCACGGCCTGTCCGTTGGTCAGGCAACGCAGTTGGGGTGTGGTCGGGCCGAAGTCGACCCGCTTGTCGACCGGAGTGAAGGGAAGGTCGTCGCGGATGCCGTGGACCACGGTACGGCGCAGGTCGTCGACGGGGTCGGCGGACTCCTCGCCGCGCAGTACGGCCTCGGGCAGGTCGACGGTGACGAAGTCGGCCAGTCGCGGCACCGCCGTCTCGGCGAGTTCCTCGGCGGTGCGGCGCACATCCAGGGTGGTGCCCACGCGGGCGCTGGCCTCGGACAGCAGCTCCAGGCGGCAACGCGCGGCCAGGGCGTACGTCCCCACGCGCGGCTCCCCCACGAGTACGAGCCCTCTGGCCGGGGGCGGCGGCTCGCGGTGATCATCCGTCGCGCCGGCGGCGCCATCGGCCGTGACAGCCCTGTCGTCGGCGGCGACCCGGCCGGGCGCGGCGTCCGGAGGATGCCCGGACGGCGGGGCGACCGAGAGGCGCGCGGGCGAGGGGGTCGAGACGACAGCAGGCCCCGCGGAGCTGCCCGGCACCCAGTCGCCCTGCCGCGGGACGGCGAGCGGTTCTCCAGGTGAGGGGCCGGGGAGGACGGCCTCGACGACGAAGCCTTGCACCCCGGAGGCAATCGTCATCGGGCGGCTCACGAGCGTGACCCGCCGGCCGTCGGGCAGGGACACGTCGACGGCGGCCCGCTGTGCGCGGGAGATCAGCTCGGCGGCCTTCTCCATGAGGATCGCCCGGTCATGGGGACGCAGCTCGAGGGCCAGTTCGTCCACCGCAACACTGTGGTGAGGGCGGACGGCGGCTTCGGCTCCGGTGACCAGGTACGCCCGAAGCAGCGCGCGCTCACGCCCGGAACTCTGTTCCAGCAGCCGCCGCTCCACGGCCTGGGCCGCTCTGCGTATGACGGCGCCCAGCGCCTTGGCCTCGGCGCCGCGCGGATATCCGAAGCACAGGATGCCCTCGATGCCCCCGTTGAGCGGGTCGCGGACGGGAAGCGCGAGGCAGGCGCTTTGCTGGGAGCGCTCGGCGAAGTGCTCGGCGCCGTAGACCCGGATGAGTTGCCGCTCCGCCAGGGCGAGACCGATGCCGTTGGTACCGGCGACCTGTTCGGCGAACACGAAGCCCGGGTACCTCTGGATCGCCGGGAGGCTTCTGGCCAGGGACGCTTCTCCGAAACGGCGCAGAAGGACCGTCCCGCTCGCATCGGCGAGGGAGATGTTCATCGTGCTGCCGGAGAACCTGGCCTGCAGTCGGTCGAGCACGGGCACGGCCGCGCGCACGATACGGCCGCCCGAATCGAAGTCCTCCTCGAAGGGAAGGTCGGACTGGTCCGGCGAGAGTCCCAGGGAGCGGCAGCGCTGCCACGAGTTCAGGATGGACGTTCGCACGCCCGCCTCGACCGGCTCACCCTGCAGAAACCGCTCACGGAAGCGCGCGGGCCCCGTGCCGCCTGTCGCACGCCCCGTCGGTATGGCTTCGCCGCCGGACCGGACCACGCTTCGCCTCACTCGCGTCCGCGATAATGCCCGTTTCTGTAAAAATTCTGGCATTCACGAGGATACGGTCATTGGGGACGTGAGTCACGGCTCGTACGGTCCCTCGGGGGCGATGACCGCACGGTCCGGTCGTCGCGACATCGCGAGCGTGCCGGGGCGATTCCCGTGCGCCCCGGCACGCTCGCGCCATCACGACCAGCAGGAACTCGCACCGACCCGCTTCGGCAGGCGCGGCCGTGAGGGCTTCCGGTCGAGGATGTCCGGCAGCGGGACCCCGATCGCGGCGGGGCCCAGGGCGTGGACCGCCGAAGCGGACTCGTCGACGCTACTGCGACGAGGCTCCCAGGTCGTCTCGGCCGATTGTCCTGCTGTCTCCGCTGTCGCTCATCGGGCAGTTCCGAAGTCCTGGGTCCAGTAGTCGTTGGGCTGTGCGAGGCCGACGCCGATCTCCTTGAAGGCACAGTTGAGGATGTTGGCCTTGTGGCCGGGACTGGCCATCCAGCCCGCCATGACCTGCTCGGGAGTGGCGTAACCGTAGGCGATGTTCTCGCCGTAGGTGCTCCAGTTGTAGCCGGCGCTCGTGATCCGGTCGCCCGGGGCGGACCCGTCGGATCCGGTGTGCGACATGTTCTGGTGGGCCGCCATGTCCGCGCTGTGCGCCTGCGCGGCCTTGGTCAGGGTCGCGTTCAGGGTCACGGCCGAGCAACCGACCTTGCTGCGCTCGGCGTTGACGAGTTCCACGATGCGAGCGGCGGCCCCGGACGCCGTGGCGGTGGCCGTCGGGGTGCTCGCGGACGGGGTGCTCGCGGACGGGGGAGTCGCGGAGGTGGGGGTGGAGGCGGTGGCCTTGGGGGTGTTCGCGGACGGGGGAGTCGCGGAGGTGGGGGTTGAGGCGGAGGCCTTGGGGGTGTTCGCGGACGTGGGGGTCGCGGAGGCGGTGGCCTTCGGGGGGCGGTGATACGCGGTGACCCTGGGCTTGGGGGCCTTGGTCTTCGCCGTGTGCGAAGGCGCGGTGGTCGCGGGCTTCGGCGCGGTGGTCTGCGCAGCGCTCGCAGAGGCGGTCGGTGTCTGCGACGCCGCCGAAGGGAGCTCGCTCCCCGCGATGCCCTTCCAGTCGTGGTCCCAGGCGGCTTCGCTCCGCCAGTCCGCGGCCGTCGTCATCCCGGCGCTGGAGTACTGATTTCCTCCACCGTCCGGCCATTGGGAACAGGCCATGGCGACGGACGGCACGCCCACGGCGCCCACGGCGACGGCGGCGATGGCTATTCGCCGGATATGGCTGTTCTTGCGGTGCTTCCCCATGCTTGACCTCACTCGGTAGTCGCGGAGCGCCCCTTGTGTGACTGGCTCTGCGCAGACTCCGCTCCTGAACTGCGGAGACGTCCTGCGGTCGTCATTCTTAGGAAGCCTTCACATAGAGAGCAAAGGGCCTTCGTACTACCTCGCTTCGTAGGCTCGGGCGACCCTTGTCATGGGGGTGGGGGCGTGCTGGTCCGGTTTCCGTGACCTTCGGGGAGGCGCTGTTGCCTCGTCAGAAACCCTTATGAGCCCAAGAGTGGGTGAAAACACCGAGCGTGCCGATTGCCGCAGAGCCCGGCGCGAAATGCGTTGCCACCAAGCCGGACAAATCCCATATGTCGTCAGAGCGGCATCTACTACCCGGCACGCTTAGTGCCCGCAGCCGATGTGGCGGATGTCACGGAACCGGAGCTTCCGGTCCTGGTCGGCCTTCGGGTAGCGCCCGCCGGGCCGTGGCGGGGCAGAGGTGTGGACGAGGGCTGTGACATCGGTTCGGCGCCCCGGGCACGGCGCAGGCGCCGGGCGGTGTTGCCGGCGTCGGAGACCTCGTGACTCGGCGTGGTTGGACGCGCAGCTTCGCCGCCGCCGACGGCCGGCCGCGCTGCCGGACTACGGGGTGTGACCGGCGCGGCGGAGAATCGGGCGCAGGGTCTCGATGACGCCGGGGTCGTCCACCGTGGAGGGGATGGGTTCGTCGTGGCCGTCGGCGATGCCGCGCATCGTCTTGCGCAGGATCTTTCCCGAGCGGGTCTTGGGCAGGGCCGCTACGACCGTGACCTCCTTGAGGGAGGCGATGGCGCCGATGCGGTCGCGTACGAGCTGGACGAGTTCGGCCTCGACCTCGCCCGGCTCACGGTCGGTTCCGGCTTTCAGGACGACGAAGCCGCGGGGTACCTGGCCCTTGAGGGCGTCGGCGACGCCGATGACGGCGCATTCGGCGACGTCGGGATGGGCGGCCAGGGTCTCTTCCATGCTGCCGGTGGACAGTCGGTGTCCGGCGACGTTGATGACGTCGTCGGTGCGGCCCATGACGAAGACGTAGCCGTCGTCGTCGATGTGGCCGCTGTCGCCGGTGAGGTAGTAGCCGTCGTAGGCGGAGAGGTAGGAGGCGATGTAGCGGTCGTCGTCGTTCCAGAGGGTGGGGAGCGCGCCGGGTGGCAGGGGGAGCTTCACGACGATCGCACCGTCGACGCCCGCGGGCACCGGCTCACCGGAAGGGTCGAGGACGCGGACGTCCCAGCCCGGCAGCGGGCGGGTGGGGGAGCCGGGCTTGACCGGGGCGGCTTCGATGCCGACCGGGTTGGCGACGATGGGCCAGCCGGTCTCGGTCTGCCACCAGTGGTCGATCACCGGGACGCCCAGAAGAGCGCTTGCCCAGTGATAGGTCTCGGGGTCGAGGCGTTCGCCGGCGAGGAAGAGGTAGCGCAGGGGGGAGAGGTCGTGCTCCGCGGTGAGCGTTCCCTTCGGGTCCTCCTTGCGGATGGCCCGGAAGGCGGTGGGTGCCGTGAACATGGTCTTGACGCGGTACTCGGCGGCGACGCGCCAGAACTGGCCCGCGTCCGGGGTGCCGACCGGCTTGCCTTCGTACAGGATCGTCGTGGCGCCGACCAACAGGGGCGCGTAGACGATGTACGAGTGTCCGACGACCCAGCCGACGTCGGAGCCGGTGAACATCGTCTCGCCCGGCCCGACGTCGTAGACGGCGCCCATCGACCAGTGCAGGGCCACGGCATGGCCGCCGCAGTCACGCACGACTCCCTTGGGTTTTCCGGTGGTTCCGGACGTGTAGAGGATGTAGAGAGGGTCGGTGGAGGGGACGGGAACACAGTCGGCCGGTGACGCGGTGGCGACCAGGTCGGCCCAGTCGAGATCGTCGGACCCCAACTCGGCCCGTGCCTGTGGCCGTTGCAGGATCACGTTCTTTTCCGGCTTGTGGGCGGCGAGTTCGATCGCCCGGTCCAGCAGCGGCTTGTACGCGATGACACGCTTGCCCTCGATGCCGCAGGAGGCGGAGACGATGACCTTCGGGGCGGCGTCGTCGATGCGGACGGCGAGTTCGTGCGGGGCGAACCCGCCGAAGACGACCGAATGGACCGCGCCGATCCGCGCGCAGGCCAGCATCGCGACAGCGGCCTCGGGAACCATCGGCATGTAGATGACCACCCGGTCGCCGCGCCCGACACCGAGCCGAGCGAGCACTCCGGCGAAGGCCGCCACCTCGTCCCTCAGCCGCGCATAGGTGTAGGTGCGCCGGGTGCCGGTCACGGGGGAGTCGTAGATGAGCGCGGGCTGTTCGCCGCGGCCGGCCTCGACGTGTCGGTCGACCGCGTTGAAGCAGACGTTGAGCCGCCCGTCGGGGAACCAGCGGTAGAAGGGTGCGCCCGAGGAGTCCAGGGCGCGCTGCGGGGCGACATCCCAGTCGATGCCCTCGGCCGCCGTCAGCCAGAAGCTCTCCGGGTCTTCGGTGCTGGCGCGGAAGACATCCTCGTACGTGCCCATGTGCGGACTCCTTTGTCGCATCGAGGGACCGGCTGCGGCGGCAGCGTGGAGAACGGTGCGGGACACGAATACCGTATGCCGGGCGGCATGGTCGAGTGGGACACCGGCGAGCAGCGGGCCGACGGGACGCTGACAGGGGAGAGCGACAATGCTCGGGCCGCCCCCTGGGCGCGGGGCTCGGAGAGCGACCTGGGCGGTGTCGACGAACGGTGACGCGACCGTGGCGGAGTCACGCCGACCGGCCGGATCAGTGGCGAGTTTTCATGACCAGGCGTGGGTGAAGTCGATGTCGCGGGCCCATTCGGGGTGGTCGACGAGCGGGTTGCGGTTGCCCTGGATCTCCGCGATGGCGAAGTTGCGGTGTTGTTCGTACAGGGTGACGGGGTCCGCCTCGTGCCAGGACAGCAGCGTGCCGAGTTGGTCCGGCTGCAGTTCGTCGGCGGCGTCCCCCACCAGTCCGGGGTAGCGCAGGACGAAGTACAGGGTGGCCCGGGCGACGGGCCCTTTGCCTGCCGACGGCTCGAAGCCCTGGGTCTCCCGACGTCCGCAGGAGGTCCGTACGACCTCTTGGACGTCGGTGAAGTCGAAGTACGGGATGTTGCCGCGGAAGCTGTTGCAGGTGGTCTCGCAGGCGAAGAGATGATGCAGGTCGCCGCGCATGGGTTCGTGTTTGCCGAACCAGGACTGCGGCACCACGTGCTCGCAGTTGTAGGCCAGGGCGGCTTCCAGCGCGTCCATTTCCGCGGCGAGTGCTTCAGGGCCGAGGGCGGTCTCGCGAAGGAGCAGTTCCTGCCAGCGCTGGATGCGGGCGGCTTCCACGGCGGCGTCGGCGCGTATGAAGTCCTCGGGGGCGAAGACCTGGCCGGAATATATGCTGCGCAGCTGTTTGTCGGGATGCAGGTCCACCCACGGGTACAGCATGCGAATCGGCTTGTAGGCGGGCCGACGTTCGTGGGTGTGTTCCAGCAGATCGGTCAGCGCGCGGCCCAGCCCGGTGCCGTCGAGTCCCGCGTAGTAGGCCTGCTGTGCGGCCTGGTCGGCTTCGGCGTCGAAGTACGGGCGGTCCCGGCCGGCGTCCAGACCGGCCAGCGCGGCCCTCAGGTCCGTCTCCGCGGGCGAGATGTGCCCGTTCACCGGGGCAACGGCCGCCGGCGCAGCGCTGGGGGCGCCGCCGACGCCCGTGGTGGCAGCGGGCGGGGCGGTGGAAGAGACCGTCGGGGCGGTGATGCCGACGGTGATGTGCAGCGGCACTGTCAGGTGCAAGGCCCCGTCGGTTCCGGCGGTCGCCGCCGGTGCAGGCTTCCCGTCGGGGAGGGACTGAGGCACGTCGGGCGATGCGAGGGGCGGCGCGGTGGCTTCGAAGAGGCGCGCCCGCAGGTCGGTCGCGGGGCCGGACACCGGGGCTCGGCGCACGGCCTGCAGCACCTGGCTGATCCGTACACCCTCGTTCGCCTTCCATGCCAGCCGGTCCTCACCCATCTCGGGCCTCCACGGGCTGCCGTCCACGGAGAGGTAGTGGCCGTCGCTGTCCTTGAGCGGGACGCCGGCATGGTGCAGGGCGACCACTTCCCACTGGTCATTGAAGACAGGCGAGCCGGAGGAGCCCGGTGCGGTGTCGGTGGCGTAGTGAATGAAGTGGTCGAGCAGGTCCACCACCTGGTTCTCGCGCAACGCCAGTTGCTTGGGTTCACCGTTGGGGTGCTGGATGATGTTGACCATCTCGCCCAGGATCACTTTGCCCTGGGCCTCGCTCGGACGCAGCCAGGCAAAGTCGCCCAGCTCCTCGCCGCTCCGGCTTCGGTCGGCTACCGCGACCAGGGTGAAGTCCAGGTCGCGGTCGGTGACGAAGAACCGGCCGGGTTCCAGGTCGAAGACGATGGGCAGCATCGTCTGACCCTCGATGCCGGCCTGGTAGTTGAACTCGATGACCCCACGCTCGGCCTCCTGGACGCCGGCCAGCACATGGTTGTTGGTCAGCATCAGGGACGGGGATATCAGGAAACCGGTTCCGTAGTGCGCCTCGGGAGCACGGACGAAGACCCGCCCCACGGAGCGCGCGGCCAGATGGCCGGTCTCGAGGAACCTGACGTCGATCAGGTCGTTGCGTCCCATCAGCCGTTCCAGGCCCAGCACGTCGGCACCGAAGCTGTCCGGTGGCAGCCCGGGGAGACTGCGCCCGGTGGTGGCCCGGCGGGGGGTGCCCTCCAGAGCGGTGGCCAGTGACCAGTCCGCTCCCAGGCGCGCCAGCCGTTTGGTGACCCGGTCGGGCGCGTCCGCGTGCAGCACGCCCTGTTCATCGATCACTCGCCGGATCTGCTCCCGTGCCTCGGCCCGTTCGTCGTACCGGGCCGCGGCCCGCTCCATCTGCCGCAGATAGTCCGTCTGAGGTCGATATGCCGTGCTGGTCATGGCTCATCTCCTCGCCGCACGTTCCGTCCTTCGCCCCGCTTCAGCAGCGTGCGCAGGGCGTGCCGTTCCGTTTCCGGGCTGGGGCTCGGCGAGGTCCGGTTCGCCGGTGCACCGGGCGGGCCACGAACGGGTCGGGCCGAACGGCGGACGTCGCCGCCGGGTCGGGCCCCGGGCCACTCGTCCCGTCCATCGGCCGGGAGCTGACCGGCCGGGGCGGTCGCCTGAGCGGGCGTCCGGAATCAGCTGACCTTGATCGTGAAGATCGGCTGCTTGTCGGTGTGCGGGCGCGTCCGAGGGGGCGACTTCGGCGGCGGCGCCATCCGGAAGTACCCCTGAGGAAGGCCCCCACCGGCTGATGCCAGAAACAGCCGATGCCGCCCGCACAACCAAGTCTGTGCGAGACCGCACCTGACCGCCACTTGGAACGAGGTACCCGTCGGCCGCATCACCGTGGCGCTGTTTTTCCGGCCCCCGGCAGCTGACCGGGGTGGCGGGTCCTCGACGGCCACAGGTCACACGAGGTCGTACGACGGTGACCGGGCGGGGAGTGCGGCCGACGCCCGTCGCCTGGATGAACCGCAGGCCTTCCCAGGCTGTTGGTGACCAGGGTGCGCGGCAGGCCGAGCCTCATGCGGCGCGCCATCCGCGAACGCGGCCGGAAGCCGTCGTGGAGGTGACCGACCGGGTCGACGTGGACGGACGCCCCTGCCACCCGCACCCCTCGGCAGAGCGGGGCGGCGGCTCGGCGCGTGCTTTCAGGTGACCCCACAGCCTGTCTCCGCCGCTTATCGGTTCGGCATACCTGACGATCGCAGTCGGCCGGGGCGTCCGCGCCCGCATCCTCGTCCGCCGGGAGGCAGCCGTGCACATCCTGCTCGTGGCCAGCGCGTTCAACAGCCTCACTCAGCGCGTCCATGCCGAACTGCGGGATCGCGGCCACACCGTGGCGGTGGAACTGGCCGTGCGGGGCCGGGCCCTGCCGGAAGCCGTGCGAGAGCACGCGCCGCAGCTCGTCCTGGCGCCGATGCTCAAGACGGCGATCCCCCGGGAGGTGTGGTCGGCGTACACCTGCCTCATCGTCCATCCGGGTCCCGTCGGCGATCGAGGCCCCTCCTCTCTCGACTGGGCGATTCACGAGGGCGCCGACCAGTGGGGCGTGACCGTCCTGCAGGCCGACGAGGAGATGGACGCCGGTGATGTGTGGGCGTCCATCCCGTGTCGGCTGCCGTCGGTGGCCAAGAGCGACCTGTACCGCAACGAGATCGCTGACGCCGCCCTCTCGGCCATTCTGCTCGCCGTGGAGCGCTTTGCCACCGGCACCTACGTTCCGCGCCGACAGGACGCGCCAGGCGCGACGGCGGCCCCGCCGCGTGCCCGTCCCTACCTGGACCAGAGCGTCCGGCGGATCGACTGGGACGAGGACTGCACGCAGACCGTCGTCCGTAAGCTGCGGGCCGCGGACTCGCAGCCCGGTGTGCTGGACGTGCTGCTGGGCGAGGAGTGGTATCTCCACGGCGGCCATCCCGAGGAGGTGTTGGGTGGACGCCCGGGCGAACTGCTGGCCACCAGGGCCGGGGCGATCTGCCGGGCGACGAAGGACGGCGCCGTGTGGATCCCCGAGCTGAGGCCCCGGCGTCGGCCGGGTCAGCCGCCCACGTTCAAACTGCCCGCCGTGCGGGCCCTCGGCGACCGGCTTCCGCGCCTGCCGGAGCAGCCCGCGCCGTTGGCGTCCCCCGAGACGCCGAACACGACCTGGACGGACATCCGTTATCGGGAGGACGGCAACACCGGTTTCCTCTCCTTCTCCTTCCCCGGCGGCGCGATGAGCACCACCCAGTGCCGTCGCCTGCTGGACGCCTACCGGGAGGCCTGCGCACGGCCCACCTCCGTGCTCGTGCTGGGCGGTCGACGTGACTTCTTCTCCAACGGCATTCACCTCAACGTCATCGAGGCCGCGGACGATCCCGGCGCCGAGTCCTGGGCGAACATCAACGCCATCGACGACCTGGTGGAGGCGGTCCTGACGACGACGGACCGGCTGGTGGTCTCCGCCGTCGCGGGCAACGCGGCAGCCGGAGGCGTGATGCTGGCCCTGGCCGCCGACGAGGTGTGGTGCCGCTCGGGCGCCGTCCTGAACCCGCACTACCGTCTGATGGGTTTGTACGGCTCGGAGTACTGGACGTACACCCTGCCGTGCCGGGTGGGTGCCGCCGCGGCCGAGCGGCTCATGCGTGAGGCCCTGCCGATGAGCGCCGTGAGCGCCTGCCGCCTGGGGCTCGTCGACCACGTGATCGAGTGCGGGCCGCAGGAGTTCGCCGCGGAGGCCGGCCGACTGGCGGCGCGGCTGGCGTCGTTGCCGGGGACCGGGGCGCGGATCGCGGCGAAGAAGGCGGAGGCGGACCGGCGGCAGAGCGTGGCGCCGCCGGCCGGCTTCCGGGAGCGGGAGCTGGCCCGGATGCGCCGGACGTTCCACGATCCCGACGCCCCCTATCACGCACTGCGTCGCGCGTTCGTCCGCAAGGAGACTCCGTCCGGCACTCCGGCCCATCTCGCGGCGGTCGCCAGGACGGGTCCGGGGGCCGGCCACTCCCAGGGTCCTGGGGCCGGCCACTCCGACCGTCATCTCACCGGAACGGCCCACGATGGCGTCTCACCAGGGACGGATCGCTGGTAGCAAGAACACTGAGGGTTGATTTGCAGGTTTTTGTCCCTTATGCCGCGAGGAGGCGGTCCCATGACTGCAGCAACGCCGGATTCGGTCGACGCTGCGGGCGGCGGAAGTACGGCCGCCGACGAGGCACCCACGATCCACATTCTCTGGATCAACGCAGGGCTGAGCTGCGACGGCGACTCGGTCGCGCTGACCGCGGCGATGCAGCCGAGCATCGAGGAGATCGCGCTCGGCGTGCTGCCCGGCCTGCCGAAGATCGCCGTGCACTGGCCGCTGATCGACTTCGAGTGCGGCCCGGTCGGCGGCGCGGACACGTTCATCGAGTGGTTCTTCAAGGGAGAACGGGGCGAGATCGACCCGTTCGTCCTGGTCGTCGAGGGATCCGTCCCCAATGAGGCGATCAAACCCGAGGGCTACTGGTGCGGCTTCGGGGACAACCCGGAGACCGGGCAGCCGATCACCACCAGCGAGTGGATCGACCGGCTCGCCCCGAAGGCGCTCGCGGTCGTCGCCATCGGCACCTGCGCCACCTACGGCGGCATCCATGCCATGGCCGGCAACCCGACCGGCGCCATGGGCGTGCCCGACTACCTCGGCTGGGACTGGAAGTCGCACGCCGGCATCCCCATCGTGTGTGTCCCCGGCTGTCCGATCCAGCCCGACAACTTCGCCGAGACGCTCACGTACCTGCTCTACCAGGCGGCCGGTGCCGCCCCGATGATCCCCCTGGACGACAAACTGCGTCCGACCTGGCTGTTCGGCGCCACCGTGCACGAGGGCTGCGACCGCGCCGGCTACTACGAACAGGGCCAGTTCGCCGAGACGTACGACTCGCCGAAGTGCCTGGTCAAGATCGGCTGCTGGGGTCCGGTCGTCAAGTGCAACGTGCCCAAGCGCGGCTGGATGAGCGGTATCGGCGGCTGCCCGAACGTCGGAGGCATCTGCATCGCCTGCACCATGCCGGGGTTCCCCGACAAGTTCATGCCCTTCATGGACGAGCCCCCCGGCGCCAGGGTGTCCAGCACCGCGAGCGGCGCCTACGGCGCGGTGATCCGCAAACTGCGGTCCGTGACGAGCCGGACCGTGGACAAGGAGCCGAAGTGGCGCCACACCGGGGAACGCATCACCACCGGGTACCGGCCACCGTGGTGAGCCCTCGCCGTACGTGAGCCCCCGACCCGCCTCACCTCCCACACCCGCGCGCAACGAAGGGCACGGCACACAGAGATGGCACCGAAGACAAAGGCGGCCGGCGACGGCAGTGGCCTGGTCGAGATGGCCTGGGACCCGATCACCCGGATCGTGGGCAGCCTGGGCATCCACACCAAGATCGACTTCAAGCAGAGGCGGGTCGCGGAGTGCTACAGCACCTCGTCGGTCTTCCGCGGCTACAGCGTGTTCATGCGCGGCAAGGATCCCCGCGACGCGCACTTCATCACCAGCCGTATCTGCGGCATCTGCGGCGACAACCACGCCACCTGTTCGGTCTACACCCAGAACATGGCGTACGGCGTGAAGCCCCCGCACCTCGGTGAATGGATCATCAACCTCGGCGAGTCCGCGGAGTACATGTTCGACCACAACATCTTCCAGGAGAACCTGGTCGGGGTCGACTACTGCGAGAAGATGGTCAAGGAGACCAACCCCGGTGTCCTCGAACTGGCCGAGCGCACCGAAGCACCCCACGCCGGGGACCACGGCTACCGCACGATCGCCGACATCATGCGCGCGCTCAACCCGCTCGAGGGCGAGTTCTACCGCGAGGCCCTCCAGGTCAGCCGCTACACCCGGGAGATGTTCTGCCTGATGGAGGGTCGCCACGTGCACCCCTCCACCCTCTACCCGGGCGGTGTCGGCACGATCGCCTCGGTGCAGCTCTTCACGGACTACCTCAGCCGCCTCATGCGGTACGTGGAGTTCATGAAGCGCGTGGTGCCCCTGCACGACGACCTGTTCGACTTCTTCTACGAAGCCCTGCCCGGCTACGAAGAGGTGGGGCGGCGGCGCGTCCTGCTCGGCTGCTGGGGAGCACTCAACGACCCCGAGTACTGCGACTTCACGTACGCCAACATGACGAACTGGGGCCGGCGCATGTTCGTCACGCCCGGCATCATCGTCGACGGCAAACTCATCACCAACGACCTCACCGAGATCAACCTCGGCATCCGCATCCTGCTGGGCAGCTCCTACTACGAGGACTGGCAGGGCCAGGAGCAGTTCGTCACCCACGACCCGCTCGGCAACCCGGTGGATCCGCGCCACCCCTGGAACCAGCACACCATCCCCGCTCCGCAGAAGCGGAACTTCGACGACAAGTACAGCTGGGTGATGTCCCCACGCTGGTTCGACGGCAAGGACCACCTCGCCCTGGACACCGGCGGTGGCCCCATCGCGCGGCTGTGGTCCACGGCCCTGTCCGGGCTCGTCGACATCGGCTATGTGAAGGCCACCGGCCAGAGCGTGGTCATCAATCTGCCGCGCACGATGACCAAGCCCGAGACCACCTTCGAGTGGAAGATCCCACGCTGGAGCAACGCGCTGGAACGCAACCGCGCGCGGACCTACTTCCAGGCCTACACCGCCGCCGTCGCCCTGCACTTCGCGGAGAAGGGACTGGAGGAGGTGCGGGCCGGGCGCACCCAGACGTGGGAGAAGTTCGAGGTGCCGGACGAGAGCATCGGCGTCGGATTCACCGAGGCGGTACGCGGTGTCCTCTCCCACCACATGGTGATCCGCGACGGCAAGATCGCCAACTATCACCCGTATCCGCCCACCCCTTGGAACGCCAGCACCAGGGACTCCTTCGGCACTCCGGGCCCGTACGAGGACGCTGTGCAGAACACGCCGATCTTCGAGGAGAACACCCCGGAGAACTTCAAGGGCATCGACATCATGCGCACCGTCCGCAGCTTCGACCCCTGCCTGCCCTGCGGCGTCCACATGTACGTGGGCGGCGGCAAGACCGTGCAGAAGATGCACGTGCCCACCGGGCTGAGCGGACTGGGCGGTTGAGCGCGGTGGAGACGAGAAGCGCGGTGAACGCCGAGCAGACGGGACGCCGTGTAGAGGAGGTACTGGACCGGCTGGCGGCCACGGGCGACGGGGCCGCCGCCGCGGCGGCGGAGGAACTGGTGCGGTCACTCATGGACTTCTACGGCGCCGGCTTGTCCCGCATCGTCCACCTGCTGTCCGCGCCCCGAGACCTGCGTCCTGCGAGCGACCCCCTGACGGCACTGCTCGGTGACGAACTGGTGGCGAGCCTGCTCGTCCTGCACGATCTCCATCCCGAGGACCGGGACGCCCGTATCGCCCGGGCACTGGGCAGCGTCCGGGACCACGGCCTGGAAGCGGTGGACTTCGACGAGTCGAGCGGGACCCTGCGGCTGCGGGCCCCGGCGGGTGGGGGATGCGGCTGCGCCGCCACCGCCGCGTCCGCCCGGCAGGCGGTGGAGGACGCGCTCGCCTGCTTCGCACCGGAGGTGAAGGCGGTCGACGTCCAGACCGCCGCACCCGCCGGGCCGGCCCTGCTCCAGATCGGAAACGGCCCGAAGACCGCTTCGACGGCGGCGAAGACACCATGAGCGCACCCCGGACCCCCCTCCGGACTCCTGGACCGGCGCCGAGCGGCACGGGCGGCCTGCGCAGGTTCCTGACCGAGCGTCCGCCCCGGCCGGAGCGGTGCGAGCTGTGTGCGGTGGCGGTGCCCGAGGAGGACCACCGCCACCTGGTCGACACCGAGAAGCGAGCCCTCGTCTGCGCCTGCACGGCCTGCGCCCTGCTGATGGAACAGCCGGGCGCCGCCGCGGGACGCTTCCGCGCGGTCCCGGACCGCTACCTCACCGACCCGGACCACCGCCTCGACGAGACCGCGTGGGAGGCGCTCCAGATCCCGGTCGGCGTCGCCTTCTTCTTCCGCAACGCGGCGCTCGACCGGCTGATCGCCCTCTACCCGAGCCCGGCCGGAGCCACCGAGAGCGAACTCGAACCCGCGTCCTGGACGGCGGTCCTCGGCGACAGCCGCCTCACCGAGCTGCTCGAACCCGACGTGGAGGCACTGCTGCTGCGACGCACCGAGGGCCGCTGCGAGTGCTACCTCGTACCGATCGACATCTGTTACGAACTGGTAGGCCGTATGCGGCTGTTGTGGCAGGGCTTCGACGGCGGGGCCGAGGCGCGGGCCGCCCTCGACGCGTTCTTCGCGCACGTCGCGCGACGCGCCGAAGCGGTGCGGGAGACGGCGAGTGAGACGGCCGGCGGGGCGGTCCGGTCGTGACGGAGTTCGCCTTCGCGTGCACCGGAGTGCGCGCCGACCGGTACGCCGCCGGACCCACCCTTGTCTTCCGGCTGCGCGTCACCGCGGCCGGCAACGCCCGCGTGCACGCCCTCGCGCTGCGCTGCCAGATCCGCATCGAGCCCGCCCGGCGCGGCTACGCGCCCGCCGAGGCCGACGGGTTGAAGGACCTCTTCGGCGAGCGCTCACGATGGGGCAGCACCCTCCAGCCGGTGCAGCTCGCGCAGGTCTCGGTGATGGTCCCCAGCTTCACCGGAGAGACCGAGACGGACCTTGTCGTGCCCTGCACGTACGACATGGACGTCGCCGCGACCCGCTACCTGGACGCGCTCGACGGCGGCGAGGTGCCGCTGCTGATGCTCTTCTCCGGTACGGCGTTCACCGGGACCGGCGGATTCCGCGTCGAGCCGATTCCCTGGGACCGGGAGACGTCCTTCCGGATGCCGGTCACGGCATGGCGGGAGACGCTCGAACAGCACTTCCCCGGGTGCGGCTGGATCCGGCTGCCCCGCGACACCATGGACGCCCTCCTCGCCTACCGCTCGCGGCGGGCACTGCCCTCCTGGGAAGCGACCCTGCGGGCTCTCCTCGACGAACGCGGCACCACGGACCCGCCGAGGACGGACCCGCCCAGTACGGACCCGCCCAGCAGGGATGCGCTTCGTACGGACCCGTTCGCTGCGCTGACGCGAAGCACCGGAAGGACGGCCCCGTGACCGTGACCGCGTTCACCCCGGCCACCGAGGAACGGTTCGCCCTCGCCCGACAGGTCGCCGATGCCGTTCTCTTCGAGGGCTACGTCCTCTACCCGTACCGGGCCTCGGCGGCCAAGAACCGGCTGCGCTGGCAGTTCGGGGTGCTCGTACCGCCCGCCTGGGGCGCCGAGTGCGAAGAGCACGACTTCCAGCACACGGAATGCCTGATGGAACCGAAGGCGGGCGCGACCCTGTCGGTCGAGCTGCGCTTTCTGCACGCCCGGCGACGGATCGTGCAGCGGGCCCGCCCGGACGGCGGCTTCGACACAGTTCCCGAACTGCGGCTGGACGACCGGGTCCTGGTGCCCTGGGACGAAGGAGCGGAGGACCATGTCGAGGTGGTCGCGTCGGTGGACGAGCTCCTGGGGGACGGCGTCACGGTTCCCTTCACCCGCCCCGCCCGGGAGGAGACCGAGCCGGTTCTCGACGGGGCGGGCCGGACAGTGGGCCGACTGGTCCGCCGTCGCCAGGAGCTCAGCGGTGCCGTCCGGCTCTCGGCCCGCGAACTCGACGGGCCCTACCGGGCCATGCGGCTGACCGCCGTCGTCGAGAACACCAGCACCTGGATGCCCCCGGAGGGCCGGACCGCCGACCGGGACGCGGCGCTGCCGTACTGCCTGGTCGCCGCACACCTCCTCATGGGCCTCAGCGCCGGGTCGTTCCTGTCCATGACGGATCCCCCCGAGTGGGCGAAGGGCGCGATCGCGTCCTGCCGCAACCTGCACACCTGGCCCGTACTCGCCGGCGAACCCGGCCGCGCGGACCTGGTGCTGTCCTCGCCGATCATCCTGGACGACCACCCCGCGATCGCCCCGGAAAGCCCGGGAGCGCTCTACGACGCCACCGAGATCGACGAGATCCTCGCGCTGCGGACCGCGGCCCTCACCGACGAGGAGAAGCGCGAGGCCCGAGGGACGGACGCGCGGGCCGCCGCGGTGATCGACCTGGCGGACTCGATGCCCCCCGAGGTCCTGGAGCGTCTGCACGGGGCGGTACGGAGCCTGCGCGACGTGACCGGCCCCGGCCCGGTGAACCCGGTCGGCACCGCGGGCCCGGGATTCCCCGACGAGTACGGCGTGCAGCGCCAGGACACCCCGTGGTGGGATCCGGGGAGCGACGCCGGCTTCGATCCGGCACAGGACCGCGTCGTCGTGGACGGCCGGTCGCTGGGCGCGGGAAGCCGCGTGCTGCTGCGCCCGGGCCTGCGGCGCACCGACGCACAGGACCTCTTCCTCCAGGGCCGCAGCGCCAAGGTCGAGGCGGTGCTGCACGACGTCGACGGCGGGGTGCACCTGGCCGTGACGGTCGAGGGGGATCCGGGCGCCGACATCCGTCGTGAGCAGGGCCGGTTCCTGTACTTCCAGCCCGACGAGGTCGCACCGCTGGAGGACGAGGCATGAGCGTGCCGACGGAGGCGCCCGCACGGATCCTCGTCGCCGGCATCGGCAACATCTTCCTCGGGGACGACGGCTTCGGCGTCGAGACCGTGCGCGCACTCGCGGGGAGACAACTGCCCGAACACGTCGAGGTCGTGGACATCGGCGTACGGGGAGTGCATCTCGCGTACCAGGTCCTCGACGGCTACGACACCCTGATCCTGGTGGACGCCACCGCGCGGGGCGAGGCACCCGGAACCCTGTACGTGATCGAGCACGACGGCGTCGGCGGGAACGAGCCGCCCGGCGCGGCGCTCGACGGACACCGCATGACCCCCGACACCGTGCTCGCGCTGCTGGGGACCCTGTGCGCCGGAACCGGCGGACAGCCGCCCCGGCGCACGCTGGTGCTCGGCTGCGAACCGGCCTCGGTGGAAGAGGGCATCGGTCTCAGCCCGCCGGTCTCGGCCGCCGTACCGGAGGCCGTCCGGCTGATCGAAGAGTTGCTGCGGGCCGACGAGCCGGGAGAGTCCGCGCCGCGGGCCACGGTCGGCGAAGCCGCGAAGTGAGGAGAGAGCAATGATCAAGACCCTCGTCGGCGGCGCGGTCGCCGCCGTTGTCGCCGCCGTTCTCGTGCAGTCCCTGCCCGACATCAGGCGCTACCTGCGCATGCGCAGCATGTGAGCCGACGCCCTCCCGGCCGGACGGCCGGGAGGGCGCGCCGTGTCGAGCCGTCGCGGCGAACGCCGTGGCGAGCCATTACGGCGAACGCCGTGCCGAGTCGTTGCGGCGAACGGTGTACCGGGCCGGCCGACGACGGCGTGCCGGTCCGCCACCCCTGGACGCCTCCTCTGTAATGGAGGCGGTGGACGACCTGCCCGGCGGGCCGATCGGCTCGCCGGCGGTCGGCGGCGACCGGCCCTTGCCAGGACGGAGACCGATGCACGAGATGTCCATCGCGCTGGCGGTGATCGACCAGGTCGAGCGGGCCGCGCAGCAGGCCGGCGACGTCACGGCGGTGCGATCGGTACGACTCCAGGTGGGCGAACTGGCCGGTGTCGTCCCCGACTCCCTCTCCTTCTGCTTCGAACTGGCCTGCGCCGGAACCCTCCTGGAAGGGGCCGAACTGGCCACGGACGCGGTACCGGGGCGCGCCCGCTGCGCGCCGTGCGCGCACGAATGGGCCGTCGGCATGCCACCCCGGCTGAGCTGCCCGGCGTGCGGCGGGACGAGCACCGAGCTGCTGGCGGGCCGTGAACTGCAGATTGTCAGCGTGCACTGGGACGACGGCCGGACGCACGCACCAGCCCGCGAACCGATCCCCGAGGAGCGCTGAACCATGTGCCGTGTGGTCGACCTGCAGCAGGCCGTACTCGCCAAGAACGACGCGAGCGCACACACCCTGCGCGCCGAGATGACGGCACGCGGGACAGCGGTCGTCAACATCCTCTCCAGCCCCGGCAGCGGCAAGACCGCGCTGCTGGAACGCGAACTGCTGCTGGCGCGGGAGCGGTCGGTGCCCGTCGCGGCGCTGACCGCCGACCTCGCCACCGAGAACGACGCGGCGCGGCTGGCGCGTTCGGGCGTCCCGGTCAAACAGGTGCTCACCGACGGGCTGTGTCACCTGGAGGCCGCGATGCTCGGCGGGCACCTCGACGGATGGCTGCCCGGCGACACCCGGCTGCTGTTCGTGGAGAACGTCGGTAACCTCGTCTGCCCGGCCTCCTACGACCTCGGAGAAACACTGCGCGTTGTCCTGGCCTCCGTGACCGAAGGCGAGGACAAGCCGCTGAAGTACCCCACCGCCTTCGGTCTCGCGCACCTGGTGGTGGTCACGAAGACCGACATCGCCGCGGCCGTCGAATTCGACGAGGCGGCCTTCCGAGCCCACGTCGATCAGGTCAATCCCGGAGTTGAGGTGGTGCTGACCTCCGCTCGGCGGGGCCAAGGGGTCGGCGCGCTGCTCGACAGGGCGCTGGCGGCAGCGGACGGCGCGCCCCCGCACGAACCCGTCATGGCCCGCAGGGCGGACGCGCCCCACCACACCCACGCCGGCACCATGACCCACACACACCCGTGAGCGCTGCACCGTCCGCGACCGCGGTCGCCGGTGACCCACCGCTGCGCCGTCGGGTCACCGTCCGCGGCGTGGTCCAGGGAGTCGGCTTCCGGCCCTACCTCTACACCCTCGCCACCGCGCTCGACCTGTCCGGGCATGTGACCAACACTCCGGAGGGCGTCGTCGCCGAAGTCGAGGGAGCAGCCTCGGCCGTCACCCGCTTCTGCGAGCGGATCGCCGCCCAGGCGCCACCGCTGGCCCGCGTGGAGTCCGTCGACCACCAGGAGGTGCCCGTCACGGGCGGCACCGCGTTCACCATCCTGGCCTCCCGCACCGACGGACCCGCGCGCACCCTCGTGTCCCCGGACACGGCCACCTGCGCCGACTGCCTCCGCGAACTGGCGGACCCCGCCGACCGCCGCCACCGTCACCCGTTCATCAACTGCACGCACTGCGGGCCGCGCTTCACGATCGTCACCGGTGTGCCGTACGACCGTGCGCACACCACGATGTCGGGTTTCGCCCTGTGTTCCGACTGCGCCCGGGAGTACGCCGATCCTGCCGACCGCCGCTTCCACGCCCAGCCGGTCGCCTGTCCCGCCTGCGGTCCGCGGCTACGGCTGCTCGTGCCGCGACAGGACCTCGGCGGGCAGGCGACGACCGTCCCCGGGTCGGATCCGGTGGCCGATGCCCGTGCGCTCCTGGCGGCCGGTGCGATCCTCGCGGTCAAGGGCCTGGGCGGCTACCACCTCGCCTGCGACGCCTCGAACTCCGACGCCGTCGCCTCGCTGCGTCGCCGCAAGGCGCGGGGAGACAAGCCGTTCGCCGTCATGGCCAGGAGTGCGGACGACGTCGAGCACCTCGTCCGGCTGAGTCCCGCGGAACGGACCCTGCTCGAAGGCGGCACCAGACCCATCGTGCTGCTGCGCCGCCGTACGGACCCGGCGCCGGGGGAGGTACGGCCCGCCGCCGCTGTCGCACCCGGCAGCCCGGACCTCGGCGTGCTGCTGCCGTACACGCCCGTGCACCATCTGCTGCTCGGCCTGCCCGGCGACCCCGACGGCCCCCGGCTGCTCGTCATGACCAGCGGCAACGTGGCCGGCGAGCCGATCGTCACCGACGACGGCGAGGCGCTGGAACGGCTGGCGCACCTGGCGGACGCCTGGCTCACCCACGACCGGCCGATCCATGTGCCGTGCGACGACTCCGTCGTGCGGGTCTGCGACGGACAGCCCCTCGTGATCCGACGCGCCCGCGGCCACGCGCCGCTTCCCGTGTCGCTTCCGGTGCCCGTGCGGCCGGCCCTCGCCGTCGGCGGCGATCTGAAGAACGCGTTCTGCGTGGGGGACGGGCGCCGGGCGTGGCTGTCCGCGCACATCGGCGACATGGACGACCTGAGCACCCAGCGGGCCTTCGAACGCGCCCGGGCGCACCTGGAGTCGATCACCGGAGTGCGGCCGGGGCTGCTGGCGGCCGACCGGCATCCCGCCTACCGCTCCGCTCAGTGGGCCGACCGCAACGCGGGCGGGCGGGCCGTCGTACGCGTCCAGCATCACCACGCCCACGTCGCCGCCGCCATGGCCGAACACGGTCTGGACGGCAGCCGTCAGGTGATCGGCGTCGCCTTCGACGGCACCGGCCACGGTGACGACGGCGCGGTGTGGGGCGGGGAGATCCTGCTCGCCGACTACGACGGCTTCACCCGGTTCGGGCATCTCGCGTACGTCCCGCTGCCCGGTGGCGATGCCGTCGTGCGCCGGCCGTACCGCATGGCGCTCGCCCACCTGCGCGCGGCCGGGATCGGCTGGTCGGACGAGCTCGCCTGCGTAGCCGCCTGCCCGTCCGACGAACGGCGGGTACTGGAGCGGCAGTTGGAACGCGACCTCAACTGTGTGCCCACCTCCAGCATGGGCCGGCTCTTCGACGCCGTGTCGTCCCTCGTAGGTGTGTGCCACCGGGCCGGATACGAGGCCCAGGCGGCCGTCGAGCTGGAGGCCGCCGCACTGCGGGCCCCCACCGAGGACGCCACCGCCTACGCGTTCGCCCTCCTGCCCCCGGAGCGGGACGCCGGCGGGGCGGTGCGGGCCGATCCGGCACCCGTCCTCGCGCGGATCGTCGACGACCTGCGGGCGGGCGCGGACGCGGGCCTGGTCGCGGCCCGCTTCCACCGGGCCGTCACCGGTCTCGTCCGCGTGATGTGTGTGCGGGCACGCGAGCGGCACGGGCTGGACACGGTGGCCCTCAGCGGCGGGGTGTTCGCCAACACCCTGCTCTCCTCGGCCTGCGCCGGGGCGCTGCGCGCGGACGGGTTCACGGTCCTGCGTCACCACCTGGTCCCGCCCAACGACGGCGGGCTGGCGCTCGGCCAGCTGGTGGTGGCCGCCCGCACCAGGGCCCGGCCGGGGGACACCGACCGATAACCGCCCCGGCAGCACCGGGCGACGCAAACGACCACAGCGAGGAGAGGCCCATGTGCCTGGCGGTACCCGGCCGAGTGCTGGACATCGAGGAACGCGACGGCACCCGCATGGCCAACGTCGACTTCGGCGGCGTGGTCAAGGAGGTGTGCCTGGAGTACCTGCCCGACCTCCAGGTCGGCGAGTACGCCATCGTCCACGTCGGGTTCGCCCTGCAGCGGCTGGACGAGGAGTCGGCGAAGCGGACGCTCGAACTCTTCGCCACCCTCGGCATGCTGCAGGAGGAGTTCGGCGACCCCTGGGAACTGGCCGCGGAGACGGGCGGAGCCGCCCCGACCGAGGTCGAGGACGTCATCGAGGAGGCGCGGAAGTGAAGTACATCGACGAGTTCCAGAATCCGGAGCTGGCCCGCCGGCTCCTCGACGACATCCGCTCCACGGTGACCCGGCCGTGGGCCCTGATGGAGGTGTGCGGAGGACAGACGCACACCATCATCCGCCACGGCATCGACCAACTCCTCCCGGACGAGGTCGAACTGATCCACGGGCCGGGCTGTCCCGTGTGCGTCACCCCGCTGGAAGTCATCGACAAGGCACTGGAGATCGCCTCCCGCCCCGAGGTGATCTTCTGCTCCTTCGGCGACATGCTGCGCGTGCCGGGGACCGGACGGGACCTGTTCCAGGTACGCGGCGAAGGCGGCGACGTACGCGTCGTCTACTCGCCGCTCGACGCTCTGCGCATCGCTCAGCAGAACCCGGACCGCGAGGTGGTGTTCTTCGGCATCGGCTTCGAGACGACGGCGCCACCCAACGCCATGACGGTCCATCAGGCGAGAAAACTCGGCATCCCGAACTTCAGCCTGCTGGTGTCGCACGTGCGCGTGCCCCCCGCCATCGAGGCGATCATGAGGTCCCCGAGCTGCCGCGTCCAGGGTTTCCTCGCGGCCGGCCACGTCTGCAGCGTGATGGGCGTGCGGGAGTATCCGGAGCTGGCCGAACGCCACCGGGTACCGATCGTCGTCACCGGATTCGAACCGCTGGACATCCTGGAAGGCGTACGCCGAACCATCCACCAGCTGGAACGCGGCGAACACACCGTGGACAACGCCTACGCCCGTGCCGTCCGCCCGGAGGGGAACCCCGCCGCCCAGGCCATGCTGGAGGACGTCTTCGAGGTCACCGACCGCGCCTGGCGCGGCATCGGCGTCATCCCCGACAGCGGCTGGCGGCTGTCCCGGAAGTACCGGGACTACGACGCCGAGTACCGGTTCTCGGTCACCGGCATCCAGACGCTCGAACCCGAGGAGTGCCGCAGCGGCGAGGTCCTGCAAGGCCTGATCAAGCCGCACGAGTGCGAGGCCTTCGGCACCCTCTGCACCCCCCGCACCCCGCTCGGAGCCACCATGGTCTCCAGCGAGGGCGCCTGCGCCGCGTACTACCTCTACCGCCGGCTGGACATCCCCACCGCACCCCGGGAGGCGAGCCCCGTTGTCTGAGACCACCGACCTGCGCGTACCCGCACTGGACCCCGAGGCGTGGACCTGCCCGGCTCCGCTGCGCGACCGGCCCCGGGTCGTCATGGGGCACGGCGGTGGCGGGGCGCTCTCCGCCGAGCTGGTGCAGCATGTGTTCGCGCCCGCCTACGGGGGAGAGGCGCTCGCCCAGATGGGCGATGCCGCGGCTCTCACACTGGGGGGCGTACGGCTGGCGTTCTCCACCGACACCTTCGTGGTGCGACCGCTGTTCTTCCCCGGCGGCAGCATCGGTGATCTGGCCGTCAACGGCACCGTCAACGACCTCGCCATGAGCGGCGCCCGCGCCGCCTACCTCTCCTGCGGCTTCATCCTGGAGGAAGGCGTCGAACTGGACGAGGTCGACCGGGTGGCCAAGGCGCTGGGCGCCGCGGCGCGCGCCGCGGGCGTCGAGGTGGCGACCGGCGACACCAAGGTGGTGGAGGCCGGCCACGGCGACGGGATCTTCATCAACACCGCGGGCATCGGCCTCGTCCCGGCGGGCGTCGATCTGCGCCCGCAGCGGGTCGTCCCCGGCGACGTCGTGATCGTCAGCGGGGGGATCGGCGTCCACGGAGTGGCGATCATGAGCGTCCGTGAGGGCCTGGAGTTCGGAGTGGAACTCGAGAGCGACTGTGCCGCGCTCGGCGGTCTGGTCGACGCCATGCTCGCCGTCACCCCGGACCTGCACGTGCTGCGCGATCCCACGCGCGGAGGGGTGGCGGCCGCACTGAACGAGATCGCGGCGGCCTCCGGCGCCGGTGTGATCATCCAGGAGCGCGAGCTGCCGATCCCGCCGACCGTGGCCAACGCGTGCGCCATCCTGGGCCTGGACCCCCTGTACGTCGCCAACGAGGGCAAGCTGGTCGCCTTCGTCCCGCGCGAACACGCCGACGCGGTTCTGGATGCGATGCGAGCCCACCCGCTGGGCAGCGACTCCGCGATCATCGGCGAGGCCGTCGAAGACCACCCGGGCATGGTCGTGGCCCGCACCGGACTGGGTGGCACGCGCGTGGTCGACCTTCCGATCGGGGAACAGCTGCCGCGCATCTGCTGAACCCGCGCGGAGGCCGTGCTGCGGGCGTGGTTCCCGCTGATGGCATAGTGCCTCGCATGCCTTCTCGGATACGGATCAGCAGCCGCGGGGCCCTGGCGGCCGCAGGTCTCACCGCCGTCCTCGGCACGGCCGTCGCGCCCGCCACCGCGGCTCCCGCCACTGATGACGTCGCGTTACACCTCACGGCCCCGGCCACCATGGTCGTGTACAACGCCGACGAGGGAGGCAAGGCGGTCAAGTCGGACTTCGTCGTACCCGTCGAAGTGACCGGCGACGGCACCCCCGCCCGCAACATCAAGGTCGTGGTCGACGCGTCCGGGCTGGAGGGCATCGCCCGCGTGACCAAGGGCGGGTACGGCAACTGCACCGGCCAGGGCTGGGTCTACACCTGCATGTACGGCACCATGAAGGACGACAGCGAGGCCAACGCGCCCTTCGACATCCTCGGCGTGGACGGGGTACAGCCGGGCGACAGCGGGACGGTCACGTACACGGCCGGCGCCGACAACGTGGCGCCCGTCACCGGCACCACCCGCATGATCATCGGCGGTCCGACGCTGAACGCGCCCGCGAAGGAGGAGGCGGTGAGCGGGGTGGAGCCGGGGAAGCCGGAGCCGGTGACCCCGAGGTTCGCCAACCTCACGCGGTTCACCGCGAAGCGGGGCGTAGCCCTCCAGGTCAAGGTGTCGGACGAACTGACCCTGACGAAGCGTCACAGCAACTGCTACTACGCGGGTTCCTCGCCCACCTCGGCGTGGTGCACCTTCCCCACCAAGGCCGCACCGGGCACCGCGTACCGCACCAGCTCCCCACTCACCTTCACGGCCGCCCCCGGGAAGCTGACCGGCCGCGTGAGCTACAGCTGGTCGTCGGCCCCGCAGAAGCCCGGCGACCACACCGTGCGCGGCACGGGGGCCCCGCTCACGCTGACCGGGACGGCCGACCGCGGCTTCGGGGGCGGCGAAGGCGTCCTCAAGGTGGAGACCACCGAGCAGGCCGACTACGAGCCGGTCACCGCGACGGTCCGGGGCCGGGTCGGCGACACGGTGAAGGTGCGGCTCGGGGTGCGCGACCTCAGCCCCGGCCGGCTGATGAGCGACGAGACGCTCGGCCGCTTCGAGGTGGTCCCGCCGGAGGGCACCACGGTCACCTCCATCCCGTACACCTTCGAGGACTCGGGCGGGGACTGGGCGTGCAAGCGGCCGGACAAGTCCGGCGGGGCGTTCGTCTGTGAGATCGGTGACGCCCTCTTCTCCGAGGGCGAAGACGGTACGACCACCATCGACTTCCACGTCCGCATCGACCGGCAGGTCCCCGGCGCGCGGGGCACCATCCGGACGTACAACCCCTTCGACCGCACCCCCGGCAACGACACCGCCGTCATCCCGGTCCAGGCGTCACCGGCCCTGCCCCATCGTCCCTTCCTGCGCCCCGCGACCTGGGCCGCGATCGGCGCGGGTGCGGTCGGGGTCGTGGTACTGGTCACCGCGTACCGCAGGCGCCGCGGCCGTCCGGGGGAGGCCGGGTGAGCAGGCTGGGGATCACTGTGCCGCGATCGGGCCACGTGGCTTCGCCGGAGTGGCCAGGCGTGCGCGCACCCAGGCGAACAGCACCAACGAGCACACTGCCGCGAACGCGCACCAGGTCGACACGAACTCCAGCCGCCACAGCGCCCAGCAGACCGACGCGCCCACGGCGACCAGGATCCCCAGCATCAGCAGTCGTCGGTCGCCGGACAGCAGCAGAGAGCCCACAGTGGCCAGGAGGTAGCCCGTGACGAGCAGAGGCGCGTGGGGCAGGCCGAGCACGTAACCGACCGTGCGACCGCGGATCTCGGCCGTCACCGGGCCGGTGGCAACGCCGTACGCGAGCACCGCGGCGGTCGCGGCTCCGGCTGCGAGGGGGAGAACCAGCCGGCGACGGGCGTGCGACGGGGCGGCGCACATCACTCCCGCCGGCACCCACACCGCCAGCAGGGGCAGCGCCATGACGGCCCACGCGACGGTGGCGGGGCCGCTGCCCCCACCCGAGCCCCAGATCACCGACTCGACGATCTGGTGGGCTCCGAGCAGCAACGGCAGTGCGGCGAGCGGAAGATCCCGGCCGCTGCGCACCTGTGCCACACAGGCCACGCCGACAGCCGCGACACCGGCGCCCGCGACGAGATCGGCCGTCGCACTCCAGCACATCACGCCACCAAGGGGTTCACCGTCGGGTCCGTCCGCCGTCGCCGCGGACCACGCTACGGCCCTTTCCGCCGACGGTCCGCGTGACACGACAGCCGCGTCGCCGAGGCGGTGCCCGGGCACGGCCGGATGCTCCGCGAAGCGGGGCCGTCGGTGGCCGGCGGCACCGAGGATGATTGGCTGGCCCCGGCCACCACACCACAACCCGGCCCGGCCGGCCCGCGGGAGGACTTCGCAACCATGAGCAGCCCCTACACGTACGAGTACAAGGTCGTCACCTTCCGGGAGTCGCTGATCGGCGACGCGCTGGACAGCGACAAGCTGGAGAAGGTCCTGAACAAGCATGCCGAGGACGGCTGGGGCCTCAAGGCCATCACCTCCGCCGACGTCAAGGGACGCATAGGCCCGGGAGCCGTCGAGGGGCTGCTGCTGACCTTCGAGCGTCCGCGTCGGTAACGGTCCCGGAGCCCGTTTCGTTCGAGCGGTTGCTTCCGGACCGGGCTCCGAGGCGGGGCGGACGACCCGACGCCCGGCCCATCGAGGACTGGACGATTGTTTCTGGCCGCGGACGGGGAGTCCGGCAAGCGCTTCGGCAACGAGAGCCTCCGCAGCGGCCTGATGCCGATCGGTATCGGTCGTCCCCCGCCCGCTGTCGTCCGCCCGTCTGCCGGACGTCGGATCGTTCGGTCCCCGGTGGTCAGACCGCCGGCGCCGGGTAGGTCGGGTACTCCACCCCGGAGACGTGCTGGACGACGCGGATGACCTGGCAGGAGTAGCCGAACTCGTTGTCGTACCAGAGGTAGAGGATCGCGTTGTCGCCGTCGACCTTGGTGGGGCCGGCGTCGATGATCGAGGCGTGGCGGGAGCCGATGAAGTCGCTCGAGACCGCGTCGGGTGCGGTGGTGAAGTCGATCTGCCGCTTGAGCGGTGAGGTCAGTGACACGTCGCGGAGGTAGTCGAGGACCTCCTCGCGGGTGGTCTCGCGGCCGAGCCGCAGGCTGAGGATCGCGATCGAGACGTCCGGCACCGGGACGCGGATCGAGCTGCCCGTGATCGGCGCCTTCAGGTCGGGCAGTGCCTTGGCGACGGCGGAGGCGGCTCCGGTCTCGGTGATCACCATGTTGAGCGGCGCCGAGCGGCCGCGACGGTCGGCCTTGTGGTAATTGTCCAGCAGGTTCTGGTCGTTGGTGAACGAGTGGACGGTCTCCACATGGCCGCGCAGGACGCCGTACTCGTCCGCCATCGCCTTCAGCGGCGGGACGATCGCGTTGGTGGTGCAGGACGCGCAGGACAGGATCTGCTCGTCCGGCTTGATCGTGTCGTGGTTGACGCCGTGCACGATGTTGGGGACGTCGCCCTTGCCCGGCGCGGTCAGGACGACCTTGTCGATGCCGGGGCGCAGGTGCTGCGACAGGCCCTCGCGATCGCGCCACTTGCCCGTGTTGTCGATGAGGATGGCGTCCTTGATGCCGTACGCCGTGTAGTCGACCTCCGACGGGTCGCCCGCGTAGATCACCTTGATCTCGTTGCCGTTGGCGACGATCGTGCTGTTCGCCTCGTCGACGGTGATCGTGCCCTGGAACTGGCCGTGGATGGAGTCGCGGCGCAGCAGCGAGGCACGCTTGACGATGTCCTGCTCGCCGCCCTGGCGGACGACGATCGCGCGCAGCCGCAGGCCGTTGCCGGAGCCGGACTTCTCGATGAGCAGGCGGGCGACGAGGCGGCCGATGCGCCCGAAGCCGTAGAGGACGACGTCGCGCCCCTCGCCGCGCTCGATCTTGTTGGCACCAGTGGCGCCGGCGACGGCCTCGGCGGTGAACTCCGCCACCGTCAGACCCCGGTCGTCGGTCCGGTACGTCGCGGCGAGCATGCCGATGTCGATCTGGGAAGGGCCGAGGTCGAGCGCGGTGAGAGCCTGCAGGAACGGCAGCGTCTCGGTGACCGAGAGCTCCTCACCGGCTATCTGCCGGGCGAATCGGTGGGTCTTGAGGATGCTGACCACCGACTTGTTCACCAAGGAACGGCTGTGCAGCAGGACCGTGACGTCCCGCTCCCTGTGCAGCTTCCCGATCATCGGGATCATCGACTCCGCGATCTCCTCGCGGGTCTTCCAGTTGGTGAACGAGTCCTCGTTGACAGTCACAGGTTCATCTTTCGAGCTAGGCGGTGCTCAGATGTTAACCTCCCGCGATTTCGATCATGGAGGAGGGCCCGGGAAGGCGGGGCATGCTCACTCGGCGGTGGGCCGGACACCGTCTGCCTTCAGCCGCGTCGGGTGAGCACGATGACCGCGTTGGCGGCGACGACGGCCCCGATGCCGCCCGCCTCCACCCGGGTCGAGCACGGTCACCTGGATCCGGTCGTCGGCGCGGGAATGTTCCCGTCCGTATCGGGTACGCGAACCCAGCCGCGCCCGGGTCCCATCCGGACGGGGCAGGCCCACGACCACCGCTACCAGGGGATCTGCCATGGACACACCTGCCCACGACGAGACCGGCAGCACCGCGCAGCGGGCGCTGGCCGCGCTTTCCGAGAACACCGAGGACACGGACGCGCTCGACACGCTCGCGCACAGCGACGTACTCGTACCCGTACCCGAGGACGCCCCCGAGGAGGACGCGGACACCGTTGCGCTTCCCGTCCTGGAACAGCAGGGCGGCGATCCGGTGGTGCCCGTGTTCACCTCGGAACCGGAGATGGCCCACCTGCTGCCGTTCATCCAGCGTTACCGCCTGGTGCCGCTGGGCGCGCTCGCCGCGCAGTGGCCGTCCGACGACCTGTCGCTGACCATCGACGCCGCCGGGTCACACGCCCTGACGCTCACCTCGGAGGGCGTGCGCACCCTGCTGGCCCGGCCGCAGGGCTGAGCGACCCACTTCGGCGGCCGGGTGGGCCCGACCGCCGGATCCACGGACACCGGCCGCCCCGCGGCCGGATGGATCCCGCCGACCTGAGGTACCCGCGGGCGCGGTCCAGAATGACCGCATGTTCTGGATCTCCGGTGTGGCCGGCGGCCTCGTCCTTCTGGCCGTCCTCAGCAGCATCCTGCGCACCCTCGTGGTGCCGCGGGGCCTCTACTCCGCGCTGGTCTTCCGGCTGTGGTGGCTCCTGCGGCGGCTGCTGCGCCTGGCCGCGCCCTCCGGCGGCTACCGTGCCATCGACCGCGCGCAGACGTGGCTCGCCCCGTTCATGCTGATCGGCATGCTCGCGACCTGGCTCGGCGGGGCCCTGGTCGGCTACGGGCTGCTGCAGTACGCACTGTCCCCGCTGTCCTGGGCGACCTCCTTCCGGGAGGCAGGCTCCAGCCTGTTCACCCTCGGCTTCGCCAGCGGCGCCCGGATCAGCCTGTCCGCGCTCGACTTCGTCGCGGCGGCCACCGGCCCCGTCGTCATCGCCCTTCAGATCGCCTACCTGCCCACCCTGTACGCCGCCTACAACCGGCGCGAGCTGGAGGTCACCCTGCTCCAGTCGCGCGCCGGGGAGCCCGCCTGGGGCCCGGAGATCCTGGCCCGGCAGTGGCTGGTCGACACCGAGACGGCACTGCCCGAGCTGTACCGGTCCTGGGAGCGGCTGGCCGCGGACCTGGGCGAGAGCCACGCCACCTATCCGGTGCTGCTCGCCTTCCGCTCGCCCCGGCCGTACCGCAACTGGCTGGTCGGGCTGGTCGCCGTGATGGACGCGGCGGCCATGCAGCTCGCGCTCGCCCCGCGCAGCGCCCCGCCGGAGGCCCGTCTGGTGCTGCGCGCCGGATTCTCGGCGCTGCGGGACATCGCCCGTTCGGTCCGCATCCGGTTCGACCCCGACCCGGCCCCGGATGCCCCGATCCAGCTGACCTTCGCCGAGTTCGAAGAGGCCGTGGCGATGCTGGAGGCCACCGCCTTCCGGTCCGAGCGCACGACCAAGGAGGCGTGGCCGCACTTCCACGGCTGGCGGGTCAACTACGAGGCCGTCGCCTACGAGTTGTGCCGCCGCTGCGACGCGGTCCCGGCCCTGTGGACCGGCCCGCGCGACTTCCGGGCCACCTCGGTCTCGCCTGAGCGGCCGATCGATCGGCAACCCGGGCCGACCGCGGCCGGATAGCGCGGGCACGCTCTACCCGGCGTTCCGGCGCACCGCCTCGTCCCACGCGCCAGGGCTGCGGTAGTGGTTCCTGTGCCCGGCGGCGAGTACGGCGTGCAGTTCTCCGACGTGCTCAGTGCCCGTCGGCAGGTCCAGGTCGGCCAGAAGGGACAGCGCGCCGGTCGGTTCGAGGTCGCCGTGTACATCGTGATAGCCGTTCAACAAGGCCTTGAAGAGCGCCGGATGCAGGACCGGCAGCCGCGCCGCGGCACGGTACGCGGCGTCCTTCGCCGGCCAGGGCACCGGGCCCGAGCACTCCAGGACCCGGCGGGTCCGGCGGAGCAGGGCCTGCGGAGCATCGCTCCTCAGCAGGCCGATGTCACGGCCGAGTACCTCGGCGAAGGCGACGGCGGCGGTGTCCCGGTCCTCGAACCAGTCCACCCACAGCGAGTACGTGACGGCCTCCGCATCCCGGGGCGCCTCCAGCCGCCGCCGGTAGCTCTCCCACAGCGGCTCGGCGGGCAGCGGCCCTTCCGGGCCCCGGTCGGCGAACCGGATCTCGCAGGTCACCCAGTAGTCGTCGAGCAGATCAAGCAGCCCGAACGCCAGTCGCAGCCGCCCCGTCGCGTCCCGGTCCCCGTCGGTCAGCGCCAACCCCGCCCAGCCGTGGGCGACTTCGTTGGAGGTGAGCCGCTCGCCCGGGGCGTCGTCGGCGGCCCACGCCCCGTCGTCGAGCCGGGTGACGCCGTGCTCGGCCAGCCAGCGCCGGGCGTCCTCGATCGCCTCTTTGTCCACCTGGGCAGTATGCCTCGGACGTGATCCACCCGGGCGCGTTATGCTCCAGCGCCCCTTCGTGCCGGAGGGGGTGGCGCTGGGGAGCGCCATGGAGCAGAACAGGACGGGGGACAAGGGTGGTTGAGGACAGCAGACCGCGCGCGGGGCGGAGAGCGGTGCCCGCCGGCCTGATCGTCGTGGCGGCCGGTGCGGTCGCCGGACTGGCGGTGGAGTACCACTGGCTGGGCTGGACGTCCATTCCCGGCGGTTCCTGCGGCAGCGACTACGACCCCTGCCCGGACGGCACCACGCCGACCCTCCTGCTGGCGTTCCTGTTCACCTTCGCCGGTCTCGGCGCGGTGGGTGCCGCCGTCGCCGCGTTCACCCGGATCCGCCCCGGCAAGGCGCTGCCCGCCGTCCTCGTCTCGGCGGGCGTGCTGCTCGCGCTGTGGCCCGGCTGGCAGGCGTACCTGTGGATGCGCGGACCGGTCCTCGACCCCGCGTGGGAGGCCGGCCGGGACCGCCCGTCGACGGTGCGCGGCCTCGGTGTGTGGACCGTCGGCGAGGACGCCGCGACGGTGGTCCGGGTGCGCGGCGACGCGCTCGTGGCGTACGACTCCCGTGCCGGGGAGCGCCGTTGGTCCCTGAGGGCTCCCGTACGCGCATCGGTGTGCGGGATGAGCGAGCGCGTCGTCGACGGCATCGGCCTGGTCGCCTTCGGGCGGTACGACGAGCCGTGCGACACCGTGTGGGGCGTCGACGTGCGCAGTGGCCGCAAGGTGTGGGAGCGCAAGATCAGCGGGGTTCCCCAGTACACCTCCGGCAGTGACAGCCTGCTCACCGCCGACGCGGGCGTGGCCGTGGCGCTGGCGGACGGAGCTGTCCACGGCTACGACCTCGCAGACGGCACGCCGAGCTGGACCGCGAAGCTGAACTCGACGGACGGCGACGGCGACGCGGTGGAGTGCCAGCCGCAGGTCGCCTCCGCGGCCGGCGGCAGCACCAGGGTCGTCGTCACGTGTACGAAGCTCGGAGATTTCAGGTCGGCACGGCTGGTGACCCTGGACAACGCCACGGGGAAGGAACGGAGCAGTCGCGAGCTGCCGGTGGAGAGCCCCGTCAGCACGGTGATGGTGGTCTCGGCCGACCCGTTCACCCTGCTGCTGAAGGAGGAGGACGAGCGCGGCGTCGCCGCCGTGCTGGCCTACTCCGGCTCCGGCGGCGACCCGGTGAACATCCCCCTCACCGCCGACGAGGAGGATCTGACCGTGGTCCCGACGGGCACGTCCTTCACCGCACGCCCGGCACTGCTGGCGACGGTCAGCGCCGGCACGCTCGTCGTCGCCGCCACGAAGCCCGGCGCCGACGAGCCCCAACGGGTCGCCGGCTACTCGCTGCGCGACGGACAGCGCCTGTGGCACCAGGACCTGGGCGGCACGATCACCGCCCTGGCTCCCGCGGGACGCGGTCAGGTCGCCGTGCTCGGCGGCGACGACCGGCTGTGGACGCTTGCCGCGGCCGACGGGAACCGCCTGGGTGAGGGCGACGGGACCATGGTGCGCGATGTCGACGGCAAGATCGAGAACACCGCTCAGCTCCTGAGGGCGGGCGACACCTGGATCGTCGTCAACGTCGACGGCGACAGCCACCCGCCCGTACTCGGGGTCAAGGGATGACAGAGAGGACGGTCCGGGCCGGCCCTAGTCCCCGAGGACGCGTGCCAGTACCGCACGCTGCAGCGGCAGCACCTCGGCGTGCAGATCGCGGCCCTTGCGGGTGAGGGCGACCCACACGCCCCGCCGGTCCTCCACGCAGACGGAACGCTCGACGAGGCCCTCCTTTTCCAGCCGCCCGATGAGGCGGGACAGGGCACTCTGGCTGAGGTGGACCCGTCCGACGAGGTTCTGCACCCGGCAGTGGTCGCCCTCCTCGGGCGACTCGACGGCGAGGATGTCGAGCACCTCGAAGTCGCTCGCACCCAGGCCGTGCGGGTGCAGCACGCGGTCGATCTCGCACATCGCGCGCGCGTGCACCGACAGGATGTCCCGCCACCGTTCCTCGAGCCGGGCGGCCGCCGTCTTCACTGCCATACCGGCACGGTAACACCGATCCAGCCATTTGTTGAGTGTGCAACTAGTGCGCGCGCAAGCAGCGGGGCGCTGTCTCAGGCGGCCGGGTCCTGAAGGAGGCCCACGAGGTTCCCGTCCGCGTCCTTCACCGAGGCGATCAGCCTGCCGCCGCCGACGTCCTGCACGTCCTGAAGCAGCTCGGCCCCCGCCTCCAGCAGGGCCGCGAGCCGCGCCCGGATGTCGGAGACGTGCCAGTACGGCACCGGCCCGGTCATGCCCTTGGCATGCCCGTTCGGGTCGAGGCCCACGTCCTGGCCGGCGTCCTTGAAACCGACGTAATACGGCTCGTCCGCGTACGGCTCGACCTCCAGCAGTGCGCTGAACAGGGACTTCGCCCGGGCGAGGTCCTTGACGGGGTAAATGATCGTCTTGAGTCCGGCGGTCATGACGTACTCCTCCGTGAGATGCGGGCCGACGGGGCGCGTCGGTGTCGGACCGACGTTTTCCGCCGGTGATCCCACGCTAGGCCGGGGGAGCGCCGGACGACTTCTCCGATCCTGACCGGTCGCGGGCGAACCGGCCCTGAGCGAGGCCACGGTGACGTCCCACGTGGCCCGGATCTCCGCCGAGCCGGCGCTCCGCGACCGCGGCCGGGCCGTCGTCCTCGTGTATGAGACGGGACCGGTCGGACCGGGGAACGCCGAGGGCGCGGGCGGGTCACCCGACCGGTGACCCGCCCGCGCCCTCGGACGCTCACGTCGACTCGCGCTTGACCAGCTCGGTCGGCAGGATCACCGCCGCCGGGTCCTCTCCGCCGATCTGCGCCAGCAACACCCGCACCATCTCGTTGCTGATGCGGTCCCACGGCTGGCGGATGGTGGTGAGGGCGGGGCTGGCCGCCGTCGCCGCGGGCGAGTCGTCGAAGCCGCCGACAGCGATGTCCTCCGGAACCCGCCGACCGGCCCGCTGCAGCGCGGCCAGCACACCCTGCGCCATCAGGTCGGAGGCGACGAACACGGCGTCCATGTCAGGGGCCCGCGCGAGCAGCCGCTCGGCGCCCGCGTCGCCGCTGGCCCGGCTGTAGTCGCCGGAGACGACGAGCCGTTCGTCGAAGGCGACGCCCGCCTCGGCGAGCATCTCCTTGTAACCGGCGAGGCGCTCCACACCGCCGGGGGTGTCGAGCGGACCTGTGACCACGCCGATCCGGCGGCGGCCCAGCGACAGCAGATGGCGCACCATGTCCCGGGCGCCGTCCCGGTCGGCGGCGGCCACGTAGCTCACCTTGGAGCCGAGTCCGATCGGCTTGCCGCACGCGACCAGCGGTACGCCCGCCTCGCACAGCTCCTCCGCCACGGGGTCCCCGGAGTGGTTGGAGACCAGCAGCACCCCGTCGACGTGACCGGCCGTGATGTACCGCGCTATGCGCCGTCGTTCGTCCTCGGTACCCGCCAGCATCAGCAGCAGCGGGATGTCGTGCGCGGCCAGCGCCTGCGTGCAACCGCGCAACAGGATGTTGAAGTTGGGGTCCTCGAAGAACCTCTCCTGAGGCTCCGTCAACAGGAAGCCGACCGAGTCCGAACGCCCGGTGATGAGGGAACGGGCGTGCCGGTTGACGACGTAACCCGTCTTGCGGATGGCGGCGTTGACCGCCTCCTGTGCGGTGGGGCTGACGTAGTGGCCGCCGTTGAGCACGCGCGAGACGGTGCCTCGTGAGACCCCTGCCTCGCGGGCCACGTCATGGATGGTCGGCGGCTTCCGTCGGCCCCCCGCATTGTTCATGGTCATGACTTTACGGCCCCGGACAGCAGATCGAGGCTCCAGAACCGTTGAATGACCAGGAAGAGCGCGACCAGCGGGATCACCGCCAGGAAGGCACCTGTGATCACTAGCGTGTACAGGGCGGGCGTGTTCGCCCCCTGCTCCAGCAGCGTGTACAGGCCCACCGTGATCGGGAACTTCTCGTCGTCGCTGAGCATGATGTACGGCAGCAGGAAGTTGTTCCACACCGCCACGAACTGGAACAGGAACACCGTCACCATTCCGGGCACCATCATCGGCAGTGCGACGCGGGTGAAGATCCGCCACTCGCTCGCGCCGTCCATCCGCCCGGCCTCGACCACGTCGGCGGGGACCGCGGCCGCGGCGTAGATCCGCGACAGGTAGACGCCGTACGGGGAGAGGATCTGCGGCAGCAGCACGGACAGGTAGGAGTCCGTGAGGTTCGCCTTCGCCAGCAGCAGGTACTGCGGGATGGCGAGGATCACCGGCGGCATCAGCACGCCCGCCAGCAGGATGTTGAAGAACGTCTCCCGGCCGCGGAAGCGGTAGGTGGCCAGCGCGTAGCCGCTGAACGCCGAGACGGCCGTCGACACCAGGGCGCCCAGGCCGGCGTACAGGGCGGAGTTGCCCATCCACTTCCAGTAGACCCCGTCGCGGTAGGCGTTGAGGTCCTTGATGTTGTCGGCGAAGCCGCTGCCCGGCAGGAAGGTGAACGTGGAGAACAGCTCGTGGCCGGACTTGGTGGACGCGATCACCACCCACGCCACCGGGAGCAGGCAGTAGAGCGCGCCCAGCAGCAGCGTGACCGTCGGGACCAGCGCGATCCGGCGGCGCAGCGGCGGGCCCTGGGGGGTGCCCGGTGTGGTGCCGGCGGCCGGAGCAGCCTTGCGGACGGCAAGAGAACTCATCGTGCTGCCTCCTGCTTGTTGCGGCGGTTCGCGGCCCGCAGGAACCCGAAGGACAGGACGAGCGTGACGAGGGCGATCAGGGTCGCCTCGGCGGCGGCCGCGTAGATGTCACCCTTGCCGAAGGCGTCCTGGTACACCTTCATCAGCGGGCTCCAGGTGGTGGGCAAGGAGTTGGTGAGCGGCTTCAGGGTGGTCGGCTCGTTGAACACCTGGAGCGTCGCGATGATCGAGAAGAAGAAGGTCAGCACCAGCGAGGGCGCCACCATCGGGATCTTGATCTTCAGCGCGATCTGCAGCGGGGTGGCGCCGTCCAGCTTGGCCGCCTCGTACACCTCGGCCGGGATGGCCTGCAACGCGGTGTAGATGACGATCATGTTGAAGCCGGTGCCGCCCCAGACCGCGATGTTCGACAGGGCGAGGTACAGCGGACCGCCGTCCAGCAGGTCCGGCTGCGGCAGGCCCAGCTTCTCGAGCACGAAGTAGAAGGGGCTCACGTCCGGCAGGTACAGGAAGCCCCACAGCAGCGCGGCGACGACGCCGGGGATGGCGTACGGCAGGAAGATCGCGAGCCGGGTGAACGGGGCGAGCCGCACCTTGTCGGTGTCGAGCATCAGTGCGAACAGCAGGGCGAGCCCGAGCATCACCGGTACGACGATGCAGCCGTAGCCGAGCACGTGCAGCGCGCCGCTCAGCAGTTCGTTGTCGGTGAGGGCGTCGGTGTAGTTCTCCACACCGGCCCAGACCTCCTCGCGGGCACCCGACCCCAGGCCGAGCCCGGAGACGTGCACCTTGCGGAAGCTGAGCCAGACCGCGTACCCGATGGGCAGCGCGAAGAACAGGCAGAAGAGGATCGTCGCGGGGAGGAGGAAGGCGTACGGGGCCCCCTTGACCCCGTACGGCTTCCGGCGTGCCGGGCTTGTCACTGAGCGACCCCGAAGCCCTGCTTCTTGAGGTCGGCCACCGTGTCGTCCTGCATCGTGTTCAGGGCGGCGACGAAGTCCGACTTGTCCTTCGCGGCGGTGGCGAAGGCGTCCTTGAAGGACGTGTAGGCCACGTTCACGTTCGGGCCCCACGCGGAGGCCGCGGTGGTCTCGGCGATCTTGGCGGCCTGGGTGTAGAAGTCGGCCTGGTTGGAGAAGTAGTCCGGCGGCGTGAGGAAGGCGCCGCTGAGCTGGGCGGACGTGGCGGCCGGGTAGATGCCGCTCTCCTTCGCCAGCGCGTTCAGCGCCTCCTTGTCGGTGTTCAGCCACGCGGCGAACTCGGCGGCGGCCGCCTCGTGCTTGGAGTCCGTGGTGACGGCGGTGGAGGAGCCGCCCCAGCTGCCGGTGACGTTCTCGCTCGCGGACCACTGGGGGAGCGGGGCCATGGCCCACTTGCCCTTGGTGTCGGGCGCCGCCGTGGTCAGCGTGCCCGGCGCCCACACGGCGCTGACCCAGGCGATCTGCTTGCCCGTGTCCAGCGCCTTGTTCCAGGCCGGGGTGTACATCGGCTGGTTGTCGATGACGCCCTCCTTGACGAGGCCGCCCCAGAACTTGGCGACCTTCTGGGTCGCCGCGTCGTTGATGCCGACCTTCCACTTGTCGCCGGATGTCGTCCACCACTTGGCGCCGGCCTGCTGGGCGAGGCCCGCGAAAAGACCGGAGTCATTGGCGGAGAAGGTGGTCAGATCCGTGTCGGGAGACACCTTCTTCAGCTTGCGCGCCGTCTCGGCGAACTGGTCCCAGGTCGTGGGAACCGTCAGCTTGTACTTCTTGAACAGGTCCTCGCGGTAGTAGAACATCATCGGCCCGATGTCCTGCGGGACCGCGTAGACCGCGTCCGTGCCCAGCGTGGTCTGCTGCCAGACGCCGTCGGCGAACTCCGACTTGGCGTCGCCCACGTTCTTCGATATGTCGGCGAGCGCGTCATTGCTGACCAGCGTCGGCAGCGCCTGGTACTCGGCCTGCACCAGGTCCGGCGCCTGCTTGGCCTTGTGCGCGGTGAGGATCTTGGTGACCAGCGTGTCGCCGGACGCCTGCTTCTTCACCGTGACGCTGATCTGGTTTTTCTTGCCCTGACCCTTGTTCCACAGGTCGACGACCTTGTCCATGCCGGGCGTCCAGGTCCAGTACGTCAGCGACACCGGCCCCGATTCGGCGTCGCTGTCGTCGTCGGACGAGCCGCAAGCGGCGAGGGCGGTCGCGCCGAGGGTGACGGCGACGGCGGTTGCCACGAGGCGACGGCGCTTCGTGTTCGGCATGGATCTCTCCCCTGACCTGAGGCCCCCACCCTGATGCGGGGGCCTGCCTGCTCCTGTGAGCGTTCACATGACCTGGATCCTCGCAAGCCGCGAGTCCTTGTCCTGCTCTGTGAGCGTTCACAGTAGAGAAACATCCTGGACACTTGTCAATGGTTGTTGCTGTGCGGTTATGTTGGCCTCGCGCCGCCAGCAGTGTGTGTGCACGTTCCCAAATGATCGATTTAGCGGGAGAGACCCAATGCCGGACACCACCCCCAGGGGCCTCACCAGGCTCGCCTTCGGCGGGGACTACAACCCGGAGCAGTGGCCGGAATCCGTCTGGCAGGAGGACGTACGGCTCATGCGGGAGGCCGGCGTCACCATGGTGAGCGTCGGAATCTTCTCCTGGGCGCTCCTGGAGCCCTCACCAGGGGCGTACGATTTCGGCTGGCTCGACCGGCTCCTCGACCTGCTGCACGAGAACGGCATACGTGTCGACCTGGGCACACCGACCGTGGTGCCGCCCGTCTGGTTCTACCGAGCGCACCCCGACGCGCTGCCCGTGACCGCGGACGGCACGCGCTACGAGTTCGGCTCGCGCGGCGCCATCTGTCACAGCAACGCCGACTACCGTGCCGCCGCCGCCAGCATCACCACCCGGCTCGCCGAGCGCTACGGCAACCACCCGGCCCTGGCGATGTGGCACGTGCACAACGAGTACGGCGTCCCCGTCTCGGCCTGCTACTGCGAGTCCTGCGCCGCGCACTTCCGGCGCTGGCTGGCAACCTCGTACGGGACCGTCGACGCGGTCAACCAGGCATGGGGCACCGCCTTCTGGGGCCAGCGCTACAGCGGCTTCGACGACATCAACCCGCCCCGTCAGGCCCCGACGGTCGGCAACCCGGGCCAGGCGCTGGACTACAAGCGCTTCGCCGACGCCACGATGCGCGAGAACTTCGTCATGGAGCGGGACATCCTGCACCGCCTGTCGCCGGGCGTCCCGGTCACCACGAACTTCATGACGGCCCTCAGCCAGTGCGACTCGGTCGACTACTGGGCCTGGGGCCGCGAGGTCGACATCGTCTCCAACGACCACTACCTGATCACCGACGGCCGCCGCACCCACGTCAACCTCGCGATGGCCGCGGACCTCACCCGCTCCGTCGCCGACGGCGCCCCCTGGCTGCTCCTCGAGCACTCCACCTCGGGCGTCAACTGGCAGGCCCGCAACCCCGCCAAGGCCCCGGGCCAGATGGCCCGCAACTCCCTCGCCCACGTGGCACGCGGCTCCGAGGGCGCCATGTTCTTCCAGTGGCGGCAGTCGCGGCGCGGCGCCGAGAAGTTCCACTCCGCGATGGTGCCGCACGGCGGCACCGACACGCGCGTGTGGCGCGAGGTCGTCGAGCTCGGCGCCTCTCTCGACGCGTTGAGCCAGATCCGCGGCACCCGCACCCGGGCCGACGTCGCCGTCCTGTGGGACTGGCACTCCTGGTGGGCCCAGAACCTCCAGTGGCGCCCCAGCGAGGACCACGACCCGCGCGAGCGCGCCGACGCCTTCTACGAGGCCCTCTACGACCGCCACCTCACGGTCGACTTCGCCCACCCGGAAGCCGACTTGTCGGCGTATCCCCTTGTCGTCGTACCCGCGCTCTACCTGATGACGGAGGCGGCCGGCAGCAACCTCAAGGAGTACGTCGAGAACGGCGGCACCCTCGTCGTGTCGTACTTCTCCGGCATCGTCGACGAGCACGACGCGGTCCACGAGGGCGCCTACCCGGGCGCGCTGCGTGACGTCCTCGGCCTGACCGTGGAGGAGTTCTCGCCCCTCCTGTCCGGCGAGTCGGTGCGCGTCACCGGCCCCGACGGCTTCGAACTCGGCGGCGACGTCTGGACGGAGTTCGTGGTGCCGCGCGGCGCCGAGACGGTGCTGACATACGCCGACGGCCTGCCCGCCGGGCGCCCGGCCGTCACCAGGCACCGCCTCGGCGAGGGCACCGCCTGGTACGTCTCCACCCGCCTGGGTCGCGAGGGCCTCGACGCGCTGCTGGGCTGGGCCGCCGAGGACGCGCGCGTCGCCCCGCGCGCCGAACTACCCCACGACGTCGAGGTCGTGCGCCGCACCGGCGAGTCGGGCAGCTACCTGTTCGCGATCAACCACACCGCCACGGACGCCAAGGTGCCGCTGGAGGCGCACGGCACCGAGCTGCTCACGGGCGAACGCGCCGCCGGCCGCCTCGCGGTCCCGGCCGGAGCCGTCCGGGTCGTACGACTCGACGGCTGAGCCGACTCCCCTCCGCCCGCGCGAGCCGCGAGCCGCGGGCGGAGGGGCTCGCGCCCCCATCCCCGTTGCACCACCCCCGGGGGCGCTTCAACCCCACCACGTCGAAGGGACGACGGACGAAGATGTTCCATCCCAGACGCACCATCAGGGCCCTGCTGCTGCCGCTCGTCGCCGGGCTCGCCCTCACCGCGCTGCCCGCCCAGACCGCACAGGCCGCAAGCACCCTCACCAACGGCGGTTTCGAGACCGACGGTTCGGGCGTGGCCACGCCCAGCGGGTGGTCGGAGTACGGCGACACCGGTGCCTCGTACGTCGAGTCCGGTGGCCGTAGCGGGAGTTACCGCCTGAGCCAGTACTCGTCCGCCGCCTACAAGGTGGAGACGTACCAGTACCTCTCCGGGCTCACCAACGGGAACTACACCCTCACCGCCTGGGTCCGTTCGGGCGGCGGCCAGAACTCCGCGTACATGGCCCTGAAGAACTGCGGCAGCTCCGAGCAGCGCACCGATCTGCCGGTCTCGTCCAGCAGCTGGGTCCGTATCGTCACGTCCATCAATGTGACGAACAACCAGTGCACGATCAGCATCAACAGTGACGCGAACGCGGGCAACTGGATCAACGTTGACGACCTGACCTTCACGTCCGGTACGACCGGTCTGTCGATCAAGGGGGCCGACATCTCGTCCCTCGCCAAGAGCGAGGCCCTCGGCGGGGTCTACAAGACCAGCTCCGGCACCACCGGCGACGCGCTCGCCATCCTGAAGTCCGCCGGCATGAACTACGCGCGCCTGAAGGTCTGGGTGAATCCGGCCGACGGCTACAACAACCAGACGCGCGTGCTGGCCATGGCCAAGCGCATCAAGGCGCAGGGCATGAAGCTGCTGGTGGACTTCCACTACTCGGACACCTGGGCCGACCCGGGCAAGCAGACCAAGCCGGCCGCCTGGTCAGGGCACTCGTACAGTCAACTGAAGACCGACGTGTACAACCACACGTACGACGTGTTGAACGCGTTGAAGGCGCAGGGCACGACGGCCGACATGGTGCAGGTGGGCAATGAGATCAACGGTGGCATGCTGTGGTCCGAGGGTTCGACCGACAACTGGTCGCAGCTCGCCGGCCTGATCAACTCCGGTTACAGCGCGGCCAAGGCGGTCTCCTCCAGCACACAGGTCGCGCTGCACCTGGCCAACGCCGGTGACGACGCCACCGTCCGCTGGTGGTTCGACAACGCGAAGACGTACGGCATCAACTACGACGTGATCGGCCTGTCGTACTACGGCTACTGGCACGGCACGCTCGCCGCGGCGCAGACCACCCTCGACGACGTCGCCTCGCGCTACGGCAAGCCCGTCTTCATCGCCGAGACGGCCTACCCCTTCCGTCTCGACAGCGACGACTCGCTCACCAACCAGATCGACACCACCGGTGAGCTGGTCTCCGGCTACCCGGCGACGGCGGCCGGCCAGCTGGCCTGGATGAACAGCGTCGCCAACATCGTGGAGGCCGTCCCGAACGGCCGTGGCCTCGGCGTCTTCTACTGGGAGGCGACCTGGACCGCGGTCACCGGCAACGGCTGGGACCCGACCGACGCCACCTCCGGCAACGGCTGGGAGAACCAGGCCCTGTTCGGCTACGACGACAAGGCGCTCTCGTCGATGTCGTGGTTCAGCCACCGCTGAGTGCGTGACGAGGGGCCCGGCCGCGTCGGTGCGGCCGGGCCCCTCTGCGTGTCGTCACCGGGCCCACTGGAACCCGCCGCCTCGTAAGGGAGTTCGATATCGGTCAACACGGGACATGTCCCGGACGGCGCGGTCCGGACTGCGCGACAGTGGGAAGACTCGCTACGAGGAGGCTCGGAGACGAAGGAGACGAGATGCTGAGGGCTCCGGTCGGTGACAGGCGTCTGGACATCCTGGAGTGGCTCAAGGATCCCGCCGCGCACTTTCCCCCACAACGGCACGCCGACCTCGTCGAGGACGGCGTCACCGCCGCCACCGTCGCCGCGAAGCTCGGCGTGCGCCGCTCGGTCGCCGACACCCACCTGGGCCTCCTGGCCGGCATCGGCCTGCTGCGCACCAAGCGGATACGGCGCCGCACCTACTACCGGCGTGACGAGGTGCGGATCGCGGAGGTGGCGCGGTTGTTCGAGAAAGGGTGGTAGACGGTCGGTCACCACCGTCACGAGCACGAAGGACAAACGCCCATGGACCGTCCCACGCCACTCGTCCCGATCCGTTACGTCGCCCTCGGCGGCCACGGCCCGGAGGACGTCGTGACCGACACCCGCGGCCGTGTCCTGACCGGCGTGGAGGACGGCCGCATCCTGCGCCTCGAGGGGCCGACCGGCCCCGCGCCGGCCCGCGTCGAGGTCCTCGCCGAGACCGGCGGCCGGCCCCTCGGCCTCGAACTCCTGCCGGACGGCTCCCTGCTGGTCTGCGACGCGGAACGCGGACTGCTGCGCATCGACCTCGACGACGGCGCCGTACGCATCCTCGCCGACTCGGTGGCGGGGGAGCGGCTGCGGTTCTGCAGCAATGTCGTCGCCGTGCCCGACGGTGCCGTCTACTTCACCGTCTCCAGCCGCCGCTATCCCCTCCGCCAGTGGATCGGTGACCTGGTCGAACACACCGGCACGGGACGGCTGTTGCGCCTCGCCCCCGGCAGCGGGACGCCCGAAGTGCTGCTGGAGGGGCTGCAGTTCGCCAACGGACTCGCCCCCGGCGCCGACGGCAGCTTCCTGGTGATCGCCGAGACCGGGGCAGGCCGGCTCACCCGCTACTGGCTCACCGGACCGAAGGCCGGCCGGGCCGAGCCCTTCGCGGAGAACCTGCCGGGCATGCCCGACAACATCTGGCGCGGCGGACCCGACGGTCCGATCTGGGTCGCGCTGGCGGGTCCGCGCGTCCCCGCGCTGGACCTGCTCCACCGCGCCGCACCGGCCGTACGCCACGCGGCGGCCGGCGTGGCCGTACGCGTCCCCTTCCGCCCGACCGGGACGGCGGGCGTCCTCGCCGTGGACGACGACGGCCGGGTGCGTGCTGCACCATCTCGCCCGCCACCACTCCGGGTTCCGCATGGTCACCAGCGTGTGCGAGTCCGGTGGTCACCTGATCCTCGGGAGTCTGTGGGAGCGGGGCGTCGCGGTGTGCGAGGCGCCCACCCTCGAGTGAGCCCGGCGTTACCCTGTTGACCGGCCGTGATCACCGCTCGTGGTGCGGTGAAAGGCCAGGCAGGAGACGCACGACATGTCAGCCCCGGAAGCCGAGAGCATCCGCACCTCCGCCCCACGGCAGCCCGCCCGGCGCGGGCAGCTCCCCGTGGTCGCGGTGGTCGCCCTCGGTGGCGCCCTCGGTGCCACGGCCCGGTACGCGGCCTCGCTGTGGTGGCCCGCCCGGACCGGCGGCTTCCCCTGGACGATCTTCTGGGTCAACGTCACCGGCTGCGCGGTGATCGGTGTGTTCCTGGTGCTCGTCACCGAGGCGTGGACCGCTCACCGGCTGGTGCGCCCGTTCTTCGGCACCGGTGTGCTCGGCGGCTTCACCACCTTCTCGACGTACGCCGTCGACATCCAGAGGCTGCTCGACGCGGGCCACCCGGGCACGGCGCTGGCCTATCTCGCCGCGACCCTGGTCGCGGCGCTCTCGGCGGTGTGGCTCGCCGCGACGGCGACCCGCCGCGTCCTGACCTGGAGGCAGCGATGACGAGGCTGACCGGCAGCGCCCTGCGCGTGACCGTCTTCGTCGGCGAGAACGACATCTGGCACCACAAGCCCCTGTACACGGAGATCGTCCACCGCGCGCACCGGGCGGGCCTGGCGGGCGCCAGCGTCTTCCGGGGCATCGAGGGCTTCGGTGCGTCCTCCCTGATCCACACCTCCAGGCTGCTGTCCCTGAGCGAGGACCTCCCGGTGGCGATCGTGATCGTCGACACCGAGGAGCGCGTACGGGGCTTCCTGCCGCAGCTCGACGAACTGGTCACCGAGGGACTCGTGATTCTCGACGACTGCGAAGTGATCAGGTATGTCGGACGCGACGAGAAGTCCGGCAAAACGGGCGTGAAGGGTAAGAAGTCGTTGTGAACTGGGCGCTGGTCGTCATCGGAGGCATGGTGGGTGCCCCGCTGCGCTATCTGACCGACCGGGCGGTGCAGTCCCGGCACGATTCGGTCTTCCCCTGGGGCACCTTCGTGGTCAATGTCACCGGCTGTCTGATCCTGGGCCTTCTGACCGGCGCGGTGGCGGCCGGCGTCGCCGGGTCCCACCTGCAGTTGCTGCTGGGCACCGGCCTGTGCGGGGCCCTGACGACGTACTCGACGTTCTCGTACGAGACACTGCGGCTGACCGAGACCGGCGCGGGCCTCTACGCCGCCGCCAACGTCGCCGCGAGCGTGGCGGCGGGCCTCGGTGCGGCATTCGCCGGAGTGTGGATTGCCCAAGCTTTGTGGTCGTAGACGGTCGGAATCGGTCGGACGGCATCCCCACACGTAGTAAGACTGTCTACAGCACTGTCGACCAACTCCTCAGAACTGGATTCCATGAGTGTCATCTCCGTCGGCCAAGCCGTCGTCCTAGGAGCCGTCGAGGGAGTGACCGAGTTCCTCCCCGTCTCCTCCACCGGCCACCTGAAGATCACCGAGGGGCTGATGGGCATCCCCGTCGACGACGACGCCGTCGTCGGGTTCTCGGCCGTCATCCAGGTCGGCGCGATCGCCGCCGTGCTCGTGTACTTCTTCAAGGACATCGTGCGGATCGTCTCCGCGTGGGGCCGGGGTCTGACCAACCGGGAGGAGCGGTACCACCACGACTACAAGTTCGCCTGGTGGGTCATCTACGCCACCATTCCGATCGTCGCCGTGGGCCTGGCCGCCAAGTCGCTCATCGAGGGGCCGCTCGCCTCGCTGTGGGTGGTCGCGGGCTCGCTGATCGTCGGCAGCGGCGTGATGTGGGCGGCGGACCAGATGGGCCGCCACAAGCGCGGTGAGGACGACACCTCGTTCAAGGACGCGATGCTGGTCGGCAGCTCCCAGATCCTCGCGCTGCTCTTCCCCGGCTTCTCGCGCTCCGGCGCAACGATGTCCACCGCGCTCATCCTCGACCTGGACCGGGTGGCCGCCACCCGCCTGTCGTTCTTCCTCGGCATCCCCGCCCTCACCGGCGCCGGCCTGTACGAACTGAAGGACGCCCTGGGCACGGGCGTGGGCGCGGCCCCTCTGGCCGTCGGTACCCTCGTCTCCTTCGTGGTCGCCTACGGCTCCATCGCCTGGCTGCTGAAGTTCGTCGCCAAGCACTCCTTCAACGCCTTCGTGATCTACCGGATCGTCGTCGGCGTGGGGCTCTTCGGCCTGCTCGCCACGGGCGTCCTCGACAGCTGAGCAGCCTGACGCGACGCGGGGTGTGAAGCAGGTATTCAGGCTTCACACCCCGTGAATTTATTTTTTCGCTCCCCTTGACAGCCCCCTCCCGCCACCCGCAGGATCGCTCCCGTGAACCTGTCAGACAGCCAGACAGGTGGTTCGATACCGCGGCGCGTCAGCGCCATGGAAGCGGTGCTCGGCCACCTCCGCGGCGCCATCGAGCGCGGCGAGTACGCGATCGGCGACAAGCTCCCCTCCGAGGCGGAGCTGTGCCGCACCCTCGAGGTCTCCCGGCCGGTCCTGCGGGAGGCCCTGCGCGCCCTGCAGACGATGGGCCTGACGGTCTCCAGGACCGGCAAGGGCACCTTCGTGGTCGCGAACGCCGTCGAGGACCCCACCTTCGGCGACTACGCGGCCAGCGACCTGCTGGAGGTGCGCCGCCACGTCGAGATCCCGGTCGCCGGGTACGCGGCGCTGCGCCGCACCTCGGAGAACCTCGACCACCTTGCGTACCTGCTGGACCGCATGGAGCGGGAGACGGACACCACCGCGTGGGTCGCGATGGACACCCTCTTCCACCTGGCCGTGGCCGAGGCCGCCCAGAACCCGGTCTTCCGCCGGGTCATCGAGGAGATCCGCGACGCACTGGCGCGTCAGTCGGCGTTCCTCAACGAGCTGGGCGGGCGGCGGGAACAGTCCAACCGCGAGCACCGCGCCATCGTCGAGGCGCTGATCGACGGTTCCGAACACGACGCGGTGGAGGCCATGTCCCACCACCTCGACCGCGTCGAGACCACCCTCACCGACATCGTGCGCCCCGCGCGCGCGGACACCCCCACGGAAGGCGGACCCGAGGCGTGAGCGAGCAGCACCTCAAAGACGAGACGCGCCCATCGTCCGGACACACCGACGCCGGAGACGAGGGCTACAGCAAGTCCCTCAAGTCCCGCCACGTCAACATGATCGCCATCGGCGGCGCCATCGGCACCGGCCTCTTCCTCGGCGCCGGCGGCCGTCTCGCCGACGCGGGCCCGTCCCTGTTCATCGCGTACGCCGTCTGTGGCGTCTTCGCCTTCCTCGTCGTGCGCGCGCTCGGCGAACTCGTGCTGTACCGCCCGTCCTCCGGTGCCTTCGTGTCGTACGCCCGGGAGTTCCTCGGCGAGAAGGGCGCGTACACCGCGGGCTGGATGTACTTCCTGAACTGGGCCACCACCGGTATCGCCGACATCACCGCGGTGGCCACGTACACGCACTACTGGGGCATGTTCTCCGACATCCCGCAGTGGGTGATCGCGCTGATAGCCCTGGCCGTGGTCCTCACCGTGAACCTGATCTCGGTGAAGATCTTCGGCGAACTGGAGTTCTGGTTCGCCATCGTCAAGGTCAGCGCGCTGGTGGTCTTCATGTGCATCGGCATCTTCCTGCTGGTCACCCAGCACCCGGTGGACGGCGCGACCCCGGGCCCGTCCCTGATCACCGACAACGGCGGCATCTTCCCCAACGGCCTGCTGCCCATGCTGCTGATCATCCAGGGCGTCGTCTTCGCCTACGCCTCCGTCGAACTGGTCGGCGTCGCGGCCGGTGAGACCGAGAACCCCGAGAAGATCATGCCGAAGGCGATCAACTCGATCATGTGGCGCGTAGGCCTGTTCTACGTCGGCTCGGTCGTCCTGCTGTCGATGCTGCTGCCCTGGAACAAGTACACCGGCGGCGAAAGCCCCTTCGTCACCGTGCTGTCCAACGTCGGCATCCCGGCGGCGGGCGGCGTGATGAACCTGGTCGTGCTCACCGCGGCCATGTCCTCGCTCAACTCCGGCCTGTACTCCACCGGCCGCATCCTGCGCTCCATGGCCGTCAACGGCTCCGCGCCCGAGTTCACGGCGCGGATGAGCCGCAGCCAGGTCCCCTACGGCGGCATCCTGCTCACCAGCGGCATCTGCGTCCTCGGCGTCGGCCTCAACTTCGTGGTTCCCGCCGACGCGTTCGAGATCGTCCTGAACTTCGCCGCGATCGGCATCCTCGCCACCTGGGGCATGATCATGCTCTGTCACCTGCTCTTCTGGCAGAAGACCCAGAAGGGCGAACTGACCCGCCCCGGCTACCGACTGCCGGGCTCCCCCTGGACCGAACTCGTGACGATGGCCTTCCTCGCCTCCGTCCTGGTCCTCATGTACGCCGACGGCGGCGCCGGACGCACCACCGTGCTGTGCCTGCCGCTGATCGTCGCGGCGCTGGTCGCGGGCTGGTACGCCGTCCGTGGCCGCATCGCGCGCATCTCCTCCAAGGCCGACGCGTGACCCGCGTGCCGGTCCCCACCCACCCACCAGTGATCCAGGCAGTGATGTACAGCAGTTCCCTCGCGGACGCACCCGCGGTCCGTGAACCCCTCCACGCTCCCGTCGCCCACCTCATACGCGGCGGGGTGATCGAGGGCATCCACTACGGCTCCGTCGTCGTCCTCGGCGCCGACGGCGAGGTCGACTTCCAGCTCGGCGACATCGAGGCCGCCTTCTATCCGCGCTCGGCGCTCAAGCCCGTCCAGGCGGTCGCCATGGCGCGGGCCGGGCTCCCGCTCGACGGCGACCTGCTCTCCCTGACCGCCGCCAGCCACTCCGGCGAGGAGCACCACCTCGCCGGCACCCGGCGGATCCTCGAACTCGCCGGTGTCACCGAGGACGACCTGCGCAACGTTCCCGACCTGCCGTACGACCCGGTCGTCCGGGACGCCTGGGTGCGGGACGGCCGCCTGCCCTCCCGGCTCGCCCAGAACTGCTCCGGCAAGCACGCGGCCATGCTGTACACCTGCAAGCTCAACGGCTGGCCCCTGGAGAACTACCTCGACCCCGCCCACCCGCTCCAGACGGCCATCGCGGAGATCGTCGAGGACCTGACCGGGCAGCACATCGCCCAGGTGACCGTCGACGGCTGCGGCGCCCCGCTGTTCGCCGTCTCCCTGCACGGCCTCGCCCGTGCCGCCGCCCGTATCACCACCGCCGCCCCCGGCACCCCGGAGGCACGCGTGGCCGACGCGATGCGCGAGCACGCCGAGATGGCCTCCGGCTCCGGCCGGGACGTGGCAGCGCTGATGCGGGCCGTGCCCGGTCTGCTCGCCAAGGACGGCTTCGAGGGCGTCCAAGTAGCCGCCCTGCCCGACGGCCGGGCCATCGCCGTGAAGATCGCCGACGGCGCCGACCGGGCGCGCATCCCGGTCGCCGCGGCGGCCCTGGCCCGGGCCGGTGTCGCCCCGGAGGCGCTCGCCGAGTTCGCGGGCGAGCCGTTGCTCGGGGGCGGTCGGCCGGTCGGCAGCGTCCGGCCGGTGCGCGCTCTCGATCCGCTCACGCGGCCCTCGCACACCCACGTCTGAGAGAGGGCGCGCACCCGCACGTCGCCGCCCCGCCGGGCCGGGGCCATGAAGATCGCCGACGGTGCGAACCGGGCGAACGTCCCGGTCGCGTGGCCGCCGCGGCCCGGCCCGGCATCGCCCCGGCGGCGCTCGCGGACCTCGCGGGCGAGCCGCCGCTCGGCAGCGTCCGGCCGGTGCGTGCCCTCGATCCGCTCACGCAGCCCCCGTACACCCACGTCTGAGAGAAGGCCCGCACAGCCATGACCGCCGCAGCCACCCGCAGCGAGCACGACCTGCTCGGCGACCGTGACGTCCCCGCCGAGGCGTACTGGGGCATCCACACCCTGCGCGCCACGGAGAACTTCCCCATCACCGGCACCGCGATCTCCGCCTACCCGCACCTGATCGATGCCCTCGCCGCAGTCAAGGAGGCCGCCGCCCTCGCCAACGAGGGACTCGGGCTGCTGGAGCCCGAGAAGGCCGCCGCCATCGTCGCCGCCTGCCGGGAGATCCGCGACGGCGAGCTGCACGACCAGTTCGTCGTCGACGTGATCCAGGGCGGCGCCGGCACCTCGACCAACATGAACGCCAACGAGGTCGTCGCCAACCGGGCGCTGGAGCTGCTGGGCCACGAGAAGGGCCAGTACGCCCATCTGCACCCCAACGAGGACGTCAACCTCGGCCAGTCCACCAACGACGTCTACCCGACCGCCGTCAAGGTCGCGACGGTGTTCGCGGTGCGCGGTCTGCTCAAGGCCATGGCGGTGCTCCAGGACGCCTTCGCCCGCAAGGCCGTCGAGTTCCGCGACGTACTGAAGATGGGCCGTACGCAGCTCCAGGACGCCGTGCCGATGACGCTCGGCCAGGAGTTCTCGGCGTTCGCCGTCATGCTCGACGAGGACCGCAGCCGGCTCGCGGAGGCCGTCGAGCTGATCCACGAGATCAACCTGGGCGCCACCGCGATCGGCACGGGCCTCAACGCCCCCGCCGGATACGCCGAGTCGGCCCGCCGTCACCTCGCCGAGATCACCGGACTGCCGCTGGTCACCGCCGCCAACCTCGTCGAGGCCACCCAGGACTGCGGCGCGTTCGTCCAGATGTCCGGCGTGCTCAAGCGGATCGCCGTCAAGCTCTCCAAGAGCTGCAACGACCTGCGCCTGCTGTCCTCCGGGCCGCGCGCCGGCCTCGGCGAGATCAACCTGCCGCCGGTGCAGGCCGGTTCGAGCATCATGCCCGGCAAGGTCAACCCGGTGATCCCCGAGGTCGTCAACCAGGTCGCGTTCGAGGTGATCGGCAACGACGTCACCATCACCATGGCCGCCGAGGCCGGACAGCTCCAGCTCAACGCCTTCGAGCCGATCATTTTGCACTCCCTGTCCGAGAGCATCACCCACCTGCGGACCGCCTGCCTCACCCTCGCCGAGCGCTGCGTGGTCGGCATCACCGCCAACACGGAGGTGCTGCGGGCGACCGTCGAGAACTCCATCGGCCTGGTCACCGCCCTCAACCCGCACATCGGCTACACCGCCGCCACCGACATCGCCAAGGAGGCCCTCGCCAGCGGCCGCGGAGTCGCCGAACTCGTCCTGGAGAAGGGCCTGCTGCCGGCCGAGCGGCTCGCCGCGCTGCTCCGGCCCGAGGTCGTCGCGGGCAGCGGCGTGCCCGTGGTCTGAACCAGCGGGGGACGCGCCAGGACCGGCCCGGAGGCAGAATAGTGATCATGACAACGTCGTCCCTCACGTTCCAGCCGGTCCTGGAGCGCATCGCCGACGAGATCGGACGGACCCCCGGCAGTGGCCGGCCCGCCGACTACATCCCGGCGCTCGCCGCCCGCGACCCGCGCAGTTTCGGCATGGCCGTCGCGGAGCTGGACGGCACGGTGTACGGCGTGGGGGACTGGCGCCGGCCGTTCTCCACGCAGTCCGTCACCAAGGTCTTCACCCTCGCCCTCGACCTGGCCCGCGAGGGCGACGCCCTGTGGGAGCACGTGGGCCGCGAGCCCTCCGGCAACCCGTTCAACTCCCTGGTGCAGCTGGAGTACGAGCACGGCATCCCGCGCAACCCGTTCATCAACGCCGGCGCGCTCGTCGTCACCGACCGCCTGCACACCCGTACCGGCGACGCGGCGGGCGAACTGCTCGCCTTCCTGCGCGCCGAGAGCGGCAACCCGGCCCTCGACTTCGACGCGGAGGTCGCCGCCTCCGAGTCCGCCCACGGCGATCGCAACGCGGCCCTCGCGCATTTCATGGCGTCCTACAACAACATCGACAACCCCGTACCGGTCCTGCTGGACCAGTACTTCCGCCAGTGCTCCATCACGGCGTCCTGCGCCGACCTCGCCCTCGCCACCGGCTTCCTGGCCCGCCACGGCATCCGCGCCGACGGCACCCGGCTGCTCACCCGCAGCCAGGCGAAACAGGTCAACGCGGTGATGCTGACCTGCGGCACCTACGACGCGGCGGGCGACTTCGCCTACCGCGTGGGCCTGCCCGGCAAGAGCGGGGTCGGAGGCGGGATCATCGCGGTCGTGCCGGGCCGGTGCACGCTGTGCGTGTGGAGTCCGGGCCTGGACGACCGCGGCAACTCGGTGGCGGGCGTCGCGGCCCTGGACCGCTTCACGACGCTGACCGGACTGTCGGTCTTCTGACTCAGGAGCCCTGGCTCCCGGTCAGCGCGACCGCCGCGACGAGGAGGAGGGCGAGACCGGCGAGGATCTGACCGAGGGCGGTGAAGTACGCCCGGCCTCTGCCCGCCGCCACCGCCGTCGCCGGCACGACGACGCCCACGACGGCGACGTACACGCCGGACTCGGTCATGCTGACGCCGGAGTTGTCGGCGCCGGTGTCGAAGAACTCGTAACCGGCCGCCTCCAGGCCGGCGAGGTACGCCCGGAGTGCCGCCCCGGCGTCCACGGCGAGCAGCACGACGGCGAGGAACACGTCTGCCACCGGATGCAGGTGGTCGCGTCGCGGGGTGGGCGGTGTCGGTGCCGTCGTCATGGCACCAGCGTGCTTCCGGCGCGGCCCGGGTCCTGAATACGGGTACTCAACTCGGTGGCCTCGACGCGGGCATGACCGGACGGTCCGCCTGACGACCGGCTCGCGGTTTCGGCCCCGCCGTGCGCGGCTCCTGACCGCGGGGCGCCCGGACAGCTCTCGACTCGGCCGGGCAGGTACCCGGGCCCCGGGCTCGTCCGACGGCACCGGGGCACGCTCACGCGGCGGTCACACGCAGGCCGCCGCACGGCAGGCGGTGCGTCGTCTTCCGGCCATCCGGCGTTGACACGCTGACCGAGTGTTGGCCAAGGCTTTCCCCGTGGATCTCCGCCGCTGCCAGGCTCTGGGCCTGGCCGGTACCGCCGTCCTGGCGTTGGGCGGTGAGACGGCCGGTGCCCTGCCTGCTCGGGAACTGCCGGCCCCGTCCTCGGTCCAGGCGGCCCTCGGCCTGGTCGGCGTGTACTTCGGCGTCGTCCTGCTGATAGCGGCCTGGGCGCTGCTCGGGCGCCTCGTCCGCAGCGCCGATCCGCCGACCCCGCGCGCCCTGCTGCTGGTCCTCGCCGTCTGGGCGGCCCCGCTGCTGATCGCGCCACCGCTGTTCAGCCGGGACGTCTACAGCTACCTGGCCCAAGGGGCCATGGTGGACGCCCACATGGACGTCTACACGCACGGGCCCGCCCAGCTCGGCGGCCCGCTCGCGGACGAGGTCGCACCGCTCTGGCGGCACACCGCGGCCCCCTACGGCCCGGTGTTCCTCGGCGTCGCCTCCGCGCTGTCCGGTCTCACCGGGGGCGAACTCCCCGCCGGGCTCCTGGGCATGCGGCTGGTCGCCCTGTTCGGCGTGGCCCTGATGGCGGCCGCGCTGCCCCGCCTCGCCCGCCACAGTGGCGCCGAACCGGCCGCCGCCCTGTGGCTGGGCGCCCTCAATCCGCTCGTACTGCTGCACCTGGTCGCGGGCGCCCACAATGACGCGATCATGCTCGGTCTGCTGGGCCTCGGCCTGGTCGCGGCGCTCGGCGGGCGGCCGCACCTGGGTACCGTGCTGATCACCCTCGCGGCCCTGGTCAAGGCGCCCGCGGCGCTCGGACTCGCCGCGGTGATCGTGCTCCAGATCCGATCGGGCCGCCGTCCGGCACGCGCCGCCCTGACGACGACGGCCGCCTCCGGCGCCACCACGGTCGCCGCGACGGCCCTCGCCGGCACGGGATACGGCTGGACAGGCGCGCTGGACACCCCGGTCTCCCCGCACAACTGGGCGCTGACCAGCCTGCTCGGCAGCGCCACCGGCGCCCTGCTGAAGCGGCTCGGCAGCGACCTGGCGCCGCTGGCCCTGCCCGCCTGGCACGTGCTCGGCCTCGCGCTGACCGGGGCCGTCGTCCTCGCCATATGGTGGCGGCTGCGCCCGCACCCCGTGTACGCGCTCGGCCTGAGCCTGGCCGCCGTGGCCGCCTTCGGCCCGGCGATCCGTCCCTGGTACGCGCTGTGGGGCCTGTTCCTCATCGCCGCCGCCGCGCCCAGCGCCTCGGTACGGCACCGGGTGGCGGCCGTGACGGCGGTACTGGCACTCGCCGTGCTGCCCAGCGGCGGCCCGGCGGACATCGGGCAGCTGGTGCTGGCCGTCTCCGGCGGCGCACTCGCGATGGTCGTGCTGTGGCAGGCGCACCAGGCGGCGCACGCACCGGCCCTGGGACGTACGGCATGAGAGCGCCCCGCACCGACGCCGCCCGGCTCCTCCTGGTCCTGGCCCTCGTCACCGCCGTGACCGTCTTCACCGCGACGGTCCCGCTGCTGCGCGACTGGTTCGACCTGCGCGTCTACCACGGCACCGTCGACAGCTGGGTCCATCACGGCGGACGGATCTACGACTACCGGGTGCCGGGCACGACATACGGCTTCACCTACCCGCCGTTCGCGGCGGTCGCCATGCTGCCGATGGCCCTGTTCGGCCTGCACACCGCGATCGCCGTCGCCCTGCTGCTGAACCTGCTGGCGCTGGCGGCGGCGCTGCGCATGCTCACCGGCCGTGCGTGGCGCCGCCACGGCTGGTACGGCTGCGCCGTCGTCCTCTGCGCGCTGGCCCTGTTCGAACCCCTGCGCGACACCGTCAGCTTCGGTCAGGTGAACCTGCTCCTGCTGGCCCTCGTCCTCGCCGACGGATGGCTGCTCGCCACCGGGCGGGGCCGCTGGGCGGGTGTGGGCATCGGCCTGGCGGCGGCCGTCAAGCTGACGCCCGCGCTGTTCATCGGTCTGCTGCTGGTGGCCCGCCGGTGGCGTGCGGCGGCGGTGGCGACGGCGGTGGCGGCCGCGGCGACGGCACTGGCCGCGTGGGTGGCCCCGGACGCCTCGCGTTTCTACTGGACCCGGGCGATGTGGGACACGACGCGGGTGGGCCGTCTCGACTACGTCTCGAATCAGTCCCTGCAGGGGATTCTCGCTCGCGCGGGTATGCCGGACCGCGCGGTCTGGGCGGCGGCGGTCCTGCTCGTCCTGGGCGTGTGGGTGCTCCGGTCCCGCCGGGCGGTGGCGGCCGGCGACTGGCAGGCGGCCTTCGCGCTCACCGGACTGACGGCCTGTCTGGTCAGCCCGATCACCTGGGTGCACCACCTGGTGTGGCTGCTGCCGTCCTTCACGGTCCTCGTCCGCGCGGGGCACCAGCGTGTCGCGGGCGCCCTGTACGCGGTGCTGTGCAGCAGTGTGGTGTGGCTCTGGTTCGACGACTCCTCCGGCGTGGACGGCTTCCTCGGCGGCAACGCCTACGCGTGGATCACGCTGGGCCTGCTGCTGTGGCTGCCGGCCGGTCAGACCCGGGACGTACGGGCGCCCTTGGACCGCAGTGCCAGTGCCACCGCCCCCGCGCCGAGGCCCGCGGCTCCCGAGATCGCCCAGGTCTCCGGCCAGCCCGGCCCGCCCTCGGGAGCGACGGCCGCGGCGACCGGCAGCGCGACGGGGGCGGCTTGCGGCTTGACCCGCAGCGCGTCCAGCGACCCCACGGGATCGACCCGCCCGGCCGCCGCGAACCCCCAGTCGAGCAGCTCGCGCGCCTCCTCGTACACGGCGAGGCCGCCGTCCGCCTGAGGGTTCATCACCGTGACGACCAGGGTGCGCCCGCCCCTTTTCGCCGCGGCGACGAGCGTGTTGCCGGCGTTGCTGGTGTAGCCGTTCTTGACGCCGATCAGCCCCGGGTAAGGCTCCACACCGTCCTCGCCGGTCAGCAGCCGGTTGGTGTTCTCGATCTCGTACGACCAGCCGCCGCCGGCCGGGAACCTGGCCTGGACCGTGCGGCAGTACCGGGCGAACTCCGCGTTGCGCAGCCCTGCCCGCCCGAAGACGGCCAGGTCGTACGCGGACGACACCTGGCCCGGGGCGTCGTAGCCGTCGGGGGAGACGACATGTGTGTCGCGGGCGCCGAGGGTGCGGGCCTTGGCCTGCATCAGGGTGGCCGTGGTGTGCCAGCCCCCGCTGAGCGCGGCCAGTACATGCACCGCGTCGTTGCCGGAGTTGAGGAACACGCCGTGCCACAGATCGGCGACCCGGTACGTGTGCCCTTCGTCGACCCCGACCAGGCTGCTGCCCGGCCCGATGCCCGCCAGCTCCTCCCCCTTCACCGTGTGCCGGATTCCCGCGGGCAGGATCGGCAGCACCGTCAGGGCGAACAGGGTCTTCAGGGTGCTGGCGGGTGGCAGTTTGCGGTGTGCGTCGTGCGCGGCGAGCACCGCGCCGCTGCGGGCGTCCGCCACCAGCCAGGACAGCGCGGAGACGTCCGGGACCTCGGGCGCCCCTTGGTGGGGCCGGACCTGCGTGCCGGACCGCTGAAGCGGATCCGGCCGCACCGCCGTCCGCGACGGCCCCGGCGCCCCGGGATCCGCTTCGGCCTCGGCGGCCGCAGCGACGGGCGTGAGGGCGATGACGCCCGCCACACAGAGCGCGCAGGCCGACAGGGCAGTCCGGGATGAGAATCCGATTGTCATACCGCAAACGTAGGAACGGACCGGCCCGGGGGCGCGCTGCCAGGGCCGAACGCGACGCGCGAGCACCCGGATGCCGCACGCGGGGTGGCGGAGCGACGTCCGAGCCGCTCTGGGCCGCCGCCTCAGCCGGTGGGCAGCGTCGGCTGGATCCGCCGCAGGAACGTGGCGTTGTCGGGGGTCGCGCGCAGGTGTTCCAGGAGGGTCTCCAGGTTCGCGTGACCATCGCGGGTCTGCAGGGCCCGGCGCAGACCGCGCGTGGTCGTCAACTCGGCCGGGGAGAGGAGGAGTTCCTCGCGGCGGGTGCCGGAGGGGTTGATGTCGACGGCCGGGAACAGACGTCGGTTCGCGAGGTCGCGGTCCAGGCGGAGTTCCATGTTGCCCGTGCTCTTGAGCTCCTCGAAGAAGAGGTCGTCGGCACGGGAGCCGGTCTCCACCAGCGCCGTGGCGAGGATGGTGAGCGAGCCGCCCTCCTCGGCCAGGCGGGCGGCGCCGAAGAGCCGCTTGGGGCCGTGCAGCGCGGCCGCGTCGACACCGCCGCTGAGGGTGCGGCCGCCGGCGGAGGCGGCGTTGTTGTGCGCCCGGCACAGACGGGTCAGCGAGTCGAGGAGGATGACGACGTCCTCGCCGGCCTCGACGAGCCGCTTGGCCCGCTCGACGACGAGCTCGGCGAGAGCGATGTGCTGCTTGGGCGTCCGGTCGAAGGTCGAGGCGTACACCTCGCCGCGTACGGAGCGCCGCATGTCGGTGACTTCCTCGGGGCGCTCGTCGAGCAGCACCACCATCAGGCGGCACTCCGGATGGTTTCCGGCGACGGCGGCGGCGATCTGCTGGAGCAGCACGGTCTTGCCGGTCTTGGGCGGGGCCACGATGAGCCCGCGCTGGCCCTTGCCGACGGGGGTGATCAGGTCGGCGACCCGGCCGGTGAGCCCGGAAGCGGGGTGTTCCAGCCGGAGCCGCTCGCGCGGGTGCAGCGGGGTGAGGTCGTGGAAGTTCCGGCGACGGCGCAGCTCTTCGGGCGTACGGCCGTTGACGCGCTCGACCTCGGTCAGTGCGCGTCGGTCGCCGCGCGCGCCTTCGACGAGGTCGCCCTTGCGCAGGCCGTGTCGGCGGATCAGTGCGGGGGAGACCTGGGTGTCGTCGGACGTGGGCAGGCAGTTCGCGGCGCGCAGGTACCCCTTCCCGCCCGCGTCGATGTCGAGGACACCGGTGACGGTCCGGGGGGCGGGGGCCTGCTGCTGGAGGGGAGGGTGTTCGAGTGTGGTGGTCATCAGGGGCGGTCCTTTCGAGGACGGCAGGCGTGAGACATGCGGAAGGAAGGGGAGGGGCCGCGAGGGGGAGGCGGTCGTGCGCGCCTCCTGGCGACGGGAACAGCACCTCGGGCGGGGCGAGAGCGCCTGCGACAGCAGAACCGATCTGCTCACAAGGTGATGCTGGGAAGCTGTCGCGCCGACCGGGAACCGGCGGGGCGGATCAGCGAAACGAAGAGAAACGGCACCGGCGCCACAAGGGGGCGTACACAAGTGCTGACTGCACTGTACCACGCTCGTCGCGCACGAGCCCGTCATCCCCGGACTGCTGCCCGAGCCCGAACGACTTCGCACGCACGCCGAGTTGGACGAGATGCGCGCCGTCTTCGAGCGGGACGGCTGGATCGCCGGGGTGCGGAAGATCGGTCACCTCCTCGGCATCGACCCCGCCCGTCAGCAAACCGAACCCGGCGCCCGGCTCGCCCCGTTGGATGCCTCCCGCGAACCCGACTTCACCTTCTTCATCAAGTACGACACCCTGACCATGCGCCACGCCGAGCTCACCGCCGACGAACTGACCGCCCTGAAGGCCGGCCCCGTCCGCATCGTGCCCGCGGCCGGGCTCACCACCCCGCGCACCGTCTTCGACCACCGGTGCGCCGAGGAGCCGGCCGCCGGACTCGGCAGCCGGCTCGTTCACTTCCCGGGTGGCCACAACGGCAACATCACCCACCCCAAAGGCTTCGCCGAGGTGCTGCGCGACAGCCTGTGAACAGGCAGAATCGATCACCGCACGGCGTCGAAACCGCCCCTCCGACCAGGAGCCACCAGTGGACAACCGGCCACCCGCCACGCCCCACCGCATGGACCCCTCCGGCGGCTGCCCGCACGCCGACAACGCCCGGCTGCTCGCCCGCGGTGCCGTCGCCCCGGTAGTCCTGCCGGGCGAGATCGAGGGGATGGCCGTCCTTGGTCACGAGGCGCTCAAGGAGTTCCTCGCGCATCCCGAAGTCGCCAAGAACGCCGGCCACTTCACCGCACTGCGCGAGGGACGGATCGGGGCGGGCTGGCCGTTGCTGACCTTCGCGGCCGTGCCGGGCATGACCACCGCCGACGGCGAGGACCACCGCCGGCTGCGGTCCCTGGTGAGCCGGGCCTTCACCACCCGGCGCGTAGAGGAACTCAGGGGCGGAATAGAGGAGTTGACCGACTCGCTCCTCACCGGACTCGACCGGGCCGCCGATGGGGACGGCGGCGTCGCCGACCTGCGCCGGCACTTCGCGATGCCGCTGCCGATGGGGGTCATCGGCGCACTGTTCGGTGTCGGCACCGAGTACCGCGACCGGCTGCACCACCTGTCCAGCCAGGTGGTCGCGACCGACATCCGCCCCGAGCAGGCCGTCGCCGCAAACCGTGAACTCGTCGCCGTCCTGTCCGAGATCGCCGCCGCCAAGGCCGAGCGGCCCGGCGACGACCTCACCAGCGCGCTGATCGCGGCCCGGGACGAGGACGGTGACCGGCTCAGCCGGCAGGAACTCATCGGCACCCTGGTACTGATGATCATCGCCGGGCACGAGACCACGCTCAACCTCATCACCAACGCCGTACGGGCCCTGTGCGGCCATCGTGACCAGCTCGACCTCGTCCGGCAGGGGGCGGCGGACTGGAGTGACGTCATAGAGGAGACCCTGCGCTGGGACGCGCCCGTCAGCTACTTCCCGTTCCGTTACCCCGTGCGGGACCTGACGCTCGACGGCACCGTGATACCCAAGGGCACGCCCGTCCTCGCCGGTTACTCCGCCGCGGGACGCGATCCGGCCGCGCACGGGCCGGACGCCGACCGCTTCGACGTCACCCGGCCCGGACGGCCCGGAACCGTGCGCAGCCTCTCGCTCGGCCACGGCGCCCACTACTGCCTGGGCGCCCCGCTGGCCCGGTTGGAGGCCGGCATCGCGCTGGAACGGCTGTTCACCCGCTTCCCGGACCTCGACCTCGCCGTGCCCGAGGCCGGACTCTCCCGCCACTCCAGCTTCGTGGGCAACAGCGTACGGACGCTGCCGGTACGCCTGCGCCCCTGAGCGGCAGACCGGCCATACCAGCCATACGAACGCCCGATGGCCCTTCGGCGACGCATTTCTGTGGCACAGGAGCCGGAATCGGAAGGGTCGCGGCCCAGGTATTCGCGGCAGAGGGCGCACTTGTATTCGGCTGTGACATCGACGAGGGCAGCGCGGCGGAAACCGTCGAACTCGTACGGTCGTCGAATCCGGCACGACCCACACGGGCGCCATCACGCTCACGGTGGCCGGAGAGCCGGCGGAGGCGCGCTGAATCAGACGGAGCGCGCCTCCGCCTCCTTCGCGATCTGCTCGAACCGCGCGCCCATGGCCGCCGCCAGGGCCTGCGCGCCGGACATCGGGCGCACCATGACCGTCAGTTCGTCGATCAGGCCGTCCTCGTCGACGTGGATGAAGTCGCAGCCGGTGATCTCACGGTCGCCCACCCGCGCGGCGAAGACCAGCGCGTGGTCGCGGCCGTCGGTCCCGGTGAGCTCGCGCTCGTAGCGGAAGTCCTCGAAGACCTGTGCGACAGCGCGCAGGATCGCGGCGGTGATCGCCCTGCCCGGATACGGCTTGAACACGACCGGGCTGGAGAAGGCGACGTCCTCGGCGAGCAGCGCCTCTACGGCGTCAAGATCGCCCGCCTCGACCGCCTCGCGGAACGCGCGCATCGGATCACCTCATAGTCAATTAGTTGAGTAGAGGTGGATCAGGGTAATCACCAGCGGTAAGCGTGTCCATGGACCGGTTCCTCTAGGCTGACCCTGATGTTCAGCCCAGAAGGTCCCACCCTGCGCGAACTCGCCGTCCAGGCGCTGTCGTCCGTCGAGCGCGGCTACGACCTGCTCGCGCCGAAGTTCGACCACACCCCGTTCCGTACGCCGGACTCCGTGCTCGACGCTGTGGCGTCCGCGCTGGAGTGGACCGGGCCCGTCGACGACGGACTGGACCTGTGCTGCGGGACGGGCGCTGGGGTGGACGTACTGGCCCGGGTGTGCCGGCGCAGCGTCACCGGCGTCGACTTCAGCGCGGGCATGCTCGCCGAGGCCCGCGGGCGCACGCCGGGCCCGGAGCCTCGCGTCGCCTGGGTCCGTGCCGACGCCCGAGCCCTGCCGTTCGGCCCCGCCTTCGACCTCGTGGTCAGCTTCGGGGCGTTCGGGCACTTCCTGCCCCGTGAGCTGCCGGGGCTGTTCGCCCAGGTCCACTCCGTGCTGCGGCCCGGCGGCCGCTTCGTGTTCCCCGTGGTCGCCCCGCCCCGCCCGTCCTCGCCGGCGTTCTGGATGCTGTGGAGCTTCGACGCGGTCATGCGGGTGCGCAACGCGGTGTGGCGGCCGCCGTTCGTCATGTACTACCGCGCCTTCCGGCTCGGGGACGTACGCCGGGAGCTGGAGCACGCCGGGTTCCGCGTGGACCTCCAGGCGCTCCCCGAGTTCGGGCGACGGCGCGACGGAAGCCCACGCGTCCGGCTGGTCACGGCCGAACGGCCGCTCTCCTAGGAACCGTGGCCGCGGCCGGGGCGGCGCACTCGGGCCATCGCCTCGGTCGCCCGGTCGTCTCGGCCGGCTGACCGTCAGCCCGCCGGGGGCAGCGTGAACCCCCCCGGTGGAGAACCACGTCACCGCCGTACGCCGGCCGCGGCCGGCGGCATCGGCCGACTCGTAGCGGTGCTCGGACATCGTCGTCCGCCGAAACCCGGGCCGTGACGCTGCGACCCGGGCCCCAAGAACACGCCGACTGGTCGGACCGGGGGGAAGGTCACCGGAAGAACAGCCGGCCGGCCGGCTCCTGGTTCCCCTCTGCCGTATGCCAGTAGTCGCGGGTCTCGATGGCGCGGCCCGCGCCGTCGAAGCGCACGAAGACGCAGCCGGCGAGGGTGGACGGCGCACCGTCCTGCTCCGCCAGCACCCGGAACTCGGCCACGGCGACACCGTCCTGCCCGACCACCGGAGCGGAGAACCGCACGTCGGTCACCCGCTCCCCGGCGAACGACCGGCGCAGATACGCGGCGAGTTCGTCCCGGCCGCGGTGCGGCTCGCGGAACGGCATCGAGCGGTGGACGCAGTCCTCGGCGTACAACTCGAGGAGCGCCGCCACGTCATGCGCGGCCCAGGCCCGTGTCCAGACCGCGACGAACCGCTCCGCGGCGGCGCGTGTCTCCACCCGGCACTCCTCAGACGTACGACCGCAGCCAGCGCAGCTTGGCCGCCTCCTGGTAAGGGCCGCCGCCCTCGTGGTCGTTGAAGTCGTACACCTCGATCGTCTTGTCGTCGTGCGCCCACGCGTTGAAGGCGCCGAAGACGGTGGAGGGCGGGCAGGTCTGGTCCTCCAGGGCCGCGGAGAACAGGGCGGGCGCGTTGCCGCGGGCCGCGAAGTGCACGCCGTCGAAGTAGGACAGGGTGCTCAGCGCGTCCTCGGTGCGGCCGCGGTGCGTCTTGAGGTAGAGGCCGATCTCCCGGTACGGGTGGCGGTCCGTGATGGTCGCGGCGCGCGGGTAGTCGCACAGGAACGGTACGTCCGGGGCTATCGCGGCCAGGTCCGGGACCAGGCCGCCCACGGCGATGGTGATGCCGCCGCCCTGGCTGCCGCCGAGTGCCACCGTCCGGGCGGCGTCGGTCAGCGGGTGCGACCGGGCGGCCTCGACGGCGCGCACGGCGTCGGTGAACACCCGGCGGTAGTAGTAGTTCTCGGGCGCGTCGATGCCCCGGGTCATGAAACCGGGGTACGCGGGCGCGCCGCCCACCGGGTCGGCGGTGCCGCCACCGCCGCCCCAGGCGCTGCCCTGGCCGCGGGTGTCCATGATGAAGTGCGCTCGGCCCGTCGACGCCCACAGCAGGTGCTCGTGCGGCAGACCGCGCCCGCCGCCGTACCCGACGAACTCCACCACCAGCGGCAGCGGCTCCTCGGCCCCGGCGGGCAGCGTCAGCCAGCCCTTCACCGGGTGGCCGCCGAACCCGGCGAACATCACGTCGTGCACGCGCACCGTGGCCAGACCCGTGTCGACCGGCTCGAAGCGGGCGTCGAGGTCGTGCTCACGTGCCTCCTGCAGCGTCTTCGACCAGAACGCGTCGAAGTCCTCCGGCTCGGTGGACTCGCTGCGGTACTCACGGAGCTCGTCGAGAGGAAGGTCGAACAGGGCCATCTAGGACCGCCTTCGGTGAGAAGGGAGCGTGCGGATGATCACACCGTACGTGCCCCGGGGGAGCGTGCGCCAGGCCCTGTGAAACGGTTCAAATCGCCGGCCGCCGGTGGCGTCACGCCGGGTGCCGCCGCGTCCACTCCGGCTCGGTCCGCGCCCAGTCCCGCTCCCACTCGGCCAGCCGGTGCCGCATGGCCACGCGGCGGACCGCACCGTGCCCGAGGAGGACGAGGGCCACGGCACCGCCCGTGGCGCAGGCACCCATGGTGAGCGTGTGCTGCCAGATCGCCGACTCACCCGGCGGCGGGACGACGTTGCGGCCCCGCGCGTCGAACCAGACGTCGACCACGTCACCGTGCCGAGTCCCGTTCGGAACGCGCGCCGTGGCCGTCCGCACCTTGCCGGCGTCCTCCGTCCAGCGCACGGTCACGCGGTACGTGCGCTGCGGGCTGCCGTCCGCGGAGGGCAGCGTGTCGGGTATCTGCCCGGTCACCTCGGCGCGCACCCGATGGCGTTCCGCGCGCTGGGCCGCGGCGAGCGCCCGCGCCTGGTCGTGCGCCCACCAGGCGGCGGCCGCCCCGGCCAGGGGCGCGCCCACGAACAGCAGGACGGCGACGACCAGCGCCGTCCACACCTCGATGACATCCGAACGCCGCCGCAGCGCACTGCGCCGCAGTCGCCGGAGGCGCACCCGGGTTCGCATGTTCGACCGACCTCCTCGCCGTCAGCGGAGCCGAGGGGACGGAAGGAGCCGTACCGGCGGCCGGTGCGTCACTCCTTCCGCACCACGTGCGAGAGTCACACGGGTTACGTACCCCGTCCGCGCGACATCGCTCAGCGTGGCCGGCCCGCGACGGAGCACGACGGGCGGTGCGAGCCCCCTGACCGGCCGTGCGCGCGCCGGGTCCGGCCCCAGCCGAAGCGTTCGATCCGGATCTCAGCGGCAGCGTTCGACCGGGCTCTCAGCCGAAGCGCTCGATCCGGATGCGGTCCACGGGCTGACCGGCCTCGACGAGCAGCCGCGAGGCGTGCTCGGCGAAGGCGTTGGAGCCGCACACGTAGGCCTCCCACCCGCCGTCGGGCCACTCGGCCAGGAGCGGCGCCACGTGGGCGGCGGTCATACGCCCCACCCCTACTCCCGCGGGCGCGGTCCGCGTGAACACGGGCGTGGTCTCCGCGCCGTACTCGCGGCCGTAGATGAGCTCCTCGGGGCCGCGAGCCGACACCAGCAGCCGCAGCGGCACCGACAGGCCCCGTTCCCGGTGGTGCCGCACCATCGACATCAGCGGTACGACGCCGGAGCCGGCGCCGATCAGCAGGGCGGGCCGGTCGCCGGGCCAGGCGAAGAAGCCGCTGAGCGGTCCGCGCACCTCCACCTGGTCACCGGGCCGGGCCTCGGTGTGGAACCAGCCGGACACCTCGCCGCCCTCGACGTGGTCCAGGGTGAGCTCGATGTGCCCCGAGTCGTCCGGCGCGGACGCGATCGAGTAGTGGCGCTGAGCGAGGTAGCCGTCCTCGGCGGTCAGCCGCAGCATCAGGTGCTGTCCGGGCAGGTGCCCCGCCCAGGCGGGCACGGCGAACCGGAACGTGGCCGCGCGTGGGGTCTCCCGCCGGATCTCGGTGAGCGTGGCCGTCTGCCACACCGCCGCCGCCCGGTTGCTCACGGCGATGCGGCCGGGCACCGCGAAGCGCGTGGAAGGAGTGAATGTCTCAGTCACCGGAGTACCGCTGCTCCTCCCAGGGGTTGCCGCGCGCGTGGTAACCGTTCTGCTCCCAGAAGCCCGGCTCGTCGTGGTCGAGCAGCGTCAGGCCCGCGATCCACTTGGCGCTCTTCCAGAAGTACAGGTGCGGCACCAGCAGCCGCGCCGGACCGCCGTGCTCGGGGCTCAGCGGTTGCCCGTCGTACTCGAACGCGATCCAGGCGCGCCCGCCGGTCAGGTCCGCGAGCGGCAGGTTCGTGGTGTAGCCGGTGTGCGAGTAGGCGACGGCGTGGGTGGCCGACGCGTGCGGGCCCACGGCCGCCAGGAACGCGTCCAGCGACACACCCCCGAACCGCACCCCGAACTTCGACCAGCTCGTCACACAGTGGATGTCGCCCTCGTAGGCGGACGCCGGCAGCGCGTGCGCCGCCTCCCAGTCCCAGGTGCGCGGCCGCTCCACCAGACCGTCCACGCGGAAGGTCCAGTCGGCGGGCGCGAGGTCCGGCGTGACCTCGGCGGACAGCACGGGCCAGTCCTCGCCCGCGTCGTACTGGCCGGGTGGCAGCCCCGGATTGTGGACGCGTGGGCGCCCGGTGAAGCCTCGGGTGACGTTCATGCGGGTGGTGCCTGCCTACGTGCTGACGCGTGCGGATCGCTTACGTAGTCAACCGTACGTGCATGTCAGAGATGCCCCGGCACCGGTCCACCCCTCGATCATTAAGGCCGTATGAAGTCTCCGGCACCCCGGGAATAGCCGCCCGGCGCTCTCCCTTGCACGATGCGTGCCCGCAACCGGTCGACCCGCACGACCGGTGAGCCGGCGACAGCGAAGGAGAGTGGAAGCAATGCCGAAGGCGTACGTCTTCACCAGGTACGGCGGTCCGGAGACCGAGGCGCTGGTCGACGTGGACCGGCCTCGTCCGGGCCCCGGCCAGGTTCTCGTCGCGGTGCGCGCGGCGGGTGTGAACCCCGTCGACTGGAAGCTCCGCACGGGCTTCCGCCGGCCCGGCGAGACCGCGGAGCCGGTGTTCCCCACCGTCCTCGGCAGCGAGGTCTCCGGAGTCGTCGAGGAGGCCGGCGAGGGCGTGACCGGCTTCGCCGCCGGTGACGAGGTCTTCGGCAACACGGCGGCCGGCGGGTACGCCGAGTACACGCTGCTGCCGGCCGCGCTGACCGCGCACAAGCCGGCCGGCCTGTCCCACACCGACGCCGCCACGCTGCCGGTCGCCGCCGCGACCGCCTACGACGGCGTCCGCCAGCTCGACCTGCCCGCCGGGGCGACCCTCCTGGTCACGGGCGCGGGCGGCGGAGTCGGCTCCGCAGCCGTGCAGATCGCCCGCGCCCTCGGACTGCGCGTCGTCGGCGTCGCGAGCGAGGCCAAGAAGGACTTCGTCGAGGCGATCGGCGCCGTCCACGTATCCGCCGGGCCGGACTGGGCCGAGCGGGCCCGCGCCGCCGCGCCGGACGGTGTCGACGGCGTCTACGACCTCGTCGGCGGCGAGGTGCTCGCCGACGCGGCGGCCCTGCTGACCGACCGCGCCAAGCTGATCACCGCCGGGGCATCACCCCAGGAGGTGGAGAGCCTCGGCGGCTCACGCGTCGAGCGGGCGCGCACCGCGGCCGTGCTGGCGGCGGTGGCGGACCTCGTGGTCGACGGCTCCCTCGACCCGCATGTCACGCAGACCTTCCCCCTCGCACGCGCGGGCGAGGCGCTGCGCACCGTCGAGGAGGGCCACGCCCGCGGCAAGGTCGTGATCGAGGTGGCCATATGAGCATCCCCGAGCAGACGCGGCGGCACGTCCTCGACAACCCCGCCCTCGCCTCCCTCACCGGCCCGCACGCCCACTTCGCCGAGCGGCGCGGCCGGGTGCTGCGCTACCCCGTCGACGTCTCGCCCTGGCTGGCCCTGCCCGACGAGCCGGACGCCGGCGACTGGGCGGACCTCGCGGCGCTCGCCGGCCCCGGGGCCGAGGTCCCGCTCCCCGGTTTCCGCGGGCAGGTCCCGTCCGACTGGGAGATCACCTTCCAGATGGAGGGCGTCCAACTGGTGGACGACGGCCTGGCCGCCGCGCCGGATCCGGAGGCGGTCCGTCTCGGCCCCACCGACGTACCCGAGATGCTCGACCTGGTCGCCCGCACCCAGCCCGGCCCTTTCGAGCCCCGCACCATCGAACTCGGCACCTACCTGGGCATACGGCGGGACGGCGCCCTCGTCGCCATGGCGGGGGAGCGGCTGCACCCGCCGGGCTGGACCGAGATCAGCGCGGTCTGCACCGACCCCGCCGTCCGCGGCCAGGGCCTGGCCACCCGCCTGATCCTCGCCGTGGCCCACGGCATCCGCGAACGCGGCGAGACTCCGTTCCTGCACACCGCCGCCGGCAACACGGGCGCCATCCGCCTGTACGAGTCCCTGGGCTTCCGGCTCCGGCTCAGAACCGCTTTCCTGGCGGCACGGGCACCGGAGCGGCTGGCGGAGGGGCGGACGGTGGCTGTTTCGTAGGGCAACGGGTTGCGCTGCTCGGGCTTGCGGAGCCCGGCAGCGGACCCGACCGGTCGGAGGGACGCCCGGTTGCCTCGGAGGCGGGGGTCGATCAGGCGTTGTAGCGCTCGAGGTACCCGGCGAACCGTTCCAGATCGTCCTCCGGCCAGTCCGCGAGCCGTTCACGGAAGGCGGCCCGGCGGCTCTTCGTGACCTGGAGGAGGATGCTGCGGCCGGCGTCCGTCAGATGGAGGACCTGGACGCGGTGGTCCTCCGGGTCCAGCCGACGCTCGATCAGGTCGGCGCGCTCCAGGGCGGCGACCTGGCGGCTGACGGTGGACTTGTCGAGGGCGTAGTGGGCGGCGAGGTCGGTGGCCCGGCAGCCGTCCATCTCCTCCAGATGGCCGAGCAGCGTGTACGAGACCAGCGACAGCTCGGGGTGCATGCGGCCCGCCGAGGCGCGGGCCCGACGGGCGAAGATCGTCATCTCTCGCTGGATGGTCTCCACGGCCTCGGCTGCTGTCACTGGATCTCCCTCACGTTTCCGGTTGCATAATACAACTGGAGGGGAGTCGCAGGTGCGGCGCTGCCGGCGCCGCGGCCGACCCGGATCGCCCCGGTCGCCGTCCGCCGTACCGCCTGGTCGCGGTAGCGCCCGATCGAGGACGAGCAGGCGACCGCCGCGTTCCTCGATACTGCCGCCAGGGAGGGGTCGACGGCGTGGGCGAGAACCGCGGGCGTGCAGCATCGGCAGCCTGTTCGCCGCCAAGGGCATCCCGGCGCGGCCGGCATCGGCCTGCCGTACGAGGGGCTGCACGGCGTGGACGGGAGCGTGCGGCTCGCGGGGCTGCCCGCGTCCACGCCGTCCAGCGAGAGGGCCGTGCTCGGCCCTCTCGGCGTCTGACAGGCTCTGGCCGCCCTACCTGCTCTTCAGTCGGACGTGCAGCTCCCTCTCCTGGTCGCCCGAGGCGGTGCTCAGGTCCTGCACGGTGAACAGGGAGTCCAGGGTCAGACGGAACTGGTCGATCGCCCAGTAGCCGCCCTGCACGTCGGCCGTGACGGACCCGGCGAGCCGGCCCGGGCGGTCGCAGTGGTGGGTGTCGGCCACGTCGAACGTGCCGAGCCACACCATGGGACGTGTTTCGTGGAGCTGCTGCGGCACGTCCTCGGCGCACCGGTCGGACTCGAAGCACGCGCACAGCGTGTCGAACACGATCCGGGCGTCCTCCTTGCTGCAATCGCTGATTTCCACGGAGATGGATTCCGGGTGCGGTCCTTTGCTGTGCATCGTGATCGCTCCTCTCGTGACCGGGCTGCGGTACCGCGGGTTCCCCGCGACACCGCACCCCACCCCAAGAAAAGCACCACCTTCCGGGACAGACCACCGCGAGACCGTCGAGAGGCCCCCGGGTGCCCACCGGCGGTGCTCGCACTCGCTAACCGCGCGTGAAGCGGTACGTCTTGCTGTCGGTCAGCACGCAGAAGCCCGGGGAGACGACGACCACCCGCAACGTGCCCGTACGGCGGTCGTAGTCGATGCCCTCCGCCTCGAACGTGCCCGAACAGGAGCTGCGCAGCGGCAGCTGGCGCAGGGCGGTGACGTGGCCGGAGACGTCGGCCGTGCCGTTGGGCTCGGCCGACAGGTCGATCTGGAGCAGCGGCTTGGTGATGCCGAACAGGGTGCCCGCCGGGTCGTCGGAGGAGCACAGCAGCCGGGTCGGGCTCGAGAAGTCGCAGCCCTGGACGTCGCGCACGGCGTGGTCCAGGTTCACGGTGGAGGCCTGCGGGAGGTTCGCGGAGGGCGAGGTGCCCGGGTTGACACCCGGCGTCGGGAAGACCAGGAGCCGGCTCATGGTGCCGTACTCTCCCGCCAGCATCCACTGGCCGCCGGGCGAGATCGCGGCCCATGAATTGTTCAGTGCCTCGCCGGCGCCGAGGGTGTGCACGTACTCCGACCGGCCGCCGCCCGGCGCCTGCACCCGGAACATCTTCGTGGTGCCGGAGTCGCGCTGGTAGGGCTCGATGTAGTAGCCGTCGTAGGAGGCGTCGGGGTCGCCGACGTGGTTCCAGCCGCGGCTGCTGACGTCGACGGGGATCGTGCCGATGCCCGTGTAGTGGTTGGGGCTTCCGGCGGGGACCTCGACCGAGGTCAGGCCCTGGCTTTCGGTGAACGGGTCGGCGCGGTCGGAACCGATCTCGGTCCAGGTGTCGGCGGCCGCGGCGGGCGGGGCGGCGGACAGCGTGACGACGGTGGCGGTGGCGAGGGCGACCAGACTCGTCAGGGCGGCGTGACAACGCTGCCGGGCGGGACGCGGGCGCAGGGGCATCGGGCGGCTCCTCCGTGGGGGGACGCGTTCGGCGGACAGTCTGGCGTGACATTGTGGTCATGTACAGGCCAATACGGGGGAACGCCTGTACCCCCGTACCGGAACAGCCGGTGTCCGTTCGGCGACCCATCGCGCTCGGCCGGACACGCCCCGCGTCACCGGCTCCAGGCGGACGATCGGTGCGTGTCGAGGGATGGTGGAGGAGGGCGCCGGTGGCGTAGGAGAAAGGGTTGAGCGCGACAGAACAAGGGGAGTCGGCACGGGGGACGGCGTGCCGCGTGGATGGTCGGAGGCGGTGCGTGAATGAGTGCAGCCGGATCAGCCGGATCAGCTGGTTCACCCGGATCACCGGTGGCCCACGGCGTCGAGCCGGGACGCGGACCGCACAAGCCGAGCGGTCTGCTCGACGTGCTCAACGTGGCTTCGGTGGTACTGGACAACGAGGGGCGCATCGCGCTGTGGAGCCCCCAGGCGGAGGAACTGTTCGGCTACTCGGCGCAGGAGGCGCTGGGGCGGTACGCGGCGCACGTCATGGTGCACGAGCAGCACGTCGAGCTGGTCGTCAAGCTCTTCGCCGACGTCATGGCCACCGGTCAGGGCTGGGCCGGGGCCTTCCCGATCCGCCGCAAGGACGGCACCACCCGGCTCGTGGAGTTCCGCAACATGCGGCTCCTGGACGACCACGGCGACGTCTACGCCCTGGGACTCGCGACGGACCAGTCGACTGTGCGCCGACTGGAGCGGGGCGTGGCGCTGTCGACCCGGATCGTGGAGCAGTCGCCGGCCGGGCTGGCGGTCCTCGACACCGACCTGCGGTTCGTGTCGGTCAACCCGGCGCTGGAGCGGCTCGACGGCATCCCGACCGAGGATCACCTCGGGCGGACGATCCACGAGGTGCTGCCGCTGTTGGACGCCGACGTCCTGGTGTCCGAGGCGCGCCAGGTGCTGCGGACCGGTCTGCCGCTCGTCGACCGGCGCATCGTGGGCCGGACGTCGGCCGATCCGGACGAGGACCATGCCTGGGCCGTCTCCCTGTACCGGCTGGAGGACGCCCGCGGCACCGTACTGGGCGTGGCCGCCTCGACCGTCGACATCACCGAGCAGTACCGGGCGGGTGTCGAGGCCGAGCGGGCGCGGCGGCGCCTGGCCGTCATCGCGGACGCCTCCGCCCGGATCGGCACCACGCTGGAGCTGGACCGCACTGCCTGTGAGCTGGCCGATGTCGCCGTGCCGGAGCTCGCCGACATCGCGGCCGTGGACCTGCTGGAGGCGGTGGTGGAGGGCCGCCGCAGCAGCCTGGGTCCCGCCGAGGCGGCGGTCATCCGGGCGTTGGCCGTGCAGGCGGACGACGCCCCGGAGGCCCTGCGGGCGGCCGACCCACCCGGTCGGGTGGCCCGCTACGGGCCCGACCGGCTCGTCACGGAGTGCGTCCGCACGGGTGAGCCGGTCTTGGTGGCGCAGGTCAAGGAGGCGGACCTGCCGCGCATCGCGCGCTCTCCTGAGGCGGCCGAGCTGCTGGGCCGCGCGGGCGTCCACTCGTATCTGGCGGTTCCGCTGATCGCGCGGGGCGAGGTGCTCGGCGCGCTCGACCTCAAGCGCATCCGCAACCCGCTGCCCTTCGGCGAGGACGATCTGCTGCTCGCCCGGGAGCTGGCGGCCCGCGCGGCCGTGCAGATCGACAACGCCCGCTGGTACCAGAACGCCCGCAACACCGCGCTCACCCTCCAGCGCAGTCTGCTGCCCAGTCATCCGGCCGTCACCGGCGGCCTCGAGGTCGCCTCGCGCTACCAGCCCGCGGGCGCCACCACCGAGGTCGGCGGCGACTGGTTCGATGTCATTCCGCTGGAGGGCGGCAAGACCGCGCTCGTCGTGGGCGACGTGATGGGCAGCGGCATCTCCGCCGCCGCCACGATGGGCCGGCTGCGTACCGCGACCAACACGCTGGCCTCGCTCGGCCTCGACCCCGCCGTGCTCCTCGAACATCTCGACCGCAGCACGGCGGGCCTCGACCACTTCATCGCGACCTGCGTCTACGCCGTCCACGACCCCCGGCTGCGCCAGTGCCGGATCGCCAACGCCGGGCACCTGCCCCCGGTCCGGCTCCGTCCCGGCCACCTCCCGGAGCTGCTCGACCTGCCCACGGGCGCGCCGCTGGGCGTGGGCGGTGTCGAGTTCACCACCGTCACCGTCGACTTCGCCCCCGGCGACCAGCTCGTCCTGTACACCGATGGGCTCGTGGAGACGCGACGGCACTCCCTCGACGAACGGCTGGCCATGCTGCTGACGCTCCTTGACGACCGCTCACGCCCGCTGGAGAGCGTCTGCGACCACCTGCTGCGTACGCTGCACCACCCCGACAACCACGACGACGTGGCGCTGCTCATCGCCCGGGCACGTCCGGAGGCGTAGCCGCCCGCGCCACCCGCTCACCCATGTCACGGAGTTCTCGTGCACCGTGGTCCGGGCGACCGGGGGCACCGCGCGCCGTCTCCCGGCCGGTCGGGCAGCGGCGCGACGACCTGACACCCGTTGACGCGCCCTGCGGGCCCGCGGGTTCACGACCGCTCCTCCGGCGGAGCGCTACGCGCCCTTGGCTCCGATCACCACATGGGCGTACAGCTCCTCGGACTCGGCCAGGCAAGCGGTCAGGCCGGCGCGGGTGAAGGCTTCGACGGCCGTCGGCGCCTGGTGCTCACTCGTCTCGACGAACACGCAGCCTCCAGGGGCGAGCCAGTCGGGGGCCGCGGCGGCGACGCGGCGCAGCAGGTCGAGTCCGTCGGTTCCGCCGTCGAGGGCGGTCAGCGGTTCGTGGTCGCGTGCCTCGGCGGGCAGCAGGGCCACCGCGTCGGTGGGGACGTACGGCACGTTGGCGGCGAGGATGTCGACGCGGCCGCGCAGTTCGCCGGGGAGTGCCTCGAAGAGGTCGCCCGTGTGGACATGCCCGGTGACGTTCCGGCGGGCGCAGCGCACGGCGGCCGGGTCGATGTCGGCGGCGTGCAGTTCGACGCGGCCGAGGACGGCGGCCAGAGCCGCGCCGACCGCGCCGGAGCCGCAGCACAGGTCCACGACGAGGGCGGCGTGCGGGACTCGGGTGAGCGCCTGAGTGACGAGGAACTCGGTACGGCGACGGGGCACGAAGACGCCCGGTTCCACGGCGATGCGCAGACCGTGGAACTCGGCCCAGCCGAGGACGTGTTCGAGGGGCAGTCCCGCGACACGGCGGTCCACCATGGTGGTGAGTTCGTCCGGCGTGCGGGCGGTGGCCAGGATCAACTCCGCCTCGTCCTCGGCGAAGACGCACCCGCCGGCGCGCAGCGCAGCGACGACCAGGGAGGGGGAGAGGGGAGCGGAGGGGGAGGGCGAGGGAATGTGTGCGGGCATGGAAGCCGAGAGCCTTTCGGAAGCCGAAGGGCGCTCTCGCGGTCACCCGCAGCCGGTGATCCGCGCCGTCGCGACGAGGTGAGAGCACCCGACCTGACAAGCGGTAATGGGTCCCACCTCCTCGGTCTCTCCTGCCGGGTCCGTACCCAGCCGGACGGCCACCTTACCGTTCCCGCCGACTCAACGGGAGTGGTTCCCGCATCCAGGGCCGTTGTCGCTCAGCCGCGTGCTCGGAACGGCGTTGGGCGCCCCCCTGCGTCACTCGTGTCATGTGACTTCCATGACAAGGCACCGCGTAGTTTTGCAACTAGTTGCAAAAGCCGAGGCCGGTCCTCTACAACAGGAGGCGACGACACCGCGCACGGAGGCCCCGATGAGCCGTTACCCCCACCTGCTGAGCCCGCTCGACCTGGGCTTCACCACACTGCCCAACCGCGTCCTCATGGGCTCCATGCACGTCGGCCTGGAGGAGGCCGAGCGCGGATTCGAGCGGATGGCGGAGTTCTACGCGGCCCGGGCGCGCGGGGGAGTGGGCCTGATCGTCACGGGCGGCATCGCGCCCAACGACGAGGGACGCCCGTACGAGGGCGGTGCGAAGCTCACCACCGACGCCGAGGCCGAGCAGCACCGCGAGATCACCGACGCCGTGCACCGCGAGGGCGGCCGGATCGCGATGCAGATCCTGCACTTCGGCCGCTACGCCTACCACCGTGACCTGGTCGCGCCGAGCCCCGTCCAGGCGCCCATCAGCCCCTTCCCGCCCCGCGAACTCACCGACGCCGACGTCGAGCGGACCATCGGCGACTACGCCCGTGCCGCCCGCCTGGCCCGGCAGGCCGGCTACGACGGCGTCGAGATCATGGGCTCCGAGGGCTACCTCATCAACGAGTTCATCGCCGCGCAGACCAACCGCCGCACCGACCGCTGGGGCGGCTCGTACGAGAACCGCATGCGCTTCCCCGTCGAGATCGTGCGCCGCGTGCGCGAGGCGGTCGGCGAGGACTTCATCGTCATCTACCGGCTGTCCATGCTGGACCTCGTGCCCGGCGGCTCCTCGCTCGACCAGGTGATCACGCTCGCCAAGGCTGTCGAGGCCGCCGGGGCGACGATCATCAACACCGGCATCGGCTGGCACGAGGCCCGCATCCCCACCATCGCGACCTCCGTGCCGCGCGGCGCGTACACCTGGGTCACGAAGAAACTCATGGGCGCGGTCTCCGTCCCGCTCGTGACGACGAACCGCATCAACACCCCCGAACTCGCCGAGCAGTTGCTCGCCGACGGCTGCGCCGACATGGTGTCGATGGCCCGCCCGATGCTCGCCGACCCCGACTTCGTCGCCAAGACCGCGGCCGGCCGCCCGGAGGCCATCAACACCTGCATCGGCTGCAACCAGGCCTGCCTCGACCACACCTTCAGCGGACAGATCACCTCCTGCCTGGTCAACCCGCGTGCCTGCCACGAGACCGAGCTGATCCTCTCCCCGACCCGGCTGCGCAAGCGCGTCGCCGTCGTCGGCGCCGGACCGGCGGGCCTCGCCTGCGCCGTCAGCGCGGCCGAACGCGGCCACGCGGTCACCCTGTTCGACGCGGCGAGCGAGGTCGGCGGCCAGCTCAACGTGGCCCGCCAGGTGCCCGGCAAGCAGGAGTTCGACGAGACGCTGCGCTACTTCCGTCACCAGCTGGACGCGCACGGCGTGGACGTACGGCTCGACACGTGGGTGGGCGTGGAGGACCTCGCCGACTACGACGAGGTCGTCGTCGCCACCGGCGTCACTCCGCGCACACCCGAGATCCCCGGCGTCGACCACCCGAGCGTCATCGGCTACCTGGACGTCCTGCGCGACGGCGCCCCCGTCGGCGACCGCGTCGCGATCCTCGGCGCGGGCGGCATCGGCTTCGACGTCGCCGAGTACCTCACCGACGGCGGCGACAAGGCGAGCGAGGACCCGGCGACGTACTTCCGCCAGTGGGGCGTCGACATGGACTACCGCTCGCCCGGCGGCCTCGCCGCACCCGAGCGGCCCGCCCCGCCGCGCACCGTGCACCTGCTCCAGCGCAAGACCAGCAAGGTCGGCGCGGGCCTCGGCAAGACCACCGGCTGGATCCACCGCACCGAGCTGAAGCACCGCGGCGTCACCATGGTCCCGGGCGTGAGCTACGACCGTATCGACGACGCCGGACTGCACATCACCGTCGGCGAGGAGAGCACGATCCTCGAGGTCGACACGATCGTGCTGTGCACCGGGCAGGATCCGCGCCGCGGCCTGTACGAGGAACTGCTCGCCGCCGGGCGTGACGCGCACCTCATCGGCGGTGCCGACGTGGCCGCCGAGCTCGACGCCAAGCGGGCCATCAAGCAGGGCACGGAGCTGGCGGCGGCCCTGTAGCGCGGCCCGGCGCCTCCCTAGGATGACTCCATGTCACTCCCGCACGCGATCCTCACCGCCCTGCTCGAGAAGCCGTCGGCAGGGCTGGATCTGACCCGCCGGTTCGACAAGTCGATCGGCTACTTCTGGTCGGCGACGCACCAGCAGATCTATCGCGAGCTGGGACGGCTGGAGACCGAGGGATACATCCGAGCCCTGCCGGCCGAGCAGCCGGCCCGCGGGCAGAAGAAGACCTACGAGGTCCTGCCCGCGGGCCGCGCCGAACTGGCCCGCTGGACGGCCGCCGCCCAGGACCCGAAGCCGCACCGCGACGCGCTCTTGCTGCGGCTGCGCGCCGCGGCCGTGGTCGGCACGGCGGGCCTGGAGGACGATCTGCGCCGCCATCTCGACCTGCACCGGCGGCAGTTGGCCGAGTACGAGGAGATCGAGGAGCGCGACTTCCCGCCCGGCAAGGACGGCGCCGAGGACCGGCTGCGGCACCTCGTGCTGCGCGCGGGCATCGATCTGGAGACCTTCTGGACGCGCTGGCTCACGCACGCACTGGAGGAGTTCGCGGAGCTGGAGCCCGAGGAGCAGGCGTGAGCGCCTGAGCGGATCACAGCCGGTTCGGCTTCGAACGGCGGCGCAGGAACCAGGCCGTGGCGATGACACCGCCACCCACCAGGGCTCCGCCCACCGCCATCGTCAGCGTGCCGTAGTCCCGGACGGCACCGCCGAAACCGCCCAGGACGCCGCGCGAGGGCGATGACGTCGCGGAGATGGTCGGCGCGGAGCGTGAGGCAGGCGCGGTGGGCGCGGTGGGCGCGGACACGATCACGGACTGTGTGCCCGCGGTGCCGCCGTTCGAGCACATGACGATCACCGTGTACGTGCCCGGGACGACGTTCGACCAGGCCGCGGACTGGCTGACGGTCGTGCCGGACAGCGCCACCTGACGCCCCTGGGCGAAGCTTCCCTGGCTGCTGTTGAGCAGCGACGCGGTGCCCCAGCTGCCGTTCATCTGGGTGCACGCGCCGGTCACCACCGACACGGTGGATCCCGCCGTGCTCACGGAGATGCCCGGACCCTGGGCCACGGCCGGTCCGGGGGCCAGGGCGAGCGGTATCGCCGCGGCGGCCGTGCCGGTCAGGCCGGCGCGGAGGAGTGGGTGGGTAGTGCGCATCGGTTGTCCTCCGGCGGCACGGTCGGCGGTCCATCCCTTGCGCCGCCGAGGATCGGGAAGGCCGTGCCCCCTCAGGTGCAGCCAACGTGCCCCCGGCGCGGCCCGCATTCCGGCCACCCCCAGCCAGGTGAAGGAGCCCTTCGTACGGCGCAACCCCCGGGGGACGTCACGGGATCGCCCCGGCGCCCGCCCCCGTCGTCACCGTCGACTCCGCCGAGAAGCCGCCCCAGGTGCCGTCCGGCAGCCTGGCCCGGATGCGCACCCGGTGGCTGACCCCCGCCTCCCGCCCCACGTAGAAGCTGTAGGTCGCCCGGTCACGCGGCGGGGTCCCGCCCCACACCAGGGAGGTGGCCGGGCGGCCGTCGAGCTGGATCTGGTACTCCGTGACCACGCCGTCCGTGCGCGGCGGCACCCAGGACAGGTCGAGGTAGTACGCCCCGTCGGCAGCGTGCGTCGTCACGCGGAAGCCGGACGGCGCGGTGTCCCGCCCGTCATCGGTGCCCGGGGCAGTGATGAGGCGGACGGTGTCACTGACGGGCGAGAGGTTGCCGGCCGCGTCCCGGGCCCGGACGGTGAAGGAGTAGCGGGTGCCCGGTCGCAGGCCCGTGATCACGGTCGCGGTCTGGCTCGCTCCGACGCTGTGGATCTTCGTCCCGCCCTGGTGGACGTCGTACGAGAGCACCTTCCGGTCGTCCGTCGACGCGGACCAGGACAACTGGACGGCCCGGCTGCCGACCGCCCGCCCGTTGAGGCCGCCCGGGCGGGTCGGGGCCGAACGGTCCGCGGCGACGGCCGCCGGAGTCGTGGCGCGCACCGCACGGCTGCGCGGCCCGAGCCGTCCGGCGGAGTCCCGGGCACGCACGGTGAAGACGTACGTGGTGGACGGGTGGAGCCGGGTGACGTCCACCATGTGCGCGGCGGCGGGCACGTCCGTCACCTTCGTGGGGCCGCGGTACACCTCGTATCCGCCGATGCCGTCGGCCGCGGAGACCGCGTTCCACATGACGTGCACGCTGGTCGCGCTGCCCGCGACGGCGGTGACCCCGGTCGGCACGCCGGGCAGCCGGGCGCTCTCCCCGTCGTCGGCCCCCGCCCAGCCGCAGGACGTGACCAGCAGGAGGCCGCAGAGCGGCAGAAAGCGTCGCACGACTCGCCTCCCGGCACGGCACGGCGGCAATGGTCCGGACCAATATGGCGCCGGTGTCGCCGTCCATCAAGAGGGCGGCCAAAAGGGCGGCCGAGACGGCGGTCGAGAGGGCGGTCGGGGGGCCGTCAATGGTGACGGCCCGGGCGAGTTACGTATGCTGAAGTCACTCACGGCTGAACTCTCCACCAGAACAGGGGAGTTCACGCCTCTGGCGCGGACCGCTGTCGTCGCTGATCCCGCGCCGGCGCGGGTGTCCGGGTGGTTGGGTCCTGGAAAGGTTCCGGCCACCCGGCCCCTGTCGGATTATCAGGGGGCGTGCGCCGTACGGACCACTCAGGGTGGCCAGGTGCTTGGACCCGCACCAGATTTGGGCGAGTGTTCGTCAAGTCCCCCCACGAGAGGGTTTCCCATCGTGCGTGTCCGGTCGCTGACGCTGGCTGTGGCCGGCCTTGCCCTGCTGGCTCCGACGACGCTGCCCGACCCCCCACCGCGGGAGGGTGCCCAGCAGAAGCCACTGGCGCCCCGGAGCGAGGGCGCCGTCCGCGCCGCCGACCTGCTGGCCAAGGTGCGTGACTGTGCCCAGGTCTCCCGCGGCCGGTACCGCACCGACGCCGACCAGCCCGCCACCGTTCCGGTCTGCGGCACCGAGTCCGCCGTCCACTGGACGGCGGACATGGACATCGACTGCGACGGGCGGCCGGGCACGCACTGCAACGGCAGCTCCGACCCGTCGTTCTCCGGCGCCACGGCGTTCACCCAGTCCGACGGCCGTTACCTGAGCGCCGAGGAGCTGCCGTACATCGTGGTGCCCGGCGCGAGCGACATCTGGGACTACCGTGCCCACGGCGTCCACGGAGGCTCGGTCGCGGCCGTCGTCTACCGTGACCGGGTCCAGTACGCGGTGGTGGGCGACACGGGCCCGGGCGAAATCATCGGCGAGGCGTCGTACGCCGCCGCGCAGGCGCTCGGTATCCCTCCCGACCCGCACGGCGGCGGCACGCCCTCCGGCGTCACCTACATCGTCTTCAAGGACTCCGAGGTGTCGCCGATCGAGGACCATGCGGCCGCCGTGGCCACCGGGGAGCGGTTGGCGCGGTCGTTCGTGAAGGGCGACTGAGCGGCCGTCAGACCGCCGACCAGCCGTCGTCGACCGGCAGGACCACGCCGTTGACGTTGCTCGCCGCGTCCGAGGCGAGGAACACGATGGCGGCGGCCTGCTCCTCGGGCTCGGCCAGCCGGCCGACGTTGACGAAGTGCGGGCCGAGCGCCGCCGGTCCGTGCGCGCTCTGGTCGGCGTCCACCGCGATGGCGGTCTTCGTGCCGCCGGGGGCGATGGCGTTGGCGCGGATGCCCTTGCCCCGGTACATCACGGCCAGGTTCTTGGTGAGCCCGACCACGCCGTGCTTGGAGGCCGTGTACGCGGCGCCCGCAGCGCTGCCGCGCAGTCCGGCCTCGGAGGCCGTGTTGACGATCGCGCCCCTGCCCGCCGCGAGCATGTGCGGCAGCACCGCCCGGGTGAGCAGGAAGGGCGCGGTGAGGTTGACCCGGAGGACCCGCTCCCACTCGGCGTCGCTGACGTCGGCGAGCGCCGACATCCGGTCCATGATCCCGGCGTTGTTCACCAGGACGTCCACACCGCCGAAGCGCTCCACGGCGGTCGCGGCCACCTGGTCGACGACGGCCTGCTCGCTCAGGTCGCCCGTGACGGCGACGGCGGTGCCACCCGCCTGCTCTATCTCCTTGACGACCGCCTCCGCGCCCTCGGCGTTGAGGTCGGCCACCAGGACCCTGGCCCCCTCCGCGGCGAAGGCCAGTGCGGCGGCGCGCCCGATGCCCGAGCTCCCTCCGGTGACGATGACGCTGCGGCCGTCGAGTCCAGTGGCCATGGGGGTGCTCCTCAGTGTGCGGTGTGGGGGGCGTCGAGCCCGTTGCGCTCCAACAGTACGACTTATTGTCTGTGAGTGACATAAAGTCATGGTGAAGAATCTCGGACGTACGGAGTCTCATCAGAGCGACTGGGACCGGAGGGACGGATGACCGCATCCCGCGGACGCACGGGACGACCACCGCTGACGGAGGAGCGCAAGGCCGAGATCCGGCTCGAGATCGCGCGAGCCGCGGTGGAGCTGTTCGTCGAGCAGGGCGTCGCGGCGACCACCGGCGAGCAGATCGGACAGGCGGTCGGCGTCTCCGCGCGGACCGTGTGGCGCTACTTCCCGAGCAAGGAGAGCTGCGTACGCCCGCTCTTCACCGCGGGAATCGACGTGATCGCGGCCTTCCTGCGCGACTGGCGCACCGGGCAGCCCCTGGAGGAGGCGTTCGACCAGGCGCTGACCGACGAACTCCGCCTGACACCCGGCCCCGGCTACACCACCGTCGGCGCGCTGATACGCCTGACCTGGACCGAGCCGGGACTGCGCGCGGTCTGGCTCCAGTCCTACGACGAGGCCGAGCCGGCGTTCGCCCGCGCCCTCGCCGAACGGGCCGGCCTGCCCGCCGACGACCTGCGGCCCGCCATCCAGGCGGCGGTGCTGAACGCGGCCCTGCGCGCGGCAGTGGAGCACTACGCCCGGCGCACCGCCGACACCGACCAGGCCCCCGCCACCGCGGAGGCCGAACTGGCCGCGACCATGCGCTCGGCGCTGGCGGTGGCGGCACAGGGGCTGGCCTAGCTCCTCGTCGCGGGCGCCCTCACACCTTTCGGTACGTGTACGCCTCCGCTGCCGCCGCCTCCACGGCGTCGAGGTCGGCTCCCGTCGCCGCCGTGACGACCGCGGCCACGGCGCCCTCCACGAACGGGGCGTCGACCAGGCGGGAGTCGGCGGGAAGTTCGTCGCCCTCCGCCAGCAGCGCCTTCACGGTCAGGACGGCGCTGCCGAGGTCGGTGAGGACGGCGACCCCGGCGCCCCGGTCCACGGACGCCGCCGCGGCGGCGATCAGCTCGGCGCTCGTACCGAGCCCGCCACCCTCGGTGCCGCCCGCCGGGGCGACGGGCACCGTGACGCCGCCGCCCGCCAGCCCCTTCGCCAGCTCGGCCACGGACGCGGCCACCTGCGCGCTGTGCGACACCAGCACGATCCCGACCAGCTTCTCGTCACTCACCGTTCGCCTCCGAAAGAGCGGCGATCAGCAGCGCCGAAGACGTGGCACCCGGGTCCTGGTGCCCGATGCTGCGCTCGCCGAGATAGCTGGCCCGGCCCTTGCGGGCCTGGAGCGGAATCGTCGCCTCGGCACCCTGCTCGGCGGCCGTGCGTGCCGCGGCGAAACCCTCGCCGAGGGCGTCGACGGCCGGCACCAGGGCGTCGATCATCGTCTTGTCGCCCGGCGCGGCACCGCCGAGCGTCATCACGGCGTCCACGCCCGCACGCAGCGCCGCGGCGAGCTGCTCCGCGTCGACCTCCGCCGCGTCGCCGAGCGCCTTGCCGGTGCGCCGCAGCAGCGTCCCGTACAGCGGTCCGGACGCCCCGCCGACGGTGGAGATGAGCTGCCGCCCGGCGAGGGTGAGGACGGCACCGGGCGTCCCGGGCGCCTCCTTTTCCAGCGCGGCGGTCACTGCGGTGAACCCGCGCTGCAGATTGCTGCCGTGGTCGGCGTCCCCGATGGGCGAGTCGAGGGCGGTGAGCCGGTCCGCCTCGCGGTCGACAAAAGCCGCGGTCGCGGTCATCCAGCGGCGGAAGAAGTCGGCGTCGAGCACTGGATCTCCTTGCGTGGTAGGTACGTCGGCCTTCGACCGGATCAGGCGCCCCAGCGCAGGCCCGGCGTCTTCACGGGCGCGTCCCACAGCCGCAGGAGTTCCTCGTCGACCTGGCACAGCGTCACCGAGGCACCCGCCATGTCGAGCGAGGTCACATAGTTGCCGACGAGCGTGCGGGCGACAGCGACACCGCGTTCCCCGAGCACCCGCTGGACCTCGGCGTTGAAGCCGTACAGTTCCAGCAGCGGCGTCGCACCCATGCCGTTGACCAGCACGAGGACGGGGTTGCGGGCGGGCATGTCCTCCAGGATGGCGTGGACGGCGAAGTCGGCGATCTCGCTCGAGGTCATCATCGCCCGTCGCTCCCGGCCCGGCTCGCCGTGGATGCCGACGCCCAGCTCCAGCTCGCCCGACGGCAGGTCGAAGGTGGGGCTGCCCTTGGCAGGCGTGGTGCACGCGCTGAGCGCGACGCCGAAGCTACGGGAGTCCTCGTTGACCTGCGCGGCGAGCGACTGCACCCGCTCCAGGGGCTGCCCCTCCGCGGCGGCCGCTCCGGCGATCTTCTCCACGAACAGCGTGGCTCCGGTGCCGCGCCGGCCGGCCGTGTAGAGGCTGTCGGTGACCGCCACGTCATCGTTGACCAGCACCTTCGCGACCAGGATGCCCTCGTCCTCGGCGAGCTCGGCCGCCATGTCGAAGTTGAGGACGTCCCCGGTGTAGTTCTTCACGATGAACAGGACCCCGGCCCCACTGTCCACGGCCGCCGCAGCCCGCACCATCTGGTCGGGAACGGGCGACGTGAACACCTCGCCGGGGCAGGCGGCGGACAGCATGCCGGGCCCCACGAAACCGCCGTGCAGCGGTTCGTGCCCCGAGCCCCCGCCGGAGACGAGGCCCACCTGCCCGGCCACGGGGGCGTCCCGCCGTACGATCACGCGGTTCTCCACGTCGACGGTCAGCTCCGGATGGGCGGCCGCCATGCCCCGCAGCGCGTCCGCGACCACGGTCTCCGGGACGTTGATGAGCATCTTCACGGGTACCTCCTGGTGAGACTGGCAGGTGGGCTCCTGACCTGCGTCATGGCTGGTCAGGCCGACCACGGGCACTTGATGAACTTGGCGGTGCGTGGCGGTTGCGCGCGGGCTCCGGCGGTACTGATGCTGACGTGCTGCCGACTTCGGTGACGATGGGCCAGGTGCCGGCAGCAGCTCGTTCGTACAGTGGCGCAAGGTCTCGTGGAGGCAGTATCGACCTTGCGGCCGCGAAGGTCACGTGCGGGGCCCACGGTCTGTGCGGGTACGTCGCGCCAGGCGACACCGGCCCGCAGCACAAGCAGCACACTCCCTGGCGAGGCGCCGGTACAGCGGTGATCTCGGGCGTTGCCCGAAGCGGCGAGGTGTCCGGACAGGAAAGCGTGATTCATGCCCGCCGTCCACCGGTCCCGGGCACCCGTGCGGGAAGGGGCTGCTCCGTCCAGATGACCTTGCCGGTGCCGGTGTACCGCGTCCCCCAGCGCTCGGTGAGCTGGGCGACCAGCATGAGGCCACGTCCGCCCTCGTCGAAGATGCGGGCCCGGCGCAGGTGTGGGGAGGTGCTGCTGCCGTCGGAGACCTCACAGATCAGCGTCCGTTCCTTGATCAGCCGGAGCTGAATCGGCCCGCCGCCGTAGCGGATGGCGTTGGTCACCAGTTCGCTGACCACGAGTTCGGTGACGAAGGACAGCTCGTCCAGCTCCCAGGCGTGGAGTTGGGCGATCGCCTGAGAGCGGGCACCTGCGACGACGGCCGGATCGCCGGAAAGGTCCCAGACGGCGACGTGCCTGCTGTCCAGGGCACGCGTACGGGCGATGAGCAGCGCGGCGTCGTCGGTGGGCCGCTCGTCGAGCATCGCTTTGAACACCTTGTCGCAGGTGGTCTCCAACGACGAGTCGACGGCGCCGGCGAGGGCATCGCGCAGGGCATGCAGGCCGGCGTCGACATCACGATGGCGTGCCTCGATCAGGCCGTCGGTGTACAGCGCGAGGAGACTGCCTTCGGGAAGCTTGCGGTGGACGCACTCGTACGGCATGCCGCCCACGCCGAGCGGCGGGCCGGTGGGCAGTTCGACGAAGTCCACTCGGCCGTCAGGGCGCACCAGTGCGGGCCAGAGGTGGCCCGCACTGGCGAGCGAGCACTTGCGGGAGATGGGGTCGTAGACGGCGTAGAGGCAGGTGGCTCCGAGTTCTCCGAAGCTCGCCTCTGCTCCGGAGTCGGGCCCGGAGCTGAGCCGGACGACAAGGTCGTCCAGGTGGGCGAGAAGCTCGTCCGGGGTCAGATCGACATCGGCGAGGGTGCCTACGGCGGTGCGAAGGCGCCCCATGGCGGCCGAGGCGGCGATGCCGTGCCCGACCACATCGCCGACGACGAGGGCGACGCGGGCGCCGGAAAGCGGGATCACGTCGAACCAGTCACCGCCTACGCCGATCTTCGAGTCCGCCGGCAGGTAACGGCCGGCTACGTCGACGGCTGCCTGCTCGAGAATCCCCTGCGGCAGCAGGCTGTGCTGCAGAGCCAGTGCCGTCGTGTGCTCGCGCGTGTAACGGCGGGCGTTGTCGATGCAGACCGCGGCACGCCCCGCCAGTTCCTCGGCGATCTTCACGTCCTCGTGTCCGTACGGCGGGGCGGAGGGGCCGAGACGGGTGAAGAGGACGACGCCGAGGTTGGTGCCGCGGGCGCGCAGCGGCACCGCGATCAGCGAGTGCGCGCGGTGCCGGCTCACCCAGGCGGCCCGGTCGGGGTCGTGGGCCAGCCAGCGGGTGATCTCGGGATCCCCGATCTGGTGCACGGTGCCGTGACCGGTGGCCAGGCAGCGGGCCACCGGCGAGAACTCCGGGTAGCGGGCCGGCTCGCCGACTGCGACGGCAGGCTTCACACCGGAGCGGAAGGCTGCGCGCCGAAGCAGCAGAGGCCCGTCGACGGCGATCAGCGGGGGCTCGTCGCCACGCAGCACGGCGTCAAAGAGATCGACGGAGGCGAAGTCCGCGAGGGCGGGCACGGCCACGTCGGTCAGTTCCTGAGCGGTGCGGCTCACGTTCAGGCTGCTGCCGATGGTCCTGCTGGCCTCGTTGAGCAGCGCCAGGCGCTCGCGGGCCGCGTACTGGTCGGAGAAGTCCAGGGCGGCCAGCTGCACGCCCTGTACCAGCCCGTGGGAGTCCTTGAGCGGGCTGAAGTGGATGATCCAGGCGTGTGCTTGCGGCTCTCCCGGGACTTTGACGTAGTTCTCGATCTGCTCGGGCTCGCCGGTCTCCAGCACGCGATCGACGGATCGCTCGGGAGCCCGGAAGGCCGGCTCGGGCATGTGCTCCGTGATCCGTAGCCCCCGAAGCTCTCGCTCCGAAGCGGCGAGCTGCCTGGTCATGGGCTCGTTGACCCGTAGGAATCGGCCCTCGGTGTCGTAGATCGCCAGGGAGAACGGAGACTGGTCGAACGACCAGCGCATGAGCGGGTCCACGTCGGGCTCCGCCTCCTCCCGCACCGGGACGCCCTCCAGCAACCAACAGGCCCGACCGCCACCCGTGGGCAGCGGACGCGCCCGCAACCGGCACTGCACCGTGTTGCCGTCCCGGTGGCGGAGTGACACCTGCCCCGTCCAGCCCTCCTGCCGATCGAACCGCTCACCGGCAGCCGCGGGGAGGTCCGATGCGAGTAGCTCTGCCACAGGTCGCCCGACGACTTCGGCGGCGGAGTGCCCGAGCAATTGCTCCGCCCCGGAGCTCCAGCAGGTCAGCGCACCGTCCGGAGCGGCCACTGCCAGAGCCCAAGCGGCGGAGAAAGAGTCACCAGGGCAACGCTCCGGTGGGTCCATGGTCGATCATCTCGCTTTCGGGTTCCCTGCTGATTCAAGGATCGCTCGGTCCTGGCTCCAGTTCCCGTCAAGTGATCGCGGACGTGGACGGCGCCGCCGCACGGTCGCCCCAAGGGGTCTCAGGGCCTGGGCGTGGCCACACAGCCGTGGATGGCCTTGAAGATGCTGAAGTTGGCGATGGCGGCCATGGCGGCTGCCGCGATGTGAATGACGCAGGTCATCGGCGGGCGTGCGGCGGGTTGCGGCCGACAGTGACGACCGGACGGGCTACGGCCCGCCCCCGGGGCCGCTCCGGCGTGATGCACGGCGTGGTTCAAGGCCGGTGCTTCCGCTCGGGATGTTGCCGAGTGTGCTCGGGTGGCCCATGCCCCTGCCGGGAGACGTTGTTCGGGAACTGCCGCGTATGCGGAAGGCCACAGCACGCTGTGGCCCCAACAAGGCACCACTTCGCCGGCGGTCAAGGTCGCGGTGACGAGGTCCGCGGACGGTTGGGCCAGGGCCTCCGCTCGGGGCGCGCGCAGCAGCACCAGGTCGGCCGGCGCCCCGGCGCGACCCGTCGGGGTACTCCGCCGGGAGCGTCGGGAGAGCCCAGGTAGGCGTCGAGTGCCCGAGGTGCGGTGAGCCGTTCAGCTGTGCCGACGACCCGTCCGGACCGGGTGCGGCGACGCACCGCCGCGTCGATCACCGCCCACGGCTCGACAGGCCCGTACGGTCCGTCACTTGACAGGGCGATCGGAACCGCGCCGTCGACCAAAGACTGTGTCGTCGCCGTTGTCGGCGTACGGCGCACCCCCGAGTCCGCCCGGCACTGAGGGCCGACGGGCGGTGCCGGCCCGGTCGGTGCGGCCAGCTCACGCGGGACGGTGAACTCGCTCCCGGCCGGGCCGTTTCCGTTGCCGTGGCGGCTATGGCATCCACGGCCTCCCTGGGCGGGCGGCATCCCGGCTCGGGACCCGCCGGGGACCCGCCGGGGAGCCGACGCGTTGTAGGCTCCGGGACATGCGGATCTCCGTTTCCTCGGACATGGACGAACCCGTGGCCCGCTCCCTCGTCGCAGAGTTGCGCCTGCGCGGCCACGACGTGGTGACGCACGGGGCGCTGAGCCCCGGAGACAACCCCCAGTGGGCGGTGTGCTCGGAGGCGGCGGCCAGGGAGGTCGCCGCCGGGACGGCGGACCAGGCCGTGGTGTGCTGCTGGACCGGAACGGGCGCGTCGATCGCCGCGAACAAGGTGCCGGGCGTGCGGGCCGCCCTGTGCGCGGACGCATACACGGCGGACGGCGCGCGCCGCTGGAACGACGCCAATGTGCTGGCACTGAGCCTGCGGCTGACATCCGAACCGCTGCTGAAGGAGATCCTCGACGCCTGGTTCGCGGCCGAGACCGGGGGCGAACCAGAGGACCAAGCGAACGTGGCCCACATCGGGCGGCTGGACTTCGGCCGAGTCGGCCCCTGACTCCTCCTGTGAACCTCGGGAGGCCACGGTCGCCCGGAGGCGGCTCGACCGGCGGTGGGGCGACCAGTGGGGCAGGAGTCGGTCGACCTTGTGGGGCCGCAGTGGGGTCACAGGACAGGCTGGGGCCGGCAGCGCCGAGCCGCGCCTGCTCGGCGTGGGACGGCTGAGGCGACCCACCCGCGGCGGCGACTTCCCTTCCGCGGCCCGTGGTTCGACAGGGCACACGAGCGTGTGCGGACGGCGCATAGGCAGGAGCAGGGGGCGGTGGCCTCGTGCGCCCGGGCAGGGGGTCTCGCCGGGCGCCTACAGGGCGGCGCCACGGCCCTGCGACAGGGATACGGCAGGGCCGAGCCCCACAGTGGGCTGTCCGCCGAGCGGGCGCGGACGTACCCTGTTCGCCGTGCGTATCCGCATCCCCCACCTCCCCGCATGATCCCCCGGTCGACGGCCGGCCGTCGCGAAGGCCCGTGCTCCGTGGCGGCACGGCTCACCGGGCGCCCGGTGACCGGAGAGCGGCGTCGGCTGTCCGGAGCACTCGCCGAAGTCACCCTCGACGACGGACACGTGGTGATGGTCAAGCGCGGCGACGATCCCGGCGCGGTGCGTGCCGAGGCGGCCGGGCTGCGCTGGCTGGCTGAGGCCGGGCCGGTCCGCGTCCCGGCCGTGCACGGTCACGACGAGCGCTGGCTGGTGACCGACCGCGTGCCCATCGGCCGGCCGAGCGCACCGGCGGCCGTCCGGTTCGGCCGCGACCTCGCGGCCCTGCACGCCGCCGGGGCGCCCGCGTTCGGCGCCGCGCCGCCCGGCGGCCCCGAGGACGCGTACATCGGGCTCGCCCCCATGCGCAACGTCCCCGGAGCCGACTGGCCGCACTGGTACGCCGAGCACCGGGTGCTGCCCTACCTGCGCGGCGCGGTCGACAACGGCACCGTGCGCCGGCCCGAGGCGGCCGTCGTCGAGCGGCTCTGTGCCCGGCTGCCCGAGCTGGCGGGCCCCGCGGAGCCGCCCGCCCGGCTGCACGGCGACCTGTGGAACGGCAACGTTTTGTGGGGCGCCGACGAGGAGACCTGGCTGATCGACCCGGCGGCCCACGGAGGACACCGGGAGACCGACCTCGCCATGCTCCAACTGTTCGGCTGCCCACATCTGGACCGCGTGCTGGACGGCTACCAGGAGGTCGCACCGCTCGCCGACGGCTGGGTGAACCGCATCGGGCTGCATCAGCTCTTCCCGTTGCTGGTACACGCGGTGCTGTTCGGCCGCGGTTACGCCGAGCAGGCCCTCGCGGTGGCCCGGGCGGCCCTGACGGGGTGAACCGCGGGCCCGCACGGGGTGAACCGCAGGCCTACTGGGCGGGCCCGCGGTTCACTTGACGGCTCCGGCTTCGGCTCCGGCGCCTTGTCAGTGGCCCCCCAGCCCGCCGCCCCCGAACGACCCGCTGGTGCCCTTGCTCCAGCGTGGCCGTGGCTTGGTCGGGCTCGGACGGGTTCCGAGATTGCCGAATGCGTGCAGTTCGTGCGGCAGCACCCGGGTGGGGCTCTGGGGCATCTCGTCGGGTTCGCGGTTCTCCCGGACCTCACGGACCGCTCCACCCGGCGGCAGGTGCGGCTGTTCCTCGGGGCGCGGCGGAGGCGACTCACGGCGCCGCACGATGGCCCCCCACCAGAAACCGCCGAGCAGGATGGCCACGACCGCCACTCCCGCCAGGAGCGGCCCGAGGCTCAGCCATCCGCTTTGCGCAGCTATCTGCATGGTTGCGGTATTCATGCCCTTCGAGTACCCCTTGCGGTCGAGGGCGAACCGCATGTTCCGGAACAGCCGCCGGAGCGCGGGGTTTGGCGCCGTCCGGCGCGGCTACCCGCAGGGTGTGGCATCGACGAGATCCCAACAGGAACTGTTCCGCTTCCTGGAGGACCGGTTCGCGTGCGCGCAGGCGTGCACGGAGTGCGCTCGAGCGTGTGCGCTGCGGGCGAGCCTGGCGGATCCCGGCGGAACCGAGGGGCAGGAACTCGTACGGCGCAAGGGGATCATGTGCGCGGAGGTGTGCGACGCCACCTGCCGTCTGCTGGCCGAGCAGAACGACGTGGACGAGGCCGGTATCCGCCTCCAGTTGGAGTGGTGCCGGACCGTCTGCCTGGAGTGCGCGCAGGTGTTCGATGGGCAGCCGGGTGCCGAGGGGAGCGCGGAGGCCTGCCGCGCCTGCGCACGGGCCTGTACGGAGTTCATGGCCACGCTGGTCTGACCGTTCGACGGCCTCTCGTGGCGTCTCATGGCCTTCCTGCTCCGGCCGTCGTCGCGCAGGCTCGGGCGCGATTGCCCCGCACTCCCATTCCTAATTTCTGGAACACGTTCTACGGTGTGCGCCGTCAGGACCGGCCAAGGGGAGCCTGGAGGCGCCGTGCACCTCGATCACACGCCCGAACAGCAGCGGCTGCGCACGGAACTGCGCGCCTACTTCGCCGAGCTGGTGCCCGACAGCGCCCACACCCGGCACGGTGATCCCGCCGCCCAGAAGCGGTTCTACCGCGACACCATCCGCAGGCTCGGCGCGGACGGGTGGCTCGGTGTGGGCTGGCCGAAGGAGTACGGCGGGCGTGGCCTGACAGCGATGGAGCAGTTCATCTTCTTCGACGAGGCCGCCCAGGCGGGTGTACCGCTGCCGCTGATGGCCCTCAACACGGTCGGCCCGACGATCATGCAGTTTGGCACCGACGAGCAGAAGGCGTGCTTCCTGCCCCGAATCCTCTCCGGCGAGATCGACTTCGCGATCGGCTACAGCGAGCCCGACGCGGGCACGGACCTGGCCGCCCTGCGCACGCGCGCGGTGCGGGAAGGCGACCAGTACGTCGTCAACGGCCAGAAGATCTGGACGACCAACGGCGACACGGCCGACTGGGTGTGGCTCGCCGTGCGCACCGATCCCGACGCCCCGCCCCACAAGGGCATCACCATGCTGCTGATGCCGACCACCGACCCCGGCTACTCCTGCACCCTCATCCACACCCTCGCCGGTCACGACACCACGGCCAGTTACTACGAGAACGTCCGCGTCCCCGTCTCCCGTCGTGTCGGCGCGGAGAACCAGGGCTGGCGGCTGATCACCAACCAGCTCAACCACGAGCGCGTGACCCTCGCCGCGCACGGCACCATGGCCATCCGCGCCCTGCACGACGTCCAGCGCTGGGCGATGGAGACCAAGCTCGCCGACGGCCGCCGCGTCGTCGACCTGCCCTGGGTCCGCCGCCGGCTCGCGCAGACCCACGCCCGGCTCGACGCCCTGAAGCTCCTGAACTGGCAGATGGTGACCGCCGTCCAGAACGGCACCCTCACCCCCCAGGACGCCTCCGCCGTCAAGGTCTACGGCTCCGAGGCCCGCCGGGACGCCTACGCCTGGCTCCTGGAGATCGTCGGGGCCCCGGGCGCACTCCAGGAGGGCTCTGCGGGCGCGGTCCTGCACGGCGAACTGGAACGCGGCTACCGGTCGGCGGTGATCTTCACCTTCGGCGGCGGCAACAACGAGATCCAGCGGGAGATCATCTCCTGGATCGGCCTGGGGATGCCGCGGGTACGGCGCTAGCCTGCTGTGACCACGCATTTTAGTTGTCACATAGGCACGATAATTGTCACCAAGATCGTTCCATGGTCGGACAGGGAGACTGCTTGTCACTCCAGGAGGCGAGGTGCTCCCCGTGGTCGACTTCGTCACCCACCCCGGTGCGCGGGTCCTGATCCGTCACCTTCCGCCGCCACGGCGGCCCGCACCCGCTGCTCCTCGCGAGCAGAGCCGACGTCCCGTTCCAGGGGGGTGCGGCTCACGGCTGTCGCGAGGTCTTCCAAGGCCCGTTTTTGCAGTTCCGCCTCGCGCCGCACGACCGGGCTCCCATTGCCGGCGGCGTCCTCCCACGCGTGGAGCGCCTCCTCCACGCGTCCCCAGTCCGGATTTCTGTGCTCGCGCACGGCGACTGCTGCCTTCGCGGTGTCCGTCGCCAGGGCCTCGGCGAACCGCTCCGCCTCGGGGACGACACGGCTGTCGGCCCGCGGGACGTGGCTCTCCATGAGCATCGCCGCGCGGCCGAACCCCTTGAGCGCCTCCTGCGCCTCCTGCGCCTCGCGCGACGTCAGCCCCCTGGGGCGGACCGGTTCCTGCCTTGCCCGGTCGTATGCCTCCTGCCAGGCGGCACGTGCCTCCCTGCTCGCCAGCAGTGCCCTGCGCATGTCGGCGTGATGCTCCCGGGTCGGTTCGGCGTAGTTGCGGAGCACCGCAGCCGCGTAGCGGCCGTTGGCGGCGAGCCAGTCCGCAAGCCGGCCCGGCAGCCGGGGTGTCTCCCACGCGGGGAACACCACGTACGCCAGCATTGCCAGGGCCCCGCCGAGCAGGGTGAGCACCACCCGCTCCGGGACTGTCTGCTCCCATGCCTGGCCGCCCATGCCGAGCAGGAAGACGACGTACGCGGCGGTGAAGCACTGGGAGTAGGCGTAGCCGGTACGGTGCAGCGTGTACGACAGGCCCGCCGAGACCACCGCCAGCGCGCCGGACACATGGGTGTCCGGGCCCAGGGCCCGCACCATCCCGGTGGCGAGCGCGACCCCCGCCAGGGTCCCGGCGAGACGGGCCACCGCACGCGCGTACGTCCGGTGGAAGTCCGGCCGCATCACCATCACCGAGGCGATGGGCGCCCAGTAGCCGTGGCCCAGTGGGAGCCGGGCGGCGATCAGATAGCCGAGCGTGGCCACCGCCGCCAGGCGGACGGCGTGCCGGAACACGGGCGAGTCCCGGCGGAGCTCACGGCGGACCGCCCGGACGACGACCGGGACCAGCCGGAGCATTGTCGGGCGCACCAGGAACTGGGCGCCGGCGAGGCCGGGCGGCATGGGCGTCCTCCCGCGCGCGCCGCCGCTCCCGGCGATCTCCAACGCCTCGCCGAGCAGTTCCACGAGCTGCTCGGCGGCTTGCCGCGCGGGGCCCTCCAGCACCTCGTGCTTCTCGTCGACGCGCAGGACGTCCATGCTCCCGGGCCGCACCTCGGCGGGCGTGCCGCGGCGGATCGAACGGGCGGCCGCATCCAGAACGTCGGCGGCCGCGTCGAGCAACTCCCGCGCGCGGTCCCGCCCGGGTCCCTCCGCCGGGGCGCCCACGTCCGGGTCGGCGAGCGCGGCGACGACCGGCCGAATGCGCTCGGCGAGTCCCCGGGGGCCGTGCAGGACGGGGGGACGGGTGCGGGCCTGTGACGGCGTCACGGCAGCCGCGTCCCGGGCCGTCATCAACGGCTCCGGGTCGAACGGGGCGGTCGGGTCGTGCCGCAACCGGCGGGCGTAGTCCGCCACGGAGCGCCGGCTGACGGCCGAGGAGGAGCAACTGGCCACCAAACAAGGGCAGAACCGGCTGCTGCGCGAGGTCGTCACCGAGGAGGAGATCGCCGAGATCGTCGCCGCCTGGACCGGCATCCCCGTCGCCCGCCTCCAGGAGGGCGAACGCGAGAAACTGCTGCGCCTCGACGAGATCCTGCGCGAGCGCGTCATCGGCCAGGACGAGGCCGTCAAACTCGTCGCCGACGCCATCATCCGCGCCCGCTCCGGCATCCGCGACCCGCGTCATCGGCTCGTTCATCTTCCTCGGCCCCACCGGCGTCGGGAAGACCGAGCTGGCCAAGACCCTCGCCCGGACTCTGTTCGACTCCGAGGAGAATATGGTCCGCCTCGACATGAGTGAGTACCAGGAGCGGCACACCGTCAGCCGGCTCATGGGCGCACCGCCCGGATACGTCGGCTACGAGGAAGGCGGCCAGCTCACCGAGGCCGTACGCCGCAAGCCGTACTCGGTCGTGCTGTTCGACGAGATCGAGAAGGCGCACACCGATGTCTTCAACACCCTGCTGCAGATCCTCGATGACCGGCGCATCACCGATGCTCAGGGCCGCACCGTCGACTTCCGCAACACCGTGATCATCATGTGCCCGCCTGCTTCGAGAAGGTGCGCCCCGCACTCGCCGCCGGAACCGAGGCACGCACGGTGGACGACTTCCTCCTCCGCCCGCCGACGCACCCCCTCCTCCTTCCGGCGCGCGAGGTGCTGTGGAGGCGCGTGGCACATCTGGCGTACGCCTCCCTGCCGCCGTGCGCCCACGCGTTGTACGGCAGACCGGCTCCGCAACCCGCCACTGTCACCCGCCGGTTGCGTGCCACCGGCACCCTGTTGCGCTGCGTTCCCGCACGTCTGCGCTGGCAACTCCCGCCCAAACACATCCTTCGCGCCATGGCCCGCCTCGGCCCCGGCGCTCGCCCGGCACCGTACAAAGTCGGGCGATAGGTCGCCATACTGGACGAGCCGGGGAAGGACGGGGCGAACGGGGGGCGACCGTACGAGATGGCGGAGACCAGGCTGATCCAGGGCCGGTACCGGCTGCTCGACCTGATCGGGCGCGGTGGCATGGGCGAGGTGTGGCGGGCACGCGACGAGTCCCTCGGCCGGCATGTCGCCGTGAAGTGCCTCAAGCCGATCGGTCCGCCGCACGATCAGTCCTTCACCCGGGTCCTGCGGGAGCGGTTCCGGCGTGAGGCCCGGGTGGCCGCGGCCCTCCAGCACCGCGGGGTGACCGTCGTCCACGACTTCGGTGAGTCCGACGGCGTCCTGTTCCTGGTCATGGAGCTCCTGGAGGGCCGTAACCTCAGCCAGCTCCTCGAGGACAACAAGCATCATCCGCTGCCCGTCGCCGACGTCGTCGAGATCGCCGACCAGGTCGCCGTCGCGCTCGCCTACACGCACCGGCAGGGCATCGTGCACCGCGACCTGAAACCCGCCAACATCGTGCGGCTCACCGACGGCACGGTGAAGATCTGCGACTTCGGCATAGCGCGCCTGGGCCACGACATCGGCTTCACCTCCCGCCTGACCGGCACCGGCATCGCGATGGGCACCCCGCACTACATGTCGCCGGAGCAGATCGGCGGCACCGAGGTCGACCAGCGCAGCGACCTGTACTCCCTCGGCTGCGTGCTGTACGAGATCGCCACCGGGGTACCGCCGTTCGACCTCGACGACGCCTGGGCGATCCTCGTCGGCCACCGCGACACCCCGCCCCGCCCGCCGCGCAGCCACCGCGCCGAGCTGCCCGAGTATCTCGAGCGGATCATCCTGGACCTGCTGGCCAAGGAGCCGCAGCAACGCCCCTACGACGCCCGCGAACTGGGCCGCCGAATCAGCGCGGGCCGCACCGCACCGACGTACGTGCCGACGGTGGTGACGCCCCGGCCGGAGCTGCGCCCGCCCGCGCCGACCGGCCGCGAGCCGCGCCTGCCGTCCTGGACCCGGGGCATGACCACCGGCCACAAGGCGACCGCGGCCGGGCTGCGCAGCACGCCCCCGGACGCCGGAGCCGGACTCTCCGGCGAGTGGATCCCACGCTCCGCCACGAGCCGTCCCCCGCAGCCCCGGCCGGACACACCGCCCGCCCCGGACCCGGAGACCCTCACCGCCCTCGCCGGGCGCCACAACGCCGGGCTCAGCCTGGGCCGCCTGGGCCGCTGGAGCGAGGCCGGCGAGGTGCACCGCGCGGTCGCCGCCGAACGCGAGCACCTCCTCGGCCCCGACCACCCCGACACCCTTGCCAGCCGCTACGAGGTCGCCTTCACCCTGAGCCGCACCGGCCGTGCCGCCGACGCGCTGCGCGAGTACAAACACGTCGCCGCGGCCCGCACCCGGGCGCTGGGCGCCGACCACCCCGACTCGCTCGCCGTACGCCAGGAAATGGCCTACGTACTGGGCCAGCTGGGCCGCCACTTCGACGCGCACCAGGTCTACAACGCGGTGCTCGCCGCCCGGGAGCACACCATGGGCCCCGACCACCCCGACACCCTGCGCTGCCGCCACAACCTCGCCTTCAACCTCAGCAGGCTCGGCCGCCTGGAGGACTCGTACCGCATGGCCTGCGAGGTGGCCGCGGCCCGCGCCCGCGTCCTGGGGCCCGACCACCCCGACACCCTGGTGACCCGCTACGAGGTCGCCTACGCGCTCGGCCAGCTGGGCCGCTGGCCGGAGGCGCTGCAGACGTACCGCGAGGTCGCCGAGGCCCGCGCCCAGGCCCTCGGCCCGGACCACGCCGACACCCTCGCCGCCCGCTACGAGATCGGCATCAGCCTCGGCCGCCTGGGCCGCAGCGCGGAGGCGCTCTCCCTGTACCGGGACCTCGTCGACGACCGCACGCGAGTCCACGGCCCCACCCATCCCGAGACCCTCCGCGCCCGTCACGGTCTGGGCGTCAACCTCGGCCGTCTCGGCCGCTGGGAGGAGGCCCTCGCCGAGTCCCGCGACGTGTGCGCGATCCGCGAGCGTGTCCTGGGCGCGGAGCACCTGGACACCCTGGTCAGCCGGCGCGAGGTCGCCGTCGGCCTGGGCTGGCTGGGTCGCTGGTCGGACGCGCTGGCCGAGTACCGGCGAGTGGCGTCGGCCCGTGAGCGCGTCCTCGGCCCGGAGCACCCCGACACCCTCGCCAGCCGCAACGACGAGGCCCACTGCCTGGAGCAACTCGGCCGGGGCGCGGAGGCGGTCGAGCTGTACCGGAGGGTCGCGGTGCTGCGCCGGCAGCAGGCGCCCGGCGGGCGCTGACCTTGGCGCCCTCCCTCTGGCCGACCTAGATCACCTCGTGTTACCAAGGAACATGCCTGCACACGAGGGACACCGCAGCTACGACGCCGTCATCGTCGGCGGAGGGCACAACGGTCTGGTCGCCGCCGCCTATCTGGCCCGGGCCGGACGGTCCGTGCTGGTGCTGGAGCGACTGGACCACACCGGGGGTGCCGCCGTCTCCAGCCGCCCGTTCGCGGGCGTCGACGCACGGCTGTCGCGTTACTCGTACCTGGTCAGCCTGCTGCCGAAGAAGATCGTGCGCGACCTGGGCCTGGCCTTCCGGGTGCGCGGGCGGACCATCTCCTCGTACACCCCCGTCGAGCGCGACGGACGGCCCACGGGCCTGCTCGTCGGCGGCGGCGAACGGCGCAACCGGGAGGCCTTCGCGCGCCTCACGGGCGGCGCGCGCGAGTACGAGGCCTGGCAGCGCTTCTACGCCATGACAGGCCGGGTCGCCGAACGGGTGTTCCCGACCCTGACCGACCCGCTGCCCACCCGTGCGGAACTGCGCCGCCGGGTCGACGACGAGGACGCCTGGCGGACGCTGTTCGAGCAGCCCCTCGGGGTCGCCGTCGAGGAGTACTTCGCCGACGACCTGGTACGCGGTGTCGTCCTCACCGACGCGCTGATCGGCACCTTCGCCGACGCCCACGACCCCTCGCTGAAGCAGAACCGCTGCTTCCTCTACCACGTGATCGGCGGCGGCACCGGCGCCTGGGACGTACCCGTCGGCGGCATGGGCGCCCTGACCGACGCGCTCGCCGCCGCCGCGCGTCAGGCCGGCGCCGTGCTCGCGACCGGGCACGAAGCGGTACGGATCGACACGGACGGGCGAACCGCGGAGGTGACCTACCGCACAGCGGACGGGGAGGGCGTCGCCGAGGCCCGGCACGTCCTGGTCAACGCCTCCCCGCAGCAGCTCGCCACCCTCACCGGCGACACCCCGCCCGCCGCCGCCGAGGGTGCCCAACTCAAGGTGAACATGCTGCTCAAGCGGCTGCCGAGGCTACGCGACAGTGCGGTCGACCCCCGCGAGGCGTTCGCCGGCACCTTCCACATCGCCGAGGGCTACGAGCAACTGGCCGCGGCCCACGCCCAGGCCGCCGCCGGGGACCTGCCGACCACCCCGCCCTCCGAGATCTACTGCCACTCCCTCACCGACCCGACGATCCTCGGCCCCGAGCTCGTCGAGCGGGGCTACCAGACGCTCACCCTCTTCGGCCTGCACACGCCGGCCCGCCTGTTCGAACGTGACAACGACTCCGTACGCGCGGAGCTGCTGAAGTCGACGCTGGCCCAGCTCGACGGGCACCTCGCCGAACCCCTCGCCGACTGCCTGGCCACCGACGCCGACGGCCGCCCGTGCCTCGAGGCGAAGACCCCGCTGGACCTGGAGCGCGACCTGCGCCTCCCCGGCGGCAACATCTTCCACCGCGAACTCTCCTGGCCGTACGCCCAGGAGGACACCGGCCGCTGGGGCGTGGAGACCCGGCACACCAACGTGCTGCTCTGCGGGGCCGGTGCGGTGCGCGGGGGAGGGGTGAGCGGGGTGCCGGGGCACAACGCGGCGATGGCGGTGCTGGAGGAGGGGGACGGCTGACCGGGCCCTGACACCCGGGCACGTGCGTCCGGCACTCGGGCACATATGCTCGGCACTCAGTCACGCACGTCCGGCACCTGGGCACATACGCTCGGCACCCGGTCACGTACGTCCGGCAATTGGGCACGTACGCTCGGCACCCGGGCACGTACGCTCGGCCGATGGACACGACAGCAGTACGACTGGAGGCGGCCGCCACTCCGACGGCTCCTGCCGTCCTCCTGCGCCCCTGGCGCCAGGCCGACGCCACCGGGCTGGTCGAGCTGTACCGGGACGAGGCACTCCGCCGCTGGACGAGTGGAGCCGTGGACGACGCGGAGAGTGCGGCAGGCTGGGTGCGGGAGCAGGAGCGGGGCTGGGCGGTGGGGGACCGGTTCGCCTTCGCCGTCGTGGAGACCCGGACGGACGGCGCCGACGGGCGGTTGGCGGGCCACGTCGTCCTCAAGAGGCCCGTCCCCGACGCTTCGTCGGCCGAGGTCGGCTACTGGACGGCGGCACACGCCCGCGGCCGGGGAGTGGCGCCCCGGGCCCTGCACGCACTGACGGACTGGGCCTTCGGCGCCTTCGCCGCCGATGGTCTGACCCGGCTCGAACTGCTGCACCAGGTGGACAACACGGCGTCCTGCCGCGTCGCCCAGAAGACCGGGTTCGCCTTCACCGCCCTTCTGCCGGCGGCCCCGCCCGCCCTCCCCCTCGACGGTCATGTGCACACCCTCGTCCGTGCGGCGCCGCAAGAAATCTGACGGAGCATCAGAAAAGGTCTTCCGTCGTCGGGACGGCTGCGGCATTCTGCGCCCATGCAGACGGAGCTGAGCAGGAAACTGGGAGTCGAGCACGCCGTCTTCGGCTTCACGCCGTTCCCCGCCGTCGCCGCGGCCATCAGCCGGGCCGGCGGTTTCGGAGTGCTCGGCGCGGTCCGCTACACCGCCCCGGACGACCTCAAGCGCGACCTCGACTGGATCGAGGCGCACGTCGCCGGCAGGCCCTACGGCCTGGATGTCGTCATGCCCGCGAAGAAGGTCGAGGGCGTCACCGAGGCCGACGTCGAGGCGATGATCCCCGAGGGGCACCGGCGATTCGTCACGGACACCCTCGCCAAGTACGGCGTGCCCGAGCTGGCGGAGGGCGAGGCGTCCGGCTGGCGCATCACCGGCTGGATGGAGCAGGTCGCCCGCACCCAGCTCGACGTCGCCTTCGACTATCCGATCCGGCTGCTCGCCAACGCCCTCGGCTCGCCGCCCGCGGACGTCGTGGCGCGCGCCCACGACCGGAACGTGCTGGTCGCCGCGCTCGCCGGCAGCGCCCGGCACGCCCGCAAGCACAAGGACGCCGGCATCGACATCGTCGTCGCGCAGGGCTACGAGGCCGGCGGCCACACCGGGGACATCGCCTCCATGGTGCTGACGCCCGAGGTCGTCGACGCCGTCGCCCCGCTGCCCGTGCTGGCCGCCGGCGGCATCGGCAGTGGGCAGCAGGTCGCCGCCGCCCTCGCACTCGGCGCCCAGGGCGTGTGGCTGGGCTCGCTGTGGCTCACCACCACCGAGGCCGACCTCCACTCGCCCGCCCTGACCCGCAAGCTGCTCGCCGCCGGCTCCGGTGACACCGTCCGCTCCCGCGCCCTGACCGGGAAGCCCGCACGCCAGCTCCGTACCGAATGGACCGACGCCTGGGACGCCCCGGACGGACCCGGCACCCTCCCCATGCCCCTGCAGGGCCTGCTCGTCGCCGAAGCCGTCTCCCGCATCCAGAAGTACGAGGTCGACCCCCTGCTCGGCACGCCCGTCGGTCAGATCGTCGGCCGCATGAACAGCCAACGCAGCGTCCAGGCCGTCTTCGACGACCTCACCCGCGGCTTCGAGCAGGCCGTCGACCGAATCAACCGCATCGCCGGAAGGAGCGGCCAGTCGTGAGCACACCCCCCACCGGATTCTGGGCCCAGGCCACCGCCGACCCCGACCGCACGATCCTCGTCGCCCCCGACGGCGAGCAGTGGACCGCCGGACGCCTGCTCGCCGCCGCCAACCGGCTCGTCCACGGACTGCGCGCCGCCGGACTCGAACGCGGCGACTCCTTCGCGGTCGTGCTGCCCAACTCCGCCGAATTCTTCACGGCGTACCTGGCCGCCACCCAGGCCGGGTTCTACCTCGTCCCCGTCAACCACCACTTCGTCGGCCCCGAGATCGCCTGGATCGTCGCCGACTCCGGCGCCAAGGTGCTCATCGCCCACGAACGGTTCGCCGGTCCCGCCCGCCACGCCGCCGACGAGGCCGGCCTCCCGGCCACCCACCGGTACTGCGTCGGCGCCGTCGAGGGCTTCCGCCCGTACGCCGAACTCCTCGACGGACAACCGGAGTCGGCGCCCGCCGACCGCACCCTCGGCTGGGTCATGAACTACACCTCGGGCACCACCGGCCGCCCGCGCGGCATCCGGCGCCCGCTGCCCGGCAAGCCACCCGAGGAGGCCTACCTCGGCGGCTTCCTCGGCTTCTTCGGCATCAGGCCCCACGACGGCAACGTCCACCTCGTCTGCTCGCCGCTCTACCACACGGCCGTCCTCCAGTTCGCGGGCTCCTCCCTGCACATCGGTCACCGCCTGGTGCTGATGGACAAGTGGACGCCCGAGGAGATGCTCCGCCTCATCGACACGCACAGGTGCACCCACACGCACATGGTCCCGACCCAGTTCCACCGCCTCCTGGCGCTTCCCGACGACGTACGCGCCCGGTACGACGTGTCCTCCATGCGGCACGCCATCCACGGCGCCGCTCCCTGCCCCGACCACGTCAAACGCGCCATGATCGACTGGTGGGGCCACTCCGTGGAGGAGTACTACGCGGCCAGCGAGGGCGGCGGCGCCTTCGCCACCGCCGAGGACTGGCTGAAGAAGCCCGGCACGGTCGGCAAGGCCTGGCCCATCAGCGAACTCGCGATCTTCGACGACGACGGCAACCGGCTCCCGCCCGGCGAACTCGGCACCGTCTACCTGACGATGAACACCGGCGGCTTCTCCTACCACAAGGACGAGGCGAAGACGCGGAAGAACCGCATCGGCGACTTCTTCACCGTCGGCGACCTCGGCTACCTCGACGAGGACGGCTACCTCTTCCTCCGCGACCGCAAGATCGACATGATCATCTCGGGCGGAGTCAACATCTACCCGGCCGAGATCGAGTCCGTCCTGCTCGCCCACCCCGCCGTCGCCGACGCCGCCGCCTTCGGCATCCCGCACGACGACTGGGGCGAGGAGGTCAAGGCCGTCGTCGAACCGGCGGCCGGGCATGAACCGGGCCCGGCTCTCGCCGCCGCGCTCCTGGACCACTGCGCCGGGCAGCTCGCCGGCTACAAGCGCCCGAAGACGGTCGACTTCATCGCCGAGATGCCGCGCGACCCCAACGGCAAGCTCTACAAGCGGCGGCTGCGGGATCCGTACTGGGAGGGCCGCACGAGGGTGATGTGACGGGGTCACAGGGTGGGCCTGTCACGCGGAAGGGCGGTCGCCCGCTGATGCCGAAACGCCCCCGGGAGCGGTAACCGCCCGGGGGCCCGCCATCAGGAGTTCTCATGCGCGTCCTCGTCGCCGGAGCCACCGGAGTCGTCGGCCGGGCCCTCATCCCGCTGCTCACCTTGTCGCGAACTGCCGTCGGCCGCACCACCGTGCCGCCCGGCATCTCGCCGCCGGACGTGACCGGTTCACGCTCGCCGACGACGAACACGCCGAGCTGCTCACCCGAGCGTACCGAGACGTACGCGACCTGCGGCCGGCGCTTGACCTCCTTCTTCGGCGGGCCGAGGATCAAGTCTCATGACGCCTGGACACGGGAGCACGGTTGACGGGGTGCTGCGGCGCAGCGCCCGGCGCACCCCGGCGCGCGTCGCGGTGGGCTACCGCGACCGCACCTGGACCTACGACGAACTCGACACGGCCGTCTCCCGCGCGGCGAGCGTCCTGCTCGACCAGGGCCTCGCCCCCGGCGACCGGGTCGGCGCCTACGGCCACAACTCCGACGCCTACCTCATCGCCTTCCTCGCCTGCGCCCGCGCGGGCCTGGTGCACGTACCGGTCAACCAGAACCTGACCGGCGACGACCTCGCGTACATCGTCGCCCAGTCGGGCAGCGCGCTGATCCTGGCGGACCCTGACCTGGCCGGGCGACTCCCCTTCGAAGTCCGTACGTTGCCGCTGCGCGACACCGACGACTCACTGCTGGCACGGCTGGCGACGGCAGCGCCGTACGACGGCCCGGAGCCGCGCGGTGAGGACCTGGTGCAGCTGCTCTACACCTCGGGGACGACCGCCCTGCCGAAGGGCGCGATGATGACCCACCGCGCCCTGGTCCACGAGTACCTGAGCGCGATCACCGCCCTCGACCTGAGCGCGGGCGACCGCCCGGTGCACTCCCTCCCCCTCTACCACTCGGCACAGATGCACGTGTTCCTGCTGCCCTACCTGGCGGTCGGCGCGACGAACCTCATCCTCGACGCGCCGGACGGCGACGAGCTGTTCGACCTGATCGAGGCGGGCCGCGCGGACAGCCTGTTCGCGCCGCCGACGGTGTGGATCGGCCTGTCCAACCGCCCCGACTTCGCCACCCGTGACCTCGCCGGCCTGCGCAAGGCCTACTACGGGGCGTCGATCATGCCGGTCCCGGTCCTGGAGCGGCTGCGCGAGCGCCTGCCGAAGCTGGCCTTCTACAACTGCTTCGGGCAGAGCGAGATCGGCCCCCTGGCCACGGTCCTCGCCCCGGACGAGCACAAGGGCCGGATGGACTCCTGCGGCCGCACGGTCCTCTTCGTGGACGCCCGTGTCGTCGACGAGGACGGCAAGGACGTTCCCGACGGCACACCCGGTGAAATCGTCTACCGCTCCCCGCAGTTGTGCGAGGGCTACTGGGACAAGCCCGAGGAGACCGCCGAAGCCTTCCGGGACGGCTGGTTCCACTCCGGCGACCTCGCGGTGCGCGACGCCCACGGCTACTTCACCGTCGTCGACCGGGTCAAGGACGTCATCAACTCCGGTGGCGTCCTGGTCGCCTCACGCCAGGTCGAGGACGCCCTGTACACCCACGAGGCCGTCGCCGAGGTCGCCGTCGTCGGCCTGCCCGACGAGCGCTGGATCGAGGCAGTCACCGCGATCGTCGTCCCGCGCGGCGAGGTCACCGAGGCCGAACTCGTCGCCCACGCCCGCGAGAAGCTCGCCCACTTCAAGGCGCCCAAGCAGGTGCTGTTCGTGGAGGGACTGCCGCGGAACGCGAGCGGGAAGATCCTCAAGCGGGAGTTGAGGGAGCGGTTCAAGGACCGTTCGTGAGCGGCCCCGGGCCGGCCGCAGGTCCTGTGGAAGTCCGTTGCGCCGAGCCGTCACATCACGTGAGGATCAGAGGTATGCCGACCTTCACCGCAGCTGACGGGACCGCGCTCACCTACCACATACGCGGCGAGGGCGACCCTCTCGTCGTCCTGCCCGGAGGTCCCATGCGCGCCTCCTCCTACCTCGGCGACCTCGGCGGGCTGGCCGCCCACCGCCGCCTGATCCTCCTCGACCTGCGCGGCACCGGCGACTCCGCGGTGCCGGCGGACCCGGCGACGTACCGCTGCGACCGGCTCGTGGACGACGTGGAGGCGCTCCGGGTCCAGCTGGGCCTGGAGCGGATGGACATGCTTGCCCACTCGGCGGGCGGCAGCCTCGCGATGCTGTACGCGGGCCGGTACCCGGAGCGGGTGGCACGGCTCGCGCTGATCACCGCCACCCCGTGGGTGCTGGGGCGGCCGGCCACGGCCGAACACCGCCTGGCCGCGGCTCGGCTGCGCAAGGACGAGCCGTGGTTCGCTCAGGCGTACCCGGCGTTCGAGGCGTGGCTCGCCGGCGACGGCGCGGCCGACGACCTGATGGCCTTCGCCGGATTCTTCTACGGCCGCTGGGACGACACCGCCCGCGCCCACATCGCCCCCCTGGACGAGCAGTCGAACGAAGAGGCCGAGGGCGTCTACTTCGCCGAGGGTGCCTTCGACCCGGCCGCCACCCGCGAGGGGCTCGCCCGGGTCACTGCCCCTGTCCTGGTCCTCGCCGGCGAAGTCGACGGCGGCCCGCGCCCCGAGCTCGCCCGCGAGACGGCCGACGCCTTTCCGAACGCGGAGTTCGCCGTACAGCCCGGCGCCGGCCACTACCCGTGGCTGGACGACCCGGAGTGGTTCGTGCGCCGTGTCGCCGCGTTCCTCGACGGTCGTGGTGCCGCTTCGCCCTCGGCGGAGTAGCGCGGCGACGGGCGCCGGAGGTGCGGGAGGCGTGAGCGGCGTCCGTCACCGGTCCGCCGCCACCGCCACCTCCCGTGCCCACCGGTAGTCCGCCTTGCCGCTGGGGGAGCGCCGGACGGCATCGGTGATCACCAGTTGGCGGGGGATCTTGTACCCGGCGAGATGGGCGCGGCAGTGGGTCTGGATGTCCTCCAGGGACGGTCGCGCCGCGCCCGTGCGCAGTTGCACGACGGCCGCCACGTGATTGCCCCACCGCACGTCCGGCACTCCGGCCACCAGCGCGTCGTAGACGTCCGGATGGGACTTCAGCGCCTGCTCGACCTCCTCCGGGTACACCTTCTCGCCCCCGGTGTTGATGCACTGCGAGCCGCGGCCGAGGACGGTGACCACGCCCTCCTGGTCGACGGTCGCCATGTCGCCGAGCAGCACCCACCGCTCGCCGTCCTTCTCGAAGAAGGTCTCGGCGGTTTTCCGCGGGTCGTTGTAGTAGCCGAGCGGGACGTGTCCGCACTGGGCGACGCGGCCGATCTCACCGACGGCGACCGGCTCGTACGTCGCCGGGTCGACCACCTGCGTACGGGAGTTGACGCGGACGCGGAAGCCGCGCTCGGGGCCGGAGTCCTGTGTCGCGGTGCCGTTGAAGCCGGACTCGGAGGAACCGAAGTTGTTGAGGAGCATCACGTTCGGGAGCAGGGCGAGGAACTGCCGGCGCACCGTCTCCGACATGATCGCGCCCGACGACGACACGCTGAACATCGACGAGCAGTCCGTGCCCTTCATGGGGCCGTTCAGCGCGTCGATGAGCGGGCGCAACATGGCGTCGCCCACCAGCGACATGCTGGTGACCTTCTCCCTCTCGATCGTGCGCAGCACCTCTTCGGGCACGAACTTGCGGTGCAGCACGACCCGTTGGCCGAAGTTGAAGCCGATGAACGCCGTGAGGGTGGAGGTGCCGTGCATGAGCGGGGGTGTGGGGAAGAAGGTGATCCCCGCCCCGCCGGCCGCGACGCGCTCCGCCAGCTCCTCCGGTTTCTGCACCGGCTCGCCGGTCGGCGCTCCGCCACCCAGCCCGGAGAAGAACAGGTCCTCCTGGCGCCACATCACGCCCTTGGGCATCCCGGTGGTGCCGCCGGTGTAGATGATGAACTGGTCGTCGCCCGACCGCGCCGGAAACCCGCGCCGGGGTGACCCCGAGGCCTCCGCGTCCGCGAACGGCACGGCGTCCACCCCCGCGACGGGTTCCCCCACCCGCAGCAGATGCCGCAGCTTCGGGGTCCGCGGCAGCGCGGCCGCCACCCGGTCCGTGAACTCCGCGTCGAAGACCAGCGCCACCAGATCGGCGTCCCGGTAGAGGTAGGCCAACTCATCTTCCACGTATCGGTAGTTGACATTGACCGGGACGATCCGCGCCTTCAGGCACCCCAGTACCGTCTGGAGGTATTCGACACCGTTGTAGAGGTGCATGCCGAGGTGCTCGCCGGGACGGATCCCGCTCTCGACGAGGTGGTGACCGACGCGGTTGGCGGCCGCGTCGAGCTGGGCGTAGGTCAGACGGCGCTCCGCGCCCGTGCCGGGGTGGTCGATGTACACCAGTGCCTCGCGGTCCGGCACCACGTCGACGACCGACTCGAACAGGTCGGCAATGTTGTACTCCACCGTTCCTCCTGACCCCGGGCGTGCCTGGCATCCGACGGTTCGCCGGTCATCAGAGCAAAGGGCGCGGCAACTGTGAAGGGTCCGCGCGAAGAAATCTGACTGCCTGTCAGAAAACCCTTGAAGTGCCATCCCGGCTACTGCAACCTGTTCTCGTTCTTCGAGAGGGGAGACGAGCGATGGGTGGGACGGAACACCTCACCGTGCAGCGCGAAGGCGCCACACTGGTGCTCACGCTCAACAGGCCGGACGCCAAGAACGCGCTCTCACTGGGGATGCTCGTCGGCCTGTACGACGGCTGGGTCGAAGCCGACGAGGACGACGCCGTCCGCTCGATCGTGCTCACCGGCGCGGGCGGCGCCTTCTGCGCCGGGATGGATCTGAAGGCCCTGGCCGGGAAGGGGATGGAGGGCGAGCAGCACCGCGACCGGCTCAAGGCGGACCCCGATCTGCACTGGAAGGCGATGCTGCGCCACCACCGCCCCCGCAAGCCGGTGATCGCCGCCGTCGAGGGGTACTGCGTCGCGGGCGGCACGGAGATCCTCCAGGGCACCGACATCCGGGTGGCCGGCGAGTCCGCGACCTTCGGGCTCTTCGAGGTCAAGAGGGGTCTGTTCCCGATCGGGGGCTCCACCGTCCGGCTGCAGCGCCAGGTCCCGCGCACCCATGCCCTGGAGATGCTGCTCACCGGCCGCCCCTACAGCGCCCGGGAGGCGGCCGGCATCGGCCTGATCGGGCATGTCGTGGCCGACGGCACGGCACTGACGAAGGCCCTGGAGATCGCCGATCAGATCAACTCCTGCGGGCCACTGGCCGTCGAGGCCGTCAAGGCCTCGGTGTACGAGACCGCCGAGTTGACCGAGAGCGACGGCCTCGCCGCCGAACTGAAGCGCGGCTGGCCGGTCTTCGACACCGCCGACGCCAAGGAAGGCGCCCGCGCCTTCGCGGAGAAGCGGCCGCCCGTCTACAAGCGCGCCTGACCCTGCCGAGGAGAGAGCCGCCATGCCCGAAGTCCTCAAAGCCCCGCTCGTCGTCGAGTTCCCCTTCACCCGCTCCCTCGGCCCGGTCCAGAGCGCCTTCCTCACCGGCCTGCGCGAGCGCGTCGTCCTCGGGGTGCGGACCGGCGACGACCGCGTCCTCGTCCCACCCGTCGAGTACGACCCCGTCACCGCCGACGAGATACGCGACCTCGTCGAGGTCTCCACCACCGGCACGGTCACCACCTGGGCCTGGAACCACGCACCCCGCCGCGGCCAGCCCCTCGACACCCCCTTCGCCTGGGTCCTGGTCCGCCTCGACGGTGCCGACACCGCCCTCCTGCACGCCCTCGATGCCCCCGGCCCCGACGCCGTACACACCGGCATGCGCGTCCGCCTGCGCTGGGCCGCGGATCGCACCGGCGCCATCACGGACATCGCCTGCTTCGAACCGTACGACGGTGAAGCGGCCCAGCTCTCCGGGCGAGTCGGCGAGTTCGAGGACACGGTCACACGCGTCGTCGCCCCCGCCCGCCTCGACTACACCTACTCGCCCGGCCGTGCCCAGGCCTCGTACATCGGGGCGCTCACCGAACAGCGGACCGTCGGCGAGCGCTGCCCGTCCTGCCGGAAGGTGTACGTCCCGCCGAGGGGCGCCTGCCCCACCTGCGGCGTCGCCACCGCCGAACAGGTGGAGGTGGGCCCGCGCGGCACCGTCACCACCTTCTGCATCGTCAACATCAAGGCGAAGAACCTGGACATCGACGTGCCGTACGTCTATGCCCACATCGCCCTCGACGGCGCCGATCTCGCCCTGCACGGCCGCATCGGCGGCATCCCCTACGACCAGGTGCGGATGGGCCTGCGCGTCGAACCGGTGTGGACCGAGGGGGCCCGCTACCCCGACCACTACCGGCCCACCGGCGAACCCGACGCGGACTACGAGACGTACAAGGAGCTGCTGTGACGCGGGAAGAAGCCCCGGGGGGCCGCGAGATCGCCGTCGTCGCCTTCGCCCAGAGCGACCACCGACGCACCACCGACGAGCTCTCCGAGGTGGAGATGCTCATGCCGGTCCTGCACGACGTGCTCGACCGGACCGGCCTGAAGACCGCCGACATCGACTTCACCTGCTCCGGGTCCAGCGACTACCTCGCCGGCCGGGCCTTCTCCTTCACGCTCGCCCTCGACGGCGTGGGCGCCTGGCCGCCGATCTCCGAGTCGCACGTCGAGATGGACGGCGCGTGGGCCCTGTACGAGGCGTGGACCAAACTGCTCACCGGTGACGCGGACACGGCCCTGGTCTACGCGTACGGCAAATCCTCGCCCGGGTCCGTGCGCGACGTGCTGACCCGGCAGCTCGACCCGTACTACGTCGCCCCCCTGTGGCCCGACGCCATAGCCCTGGCCGCGCTCCAGGCGCAGGCGCTCATCGACGCGGGGGACGTCGACGAGCCCGCACTCGCCGCCGTGGCCGCTCGCAGCAGGGCGTCCGCCACCGCCAACCCTCATGCCCAGCTGCGGGGTTCGGTGCCGCACGGGGACTACGCCGTACGGCCCCTGCGCACCGGCGACTGCCCGCCCGTCGGCGACGGCGCCGCCGCCGTGATCCTCGCGGCCGGGGAGCGGGCCCGGCAGCTGTGCGCGCGGCCCGCCTGGATCCGCGGCATCGACCACCGCATCGAGGCGCACAGCCTGGGGGTACGTGACCTGACCGACTCCCCGTCCACCCGGCTGGCCGCCGAGCGGGCCGGTGCCTTCGAACGGCCTGTCGACACCGCCGAGTTGCACGCGCCGTTCACCGCGCAGGAGGTCGTCCTGCGCAAGGCGCTGCGGCTCGACGACGGCGTGTGCGTCAACCCCTCCGGTGGAGCTCTCGCCGCCAACCCGATGATGGCCGCCGGACTGATCCGCATCGGCGAGGCCGCCGCCCGTGTCCACCGGGGTGAGTCCGACCGCGCCCTCGCCCACGCCACCTCCGGCCCCTGCCTGCAACAGAACCTGGTCGCCGTACTCGAAGGGGATCCCCGATGAGCAAGGAGCCCGTGGCCGTCGTAGGGATCGGCCAGACCAAGCACGTCGCGGCCCGGCGGGACGTGTCGATCGCCGGGCTCGTCCGCGAGGCCGCCCGACGTGCCCTCGCCGACGCCGAGTTGACCTGGGCCGACATCGACGCCGTCGTCATCGGCAAGGCGCCCGACTTCTTCGAGGGCGTGATGATGCCCGAGCTGTACCTCGCCGACGCGCTCGGCGCGGTCGGCAAGCCCATGCTGCGGGTGCACACGGCCGGTTCGGTGGGCGGATCGACGGCGCTTGTCGCCGCCAACCTCGTCGCGGCCCGCGTGCACGGCACCGTGCTGACCCTCGCCTTCGAGAAGCAGTCCGAGTCGAACGCCATGTGGGGCCTGTCCCTGCCGATCCCGTTCCAGCAGCCGCTGCTCGCCGGGGCGGGCGGTTTCTTCGCGCCGCACGTACGGGCGTACATGCGGCGCAGCGGAGCGCCCGACACGGTCGGGTCCCTGGTCGCCTACAAGGACCGGCGCAACGCGCTGAAGAACCCCTGCGCCCACCTCCACGAGCACGACATCACGCTGGAGAAGGTCCAGGCCTCGCCGATGCTGTGGGACCCCATCCGCTACTCGGAGACCTGCCCGTCCTCCGACGGCGCCTGCGCGATGGTCCTCACCGACCGGGCGGGGGCGGCGCGCGCCCCCCGGCCGCCCGCCTGGATGCTCGGCGGCGCCATGCGCAGCGAGCCCACGCTCTTCGCCGGCAAGGACTTCGTGTCGCCGCAGGCCGGCAAGGACTGCGCCGCCGACGTGTACCGGCAGGCCGGGATCGCCGACCCGCGGCGGGACATCGACGCCGTCGAGATGTACGTGCCGTTCTCCTGGTACGAACCCATGTGGCTGGAGAACCTCGGCTTCGCGGCGGAGGGCGAGGGCTGGAAACTCACCGAGGCGGGGGCGACCGAGCTGGACGGGGACCTGCCCGTGAACATGTCGGGCGGGGTGCTGTCGGCCAACCCCATCGGCGCCTCCGGCATGATCCGCTTCGCCGAGGCGGCGCTCCAGGTGCGCGGGCAGGCCGGGGAACACCAGGTGGAGCGGGCCCGCAGGGTGCTCGGACACGCCTACGGGGGAGGGGCGCAGTTCTTCTCCATGTGGCTCGTCGGAGCGCAGGCTCCGGATGCCTGAGAGTACGCCCCCGAGCACAGAGTGAAGGGCTCCCGAAAGGTCCCCCTCACGTGGCCTGTCGGCGGTAGGAACCGATCGCTAGGCTGGCCCGCGGACGACGAATCGGGAGGAGCACGGACGTGGCCGAGAGCACCATCCAGCAGCAGCCGCTCACGGGCTGGGACAAGCCGGAGCTGGACCTCAGCAACGCCGAGTGGCAGTCCAGCAGCCGAGGCCGGGGGGATGTTCAGATCGCTTTTGTCGAGGGATTCATCGCGATGCGCAACAGCGGCCGGCCGGAAAGCCCTTCCTTGATCTTCACGCCCGCCGAGTGGGGCGCGTTCGTGTCGGGCGCACGGGAAGGGGAGTTCGACCTCACCTGAATCGCGCGGTGAGCCGCGGGCCGATCCGGGTGTGTCACGCCCGATTTTCCGGACACGCGACCTTGTACGCCGTCCTGGGGTCGATGCCTGAGCCAGGCTGACCCCAGGAACGGGAAGGTCGCATTCCGGAGGTGGAGAACCATGAGCGCCCTGCCGGTCATCACGGCGGTCGACGGCTCGGACGACAGCCTGCGCGCCCTGGAGTGGGCCCTCGACGACGCCCGCAGGCGCGGGGCACCGCTGCGGGTGGTCCATGTGCGGCAGTACGCCGCATGGGTACCGCCCGCCGTCCCGGTCGTCGCGCCGCCGGCCCCCGCGGACGACCCGGTACTGGCCCAGGTCAGGGAGCACCTGGCCGGGCGCACCGACCTGCCGGACACGGAGTACGTCGCCCTCGACGGTGCCCCCGGCGCCACGCTGCCCGAACTCGGCTCCGCCGCCCAGCTCCTGGTACTCGGCTCCCGGGGCCGCGGCGGCTTCGCCAGCCTGCTGCTCGGCTCCAACGGCATGGCAGCCGCCCGTGACGCCGAGTGCCCGGTCGTCGTGGTGCCCCGGCCCGGCCGTCAGGTCGAGGACGCGCCGCCGTCCGGGCCCGGGCCCCGCGTGGTCGTCGGCCTGAACGTGGACGGGCCCGACGACGCCACCCTCGATTTCGCCTTCGCCGAGGCGGCGCTGCGTGAGGCGCGCCTGCAGGTGGTCGCCGCCTACCCGTGGCCGATCCATTCCTGGGTGGCCCCCGGTGAGCTCCTACCGCCGGCGATCGAGCAGGACGCCATCGAGAGCGAGACACGCACCCTCGCCGAGGGCTTCCTCGCCCCGCACCGCGAACGGCACCCCGGTGTCCGGGCCGAGCCGTACGTGCCCCCGGGCGACGCGGCCGGTCACATCGTCGCGGCCTCGAAGGACGCCGACCTGGTCGTCGTGGGCCGTCACCGCCGCCGTCTCCTCGCGCCCGCCCGCATGCTGGGCTCCGTCACCCACGCCGTCCTGTTGCACGCGGCGAGCCCGGTCGCGGTGGTGCCGCCCGCGCCTGCCGAGGAGTGACGGAGGCAGCCCTCGTGGGCTAATGGGAAACCGTAGATCTATCATTAACCACATGCAGGACTCGCTCAGCACGGACACCGCGCTCGCCCTCGACCTCGCCCTCACCGTCCGGCACGACGGCAACGGCGGGGTCGCCGACGACCTGTCCGACCCCGCCGGTCTCACCGCCTGGGTCCGCGCCCACCCCGACGCCCTCCCGGACGCCGCCGGTTTCGTCGCCGACGGCCCGGCCCTCGCCGCCGTACGCGACCTGCGCGCCGCCGTCCGCGCGCTCTTCGCCCGCGCCGTGCGGCCGGGCGAGCCGAGCCCCGCCGACGCGGCCCGTCTCATGCCCGTGCCGGAGGCACTGGAGTACCTCAACACCACGGCCGCCCGGATGCCCACCGTCCCCGTCCTGCACTGGCCCGCGGACAACGAACCCTTCGTCCACCGGCGGCCGGATCGAGGAGAGCTCACCGCGGTCCTGGCGCAGGCCGCGATCGCCTTCCTCGCCGGCCCCGACCGGCAACGGCTGCGCGCCTGCCACGCGCCGCGCTGTGTGCGCTACTTCCTCAAGGAGCACCCGCGCCAGGAGTGGTGCAAGCCCTCCTGCGGCAACCGGGCCCGTGTCGCCCGCCACCACGAGCGGCACCGGCAGGACGCCCGGAACGGCTTCGGTCGGTAACGGTCAACGGCGGGGCGCGCGACCCCCGCCGGGCGTACGCTGAGCTGCCAGTAGGTCATGGTGCGCGCCCGCTCCCCGCGCGGGTGGACCACCGTGACAGGGGGTGCATCATGGGGCAGCACATCGCACGCGGCAGAAGGACTCTCTTCGAGCGTGAGAGCGAACTCGCCGCCGTCGACGAGGCGTTGAGGGAGCTGACCGGCCTGCGTGCGGACGGCGCCGAACCGTCCGACCGGCCGCGCGGCGCCCTGCTCGCCTTCGCCGGACACGCCGGCATCGGCAAGACCACCCTCCTCGGCGAGGTCCGCCGCCGCGCCGCCACCCACGGTTGCACCGTGCTCTCCGCCCGCGGCGGCGACCAGGAACAGCGCGTCGCCTTCCACGTCGCCCGCCAGCTCCTCCAGCCGCAGTTCGCGGGCGCGGCGGAGGCCGATCTGCGCTCCGCGCTGGGCAGTTGGTACGACATCGTCGGCCCCGCCCTCGGCATCTGCGCCCCGACCGACGGCGCACCGCCCGACCAGCAGGGCCTGCGCGACGGGCTGGACTGGGTGCTCACCCACCTCGCCGTCCGGCGCGCCCCGATGGTCCTCCTCCTCGACGACGCGCACTGGGCCGACCCCGAATCGCTGCGCTGGCTGGCCGCGTTCGCACCCCGCGCCGAGGAACTCCCGCTGCTGGTCGTCGTCGCCTACCGGCCCGACGAACTCCCCGACCACGCCGAGTCGTTCCGACGGCTGCCCGGCCGCGCCGGCGGACGTCCCATCGACCTGGAACCGCTGAGCGCCGGCGCCGTCGCCCGCCTGGTGCGCGAAACGGTCGGCGGCCACGCCGACGACGCGTTCTGCCACGAGTGCTGGGCCGTCACCGCGGGCAACCCGTTCGAGACCGTCGAGCTGACGGCCAAAGTGCGCGACCGCGGCCTCAACCCGACCGAGGACGGCGCCCACCTGCTGCGCGACCTCGCCGCGGCCGCCAAGGGCAGCGGCCTGATCGCCCGCCTCGAACGCCTCGGCGCCTCCACCGTCCGCTTCGCCTGGGCCTGCGCCGTCCTCGGCACCGAGATCCCCCAGGCCCTCGCCGCCGCCGTCGCCGGACTCGGCCACGAGGAGGCCGCCGACGCCGCCGACGCCCTGCGCGGCGCCCGCGTCCTCACCGGCGAGAGCACCCTGGAGTTCGTCCACCCGCTGATCGCCACCGCCGTCTACCGGGCCATCCCCGCGGGCTTCCGCGTCGCCCTGCACGGCCAGGCCGCCTGGTGCGTCGTCGACGCGGGCCTGGGCCCCGCGGCGGCCGCCCGCCACCTCCTGGAGACCCACCCCGAGGGCGACCCCTGGGTCGTCCAGCAGCTGCGCGCCGCCGCCGGAGAGACCCTCCGGGCCGGCGCCCCCGACGCCGCCCGCAGCTATCTGGCCCGCGCCCTGCGCGAACCCCCGACCGCCGAGAACCGGGCCGCCATCCTGTACGAGCTCGGCTGTGCCTCCCTGCTCACCGAGCCGGCGACCACCGTCAACCACCTGCGCGCCGCCCTCGAAGAACCCATCGCCGACCCCGAGCTGCGCCACCACATCGTCTACCGCCTCTCCCAGGTCCTCGCCCACAGCGACCGCCTCGCCGAGGCCTCCGACGCCCTCGCCCGCGAGATCCGCGTCACCGACGACGCCCGGGTCAGGCTGCGCATGGTCGCCGAACAGTTCATGTGGGACGCCTTCCGCGCCGACGAACCCGACCACCCCGCCCGCTCCCGCCGCCTCACCCGGCTCGCCGACCGGCTCAAGGGCCGCGACCTCACCGAGCGCTACATCATCGGGCTGCGGACCTGGGACGCGATCCAGCGCGGCGAACCCGCCCACGTCGCCCTCCACCACGCCGAACGCGCCCTCGCCGGCGGCCTCGGCTGGGCCGAACCCGACCGCGGCTTCGAGGTGCCCGTCCTGGTCGCCCTCGCCTTCCTGTACGCCGACCGCCCGGGCCGCGCCGAGGAACTCTTCGCCGCCGGCATCGCCGACTTCGAGCGCCAGGGCTGGCGGGGCGCCCACCTCTCCTTCGCCTACACCCTCCTCGCCTACGTCCGCTACCGGCGCGGCCGGCTCGCCGAGGCCGAGGACTTCGTCCGGGCCGGCCTGCGGCTGGCCGAACGCGTCGGCCCCGGCACCCCCGCCCACTGGTACGCGGTCGGCATCCTCATCCAGCTCCTGATCGCCCGCGGCCGCGTCGCCGAGGCCGCGCAGACCGCCGACGACCACCGCTTCTCGGCGCCCTTCCCGGCAGCCGTCGTCTTCCCCGACGCCCAGACCGTGCGCGGCGAGCTGCTGCTCGCCCGCGGCCTGGCCAAGGAGGCCGCCGCCGAGCTGTCCGCCGCCGGCCGCCGCCTCGACCCGCGCGGCATCCGCAACCCCGCCTGGTGCCCCTGGCAGCTCCACCTCGCCCGCGCCGAGAGCCACGACGACCCCGAGCGCGCCGTCGCCACCGCCCTCGAAGCACTCGCCCGCGCCCGCCAGTTCGGCGCCCCCTCCGCGATCGGTCAGGCGCTGCGCACCGCCGCCGAAGTCTCCGCGGGCTCCGCCCGCGTCAAATACCTCGAGGAGTCCGTGGCCCACCTGGAGCGCTCTCCGGCCGCCTACGAACTGGCCTGCGCCCTGGTCTCCCTCGGCACCGAGCTGTACCGCGCCGGCCGCACCGAAGAAGCCGCCGAACACCTCTACCGCGGCCTCGACACGGCCGCGCAGTGCGGCGCCGACGGACTCGCCGAGGCCGCCCGTGACGGACTCGCCGCCGCCGGACTGCGCCCCCGCCGCCTCCACACCACCGAGACCGACTCCCTCACCGCCCGCGAACGCACCGCGGCGGCCCTGGCCGCCCGCGGCCGCACCGAGACCGAGATCGCCGGGGAACTGCACACCGACGAGCAGACGGTCGTCCGTCTGCTCTCGGCGGTCTACCGGAAGGTCGGCACAGAGCCCACGGGGCTGGGGGCGGCCCTGACGGAGCGGGCGCGGGAGTAGACCGGTACCCCGTCCGGCCGCCTCCCGCACGTCGCCGGACACGCCCGGGCACGTACCATGGCCGCATGTCGTTCCTCCGCCGCCGCAGCGCCACTCCCGCCGGGCCCGACTTCGACGTCCTGGCCATGGACCCGGGCGACTGGCCCGGCAATCTGGGCGCGGGCCTGCTGCCCGCCCCCGACGGCAGCTGTCAGGGTGTCTTCCTGCGCTACGACCTCTTCGGCGGCCGCGGCCCCGCGATGATCATCGGTAATCTGCCCGAGGGCTCACCGGCCCGCGAGGTCGCCGAGGGAGAGGTCCCCTTCGAGGTGGCCCAGCTGCTGCTGGCCCTGGAGAACGACGAGGAGGTGACCGTCGTCGGCACCGAGGACATGCCCGTGATGCAGGGCGACAACCTCCTCATCGTGCGCCGGCTGAAGCTGTCGGAAAGCCGGATCTCCTGCGTGCAGTTCGACCGCAGCGACAATGTCCTGGTGACCATCGCCGCCTGGGACCGCCCCATCACCGACGACCTGTACGCCCTGCTGAAGCCGCTCCCGGCGGAGCTTTTCCAGCAGGGCTGAGGCGGCCGCTAGGCGGCCGACGGCACCAGCTGTACGTCCGTGGCGCGCACGAACGCCACCCGGTGGCCGTACTGGATCTCGTAGTACAGGTCCGTGCCGACGACCACCCTGTGCGAGTCGGTGGTGAAGGTGACCGCGTAGTAGTACTCGCCCGGCACCTCGTCGCCGACCGCGTACCGCTGGCCCGCGAGCACCTTGTACGGCAGCGGTGACACCGTCTGGGCGGGTACGCCCGTCGGGTAGGCCGCCTTCTCCGGGTAGGCACGCCCGTACACGGGGACGCTGTCCAGGCCGTCCTTCGGCGTGATCACGAGACCGGCCGCGTTCACCGCGGTCGGCTCCTTCTTCGGGTTCTTGAACCAGGCCTTCTGGCCCAGGTACCAGATCGCGGTCCAGTCGCCCCACCGGTCGGCCACCGCGTACTGCTGTCCGGTGGACACCCGCGAGGACAGGTCGTTCACTCCGGCGGTGGGCGTCGTCCCCAGGCCGATGTCCTTGATCAGCGCCGAGCTCTCGTCGTGGTCGGAGTACAGGCGCACCTCACCGGAACCATGGGCCGCGCACGGCTCGCCCGCGGTCACACAGCCCGTGTACACCGGCTGGTTGGCCGCGTAGTCGGGCAGGATCGTCACCAGGCCGCCGTTCTTTCCGGCGGTGCGCTTGAAGGGGTGGTCGAGCAGCTCGAAGTAGTGCCGCCAGTCCCAGTACGGGCCCGGGTCGGTGTGCATACCAGGGACGGTCCCGGTGGTCGGGCCGGGCACGTTGTCATGGCCGAGGATGTGCTGCCGGTCCAGCGGGATGTCGTACTTCTTGGCGAGGTACTTCACCAGGCGCGCCGACGACCGGTACATCGCCTCCGTGAACCAGGCGTCCGGCGAGGTGAGGAAACCCTCGTGCTCCAGGCCGACCGACTTGGCGTTGACGTACCAGTTGCCGGCGTGCCAGGCCACGTCCTGGGCCTTCACGTGCTGGGCGATGTGGCCGTCGGTGGAGCGCAGCGTGTAGTTCCACGACACATAGGTCGGGTCCTGCACCAGGTTGAGGACTCCGTCCCAGGCGCCCTCGGTGTCGTGGATGACGATGTATTTGATGCTCTGCGACGCCGGTCGGTCGCCCAGGTCGTGGTTGCCGTAGTCGTTGTCGCCGAACTCCTCGTACGGTGCCGGGATCCACTCGCAGGACACCGACTTCGGGCACTCCGTGCCGTCGGCGGAGGTCGTGCGCAGGCCCGTCCGCCCCAGTTGCGCGGTATCGGGGGTGAGCTCCGGCTGTGCGGCCAGGGCGACCTGCTGCCCGGCGTCCGTGATGCGCTCCTCGCCGCCGCGCAGCACGTCGTACACGTCGTTCGCGTACGCCGCCGCCGTCGAGGTGTCGTCCGCGCCGGAGAAGCGGGCCACCGCCCCGTACCAGTCCGCCGGATCGGCGCTCAGTGGCTCGCCCAGGTCCTGCTGGGCGGCGGCGAGCAGCGCGGCGCCACCCGCCACGTTGGCGGCGGGGTCGGTGCGCAGCTCCTCGGCGCTCAGACCGGTCAGCTCGGCCGCCTTCGGCAAGGTCTTGAGGCGGGCCGGGAGTTCCGTGTTCTCCGGCACCTTCGTGTCGGGGAGCAGAGCCGGGCGGGCGCTGTCGCCGCGCGCGTCCTCCGTGCCCTCGCTGTGGTGCGGTGCCCGCGTGAGCGCGGTGCGGGCGTCGGTGAGGTGCATCGGGCCGTACCCGCCGGTGACGCTCGGCGCCCCGTCGTGCGCGTCCCAGCGGGACTGGAGATACGAGACGCCGAGGAGGACGCTCTGCGGTACGTGGTACTCGGCGGCCGCGGTGGCGAACGCCTGCTGCAGGCGCTCCGCGGAGTCCGTGGCGCCGGCGGACGGGGCCGCGCCGAGCAGCGGCAGCAGCAGCGCCGCGGAGGCCACGGCGACCGCGGTTCTGCGTGCGCGTCTGTGCCCGGGGGCACGGTTGGGGTCGGTGGCGGATCCTTGCAATGCAGCCTCCAGGGACGGTTGAGCGCGATGAGCCGTGCGGGGCCGGGCGTGTCAGTGGTACCGGCTGTCCGACGATCCGTCAATCATGCCCAGAAGGAGGCGATTTCCCATGTCAACAAGGGGGCCGGGGAGTTTCGTGGCGGCGGGCCGCGGGCCTGCGGGGCGTCAGTGGCGTACACCAATGGCCGCAGGGGACGCATGCGGATAATGGCGAAGGTCCGCGGTGCGCCGTCGTTCCTGGCGCACCGCGGACCACCATCCCCGTCAGCGAGTGCCGACCGCCGCGCGTACGGCCCGCCGGGCCATCTGGCAGTCGTCGTGCAGCCGCCGTAGGAGCAGCCGCTGTTCCTCGCCGGACGGCGCAGCACCGGGGGGAGCCATTCCCGGTGCCGCCGGGGTCGTGTCGTGCATCGAACGCTGCACGGCCGTCTCGTAGGTACGGATCTCACGGGTGAGGACGAGCATCAGGTTCACCAGGAACGCGTCCCGTGACGCGGGTCCCGCCGACTGTGCGATCTGGCTGATCTGCCGACGGGCCACCGGCGCGTCCCCGAGCACCGACCACAGCGTCGCCAGGTCGTAGCCCGGTAGGTACCAGCCCGCGTGCTCCCAGTCCACCAGCACTGGACCGGCCGGTGAGAGCAGGATGTTCGAGAGCAGCGCGTCGCCGTGGCAGAACTGGCCCATGCCCTGCCGGCCCGCGGCGAGCGCGATGCCGTGCAGCAGCTTCTGGAGGTCCCCCATGTCCCGGTCGGTGAGCAGCCCCAGCTCGTGGTACCGGGAGATGCGCGCCGCGTAGTCCAGGGGCGCGTCGAACGTGCCCGCCGACGGCCGCCAGGCGTTGAGCCGGCAGATCGCGCCCAGTGCCGTCCGGATGTCGCTGCGGGGCGGGGCCTCGGCCGGGTGCCGCTGGAGGGCCGCCACCCGCCCGGGCATCCGCTCGATGACGAGGGTGCAGTTGTCCGGATCCGCCGCGATCAGTCTCGGCACGCGCACCGGGGGGCGCTGCCGGACGAACGTGCGGTACGCGGCTATTTCGTGCCGGTACCGCTCGGCCCACACAGGGGAGTGGTCCAATAAACACTTGGCGACGGCTGTGCTGCGTCCCGTCGTGCCGACGAGGAGCACCGAGCGCCCGCTACGGCGCAGCACCTGCACCGGGGCGAACTCCGGGCAGATCCGGTGCACCGACGCGATCGCCGTGCGCAGCTGGGCGCCCTGAGGGCCGGACAAGTCGAGTCTCCCGCTGAGCGGTTGCGTGCCGACCCCCGGGGCGCGCCGCGGCCGGCCCGCACCGATGACGGGGGCCGCCGCCGACCGCGCGGGGTCGAGGTAGGGGCCGCTGCCACCCGGGCGGGGGTGCAGGGGCCGGGGCGGGGCGGACACGGAGGACGATGCTGCGTACATGGGCGAAACAGATCCCTTCGTGTGCCTGCGACGTCAATGCGCTGCCCCGCCCGACCGCCCGGGTGCACCCTGGGGAATGCGTCCGCCTTGTCAGGATGGCGACCGGGTCGGGGTGGCGCGTTCCTACCTGACACCCGATGCCCAGTGGCACACCATCTGGCGCACCCTGGCGAAGCCTGGCGAATAGTCGCCCGGCAACTCTCACCGGGCTACTGTCAACTCAGCCGAGAACCTGGGGGCTTGACGTGAGCGGAGAACCCAACACCCGCCTCTCCGACCTGTTCGGCCTGGCCGGCTGGTCCAAGGGTGAACTCGCGAGGCTGGTCAACCGGCAGGCGGCGGCCATGGGCCACCCCCAGCTCTCGACCGACACCTCACGGGTGCGGCGGTGGATCGACATGGGAGAGATCCCACGCGATCCGGTACCGCGGGTGCTGGCAGCCCTGTTCACCGAGCGTCTCGGCCGTGTCGTGACCATCGAGGACCTCGGTCTGGTCCGGCACGGGCGTGCGGGGAAACGGCAGGGCGCCGGGAGCGTGGAGCATCCCGACGGTGTGCCGTGGGCGCCCGAGCGGACTGCCGCGGTCCTCACCGAATTCACGGGAATGGACCTCATGCTCAACCGACGCGGCTTGGTGGGCGCGGGTGCCGCGCTCGCCGCCGGATCCGCCCTCAGCAGCGCCATGTACGACTGGCTGCACACCGATCCGACCCTGTCCGCCGATGCTCCCCACTCCGACAACCCCCTGCACGCCGACCCCGCTGGGTTCGACCGCTATGAGGCCGCCCCCGTCGGGGCGCAGGAGGTCGAGGAACTGGAACGCTCCGTCGAGGTGTTCCGGGCCTGGGACGCGGCCCGCGGCGGCGGGCTGCAACGCAAGGCCGTGGTGGGCCAGCTCAACGAGGTGGGAGGCATGCTCGCCTACCACCATCCACCCCATCTCCAGCGGCGCCTGTGGGGCGTCGCCGCCAACCTCGCCGTTCTCGCGGGCTGGATGTCGCACGACGTCGGCCTGGAGCCCACGGCGCAGAAGTACTTCGTCATCGCCGCCCATGCCGCGAGGGAGGGCGGTGACCGGCCGCGCGCCGGGGAGGCCCTCTCCCGGGCGGCCCGCCAGATGGTGCACCTCGGCCGGCCCGACGACGCACTCGACCTGATGAAGCTCGCCCAGTCCGGTTCCGGCGAAGAGGTGCTGCCGCGCACCAAGGCGATGCTCTACACCGTCGAGGCCTGGGCGCAGGCGTCCATGGGCAAGGGCCAGGCGATGCGCCGCACCCTCGGACAGGCGGAGGACCTGTTCGTCTCCGACAGGGCCGACGTGGAACCGCCCGACTGGATGCAGACGTTCAAGGAGGAGGACCTGTACGGCATGCAGGCCCTGGCCTACCGCACGCTGGCCGAGCACGACCCGGAAGCGGCCGTGCACGCCCAGCACTACGCGGAGAAGGCCCTGGCCCTGCGCGTCGACGGCAGGCAGCGGTCGAAGATCTTCGACTTCCTGTCCATGGCCTCCGCCTGCTTCATCGCGGACGATCCCGAACAGGCGGACCGCTATGCCCGGCTCGCGTTGGTGTCGATGGGCTCGAACTCCTCGCACCGCACCTGGGACCGGCTGCGCCAGATGTACCGGCTCACCGCCGAGTACGCCAGCTACCCGAAGATCCACGAGCTGCGCGAGGAGATCAGGCTCGTGCTGCCGAAGACGGTGAAGGGCGGTAGTGGTAACAGTGCCCAGGCATAGGGGTTCCTGCGGCTGCCCTGATTGATTGTTACGAGGCCACCCTGACCAGGAGCACGCACGCGTCGTCCTGCCGCTCGGTCTCGCCGAACTCCTCCACGACCATCCGTACGCAGTCCTGTGCGGTGCGCGCCTCGTCAAAGCGTGGGGCCAGGTCGAGGAGACGGTTCACGGACGTCGCTCCTCCCCACCCACTGGGCACCAGCCCGTCGGTGTGCAGCAGGAGCAGGTCGCCCACCTCGAGGGTCTCTTCGGTCTGTCCGTAGATGGCACCCGAGGTGGCGCCGAGCAGCACGCCGTCCGGGGCGTCGAGCCTGCGCCCCGTCCCGCCGCGGTACAGCAGGGGGGCGGGGTGTCCGGCCTGGGCCCAGAGCAGTGTGCGGGTGTCGGCGCGGTAGCGGCAGCAGACCGCGCTGCCCAGGGCCGGCTGGACGGTGGCGTCGAGTAACTGGTTGAGCCAGGCCATCAGTTGGGCGGGCTGGGTGCCCGCCATGGCCATGCCGCGCAGGGCGCCCAGCAGCATCGCCATGCTCGAGGTGACGGTGGGGCCGTGTCCGGTGAGGTCGCCGACGGTCAGGAGTGTCTCGCCGTCGGACAGTTCGAGGGCGTCGTACCAGTTGCCGCCGATCAGTGTGCTGGTCGACGCGGGCAGGTAGTGGGCGGCCAGGTCCAGTGCCCGGGGGCCCTGGTGCGGGAGCCGCAGGGAGCCGCGCCACGGTGGCAGCACGGCTTCCTGCAGCTCGACCGCGAGCCGGTGCTCGGTCTGTGCGCGGTGCTGGTGGCGCTGGAGCGAGTCACGGGTCTCGCTCACCGCCCGCTGACTGCGCCGCAGTTCGCTGACGTCCCGCAGCACAGCCCACATCGAGGCGGTGCTGCCGTCGGCGTCGAGCACGGGTTCGCCCATCATGTGCACGGTCCGGACCTCGCCGTCCGGGCGCACGACCCGGAACTCCCCGTCGATGGGTTTGGCGTCGACGAGGCAGTCCGTGACCATCGCCGTCAGCATCGGCCGGTCCTCGTCGAGGACCACGGACGGCAGTTCGTCGAGGGTGAGCGGGGGAGCGGTCGGGTCGCGGCCGAGGATCTGGAACAGCTCGCCGGACCAACTGGCCTCGTCGGTCAGCAGGTTCCACTCCGCGCTGCCGACGCGGCTGAGCAGCGAGTCGCGCCGGGGGGCGTCCGGGGCCGACGGGGGGACGGACACCGTCTCGGATGCCGTGGGTACGGGCGGTGGGCCGTCGCGCAGCTGCGCCAAGTGTGCGTCGAGGTCGCTGAGTTGGTGCAGTGCCAGGTCGCACAGCGCGCGCTGCCAGCGTCCCTCCGGGTGTGATGCGTCGCCCTGCGCGTCCCGTCGTACGGCGTCCACCTCGCCCTTGAGGTGTCGCGTCTGCGATATGAGCGCGTCGACCGAGCCGCGTCCGGGCGGCTGGGCGGCTGGGCGGTCCGCAGAGAGATGGGACGGCATGACGCACTCCGATGCGGGGACGGTACGACCAAGGCTGACGGAAGGACCGTTATGACTGTTGCACAGCCCGCGACGCCGTGTAAGGGATTTGGCAACACTCGATCCGGTGGTGCTTCTGGCATATGCCACAGTCTTTATGATGTGGCTGTACAGGGTGAATGACGTACGCCACCAGTGAGGGTAAGTCGTAGGTGGCCTACGGGGCTTGACGGAGCGTTGGGGCTTCGAAGGTCGCGCCTATCCATATGTTCGACGACCCTGTGTTCTATGGTGCGAGCGAATCGCGCCCTGAGTGATGCAGGTCACACTAAATTGTTGCCGGTTCCGCGTAATGCGAAGGCCCCCAGCGAGGTCGTAAAGACAACACGGCAATGCCGACCGACCCGCCACTCACCCGGGGGAGACCGACCATGGACGTCACCGTCGAGCAGGCCAGCCACGGCCGGCTGATCACCGCGGAGCAGCAGGAGCTTCCCGTCTCCGCCACCTTCCGTTACACCGACGCCGACCCGCTCGCCGTGCACGTCGACTTCCCGCCCGACGTCACCCTCGACGGCGAGGGGGCCACCTGGACCTTCGGCCGCACTCTGCTGGAGGCCGGGCTGCGGGGACCGTCCGGTAGCGGTGACGTGCACATCTGGCCCTGCGGGCGGGACCGTACGGTCCTGGAGTTCCACTCGGCCCGCGGGATGGCGCTGCTTCAGTTCGACACCCCGGCGCTGCGCCGCTTCCTGCTTCGGACGTACGCGGTCGTGGCGCCCGGCGAGGAGGACCTCACCGCCGCCGTCGACAAGAGCCTCAACGCCCTCTTCCGTCCCGCGTGAGTGCGCAACACACCTTTGAGGAGACGCTCCCACCCCCCACTTCTCGATCCACTCGAACGCCTGTCGCGACACCGCCGCCCGGCAGGACGGCCGGCTTCGACCGCGGGGTGCGTCAGCGGCTGACCGCCGCGTACAGGTCCGGGCGTGGGGCGAGCTCGACGGTCACCCGGCCGCCGCTCTCCAGCGCCCGGACCCCGGCCTCGGCCACGACGGAGGCCGCGTAGCCGTCCCAGACGCTCGCGCCGGTGACCTGCCCCCGCCGGGTCGCGTCGACCCATGCCTGCACCTCACGGTCGTAGGCGTCCGCGAACCGCACGAGGTAGTCCTGCGGCACGTCCCGGCTCGCGCTGCCCGCGGACGTCACGGCCATGGTGTGCTCCTCGCCGATCCGGGCGCTGCCCGCCTCGCAGACGGCCTCGCAGCGGACCTGGTAGCCGAAGCCGCAGTTGACGAAGACCTCCACGTCGACCAGGGCGCCCCCATCGGTCTCGAAGAGCACGAACTGCGGGTCGAGCAGGCCCTGGGGAGCATCCGAGGCGGACCGGGGGCGGAGCACGGTCACCGCGGTCAGCTCCTGGTCCAGCAGCCAGCGGGCCGCGTCGATCTCGTGCGACACGGAGCTGTTGATCAGCATGGCACTGGTGAAGCCGGGCGGGGAGGAGACGTTGCGGTGGGTGCAGTGCAGCATCAGCGGCCGCCCCAACCGCCCGCTGCCCAGAAGGGACTTGAGCCGCTGGTACTCGGCGTCGTAGCGCCGCATGAACCCGATCTGCGCCAGCCGCCGGCCCAGCCGCGCCTCCGCCTCCACCACGCGCAGCGCTCCCGCGGACTCGGGCACCATCGGCTTCTCGCACAGCACCGGCAGCCCGCGTGCGAAGGCCGCGAGCAGCGCCTCCTCGTGCGCGGGACCCGGCGAGGCGATCAGTACGGCGTCGACCCCCGGGGCGTCGAGGGCGGCCTCCGCCTCCGTGTGCAGGCAGACGCCGTCCAGTCCGGCCACCGCCTCCTTCGCCCGTCCCGCATCGGGATCGGCCACGGCGGCCACCCTCGCGCCGCTCACTACCTGATCGAGACGTCGTATGTGGTCGGCACCCATGTGGCCGGCACCCAGGACGGCTACTCCCAGCAGTTCGGACACGATCCGTCGGCTCCTTTCCCAGCCCCACGCGCGCACCCGGCGGAGCGAGCCGGCGCAGGGCCTCACGTACGTAGATCCGGTCGATTCCGCTCTCGCCGAACGGCCACAGCGGGACGGCCCCCTCGCTGGTCCGCCGCCATGCCGAGAGGCGCCCCACGCCTCCGGCCGTCGCACCGCCGACCACCCACAGCCGCAGCCGGCCGGGAGGCGGTGTCCAGAAGGGCCGGCCGTACTCGGGACGGCCGACGTCGAGCCGTCGCACCCGGCGCCACGGCAGGGAGGACGCCTCCCGGCCGTCGCACCGCGCGAACTTTCCCGACTCGTCGAAGCCGACGGCGTGCGGCAGGGCCCAGGGCCTGGGGATGCGGTGCACACCGGGCAGGGAGGCGACCGGCCGGCCGAGGGACGCCGGCGGGCGGTAGGCGGAGGAGACGGCGGCCGTGCACACGAACAGGGCACCGGGACCGAGGTGCGCGGGCGGTTCGAGGCGGGGCGGCTCGGGCGACTCCACGACGACCAGGGTTTCATGGTCGTCAAGAGGCCCCGGGGCGGGCCTCAGTACCGCAGCACGCCCGCGATCCCCTGGGCGTCACCCAGCGTGCCGTCCGGCACGAAGCGCACGTCCGCTCCCGTCTCCAGGCACTGCTCGACGATCTCGTCCACGATGTCGTCGCGGGCGTCCAGGTCGCCGCTCGAAGCCGGGACCAGATGGTCGCCGTCGTCGCGCACCGTGACGCGGTAGTTCTCCTCGACGGCGAGCAGCCGGATCCGCGCCTCCCGGGCGTTCTGCCAGATCTCGTCCACCCCGGCCGCGAACTCCTTCCGGCCGCGGGCGGTTACGAGTTCCCGGGTCACGGTGTCCACGTTCTTGCGGTCCTCGGCAGCCAGGACGGGGCGTACGGCCTGCCACACCGCGTCGGGGGAGCCGGTCGCGAGACCGCCGTGCGGGACGTGCACCGCGTTCCTGCTGGTGGCGCCGCCGGCCTCGTCCAGGAGGGACAGCGCCGCCCGCTCGCCGGTGACGTACAGCGGCCGCGGATCGTCCCGAATGATTTTGCTCATCGCGGTGTCCGCCTCGCGCAGGAAGTGGCGGGTCCCCTCGTCGCGGAAGGTGCTGGGCAGGTCGCCGATCTGCTCCTGGCGCTCGGCGTCGAAGTTCTCGGCGCTCCGCGTCAGCGGGAAGCCGCCGACGTGCTCCTCGGTGACGCGCTCGGCGCCGCCGCTCCACAGCGTCACCCGGTCGGCGGAGACCGACAGCACCCAGAAGGGGCGCTCGGCGGCCTGCGCGGAGACCAGGTTACGGGTCAGGAAGGTGTCCGAGAGCACCACCCGTTCCGGCACGGGGCGGGCCAGCGACCACACCTGGTGCTCACCCGGGGCGGCGAAGATCACCAGGCCGTCCTCGGCGTGCGCCAGGTCGACCTCGGCCAGCGCCCGGTCCAGTTGCTCGACGACTTCCGTGCGCCGCTCGCGGGTGACCGCGGGATCTGCCTCCAGCTGCCGCTTGGCCTCGGCCAGCACATTGCGCAGCCGGACCGGGTCCTGGGTGTTGTCGGGCTCGCGGCGGTGCGTCGGGGTCAGTACGGACACCGCCGGGTAGGGGCGGGGCCGGCGCAGCTCGGTGAGGGTTGCGGGACTGAGTGCGTGCTCCATATGAGCACCATAGGACTGATTTGCGTATCAGGCATTTGGGGCAGTTCAGGCGGGCATTCGGGAAGTTTCAGTATTAACGTCGCTGGCGTGGCTGCCGCGAAACTGAGCCTGCCGACCCTCACGACCATGGTCGTCGGCTCCATGGTCGGGGCGGGCGTCTTCTCCCTCCCGAGCCGCTTCGCCCAGGAGACGGGCGTGGCCGGCGCGCTGATCGCCTGGGCCGTCGCCGGCACCGGCATGCTGATGCTGGCCTTCGTCTTCCAGACCCTCGCGGTGCGCCGGCCGGATCTCGACGCCGGCGTGTACGCCTACGCCAAGGCGGGCTTCGGCGAATACCTCGGTTTCTTCTCGGCCTTCGGCTACTGGGCCAGCGCCTGCGTCGGCAACGTGACGTACTGGGTGCTGATCATGTCGACGATCGGTGCGATCGCCCCCTCCCTCGGCGACGGCGACACCGTGCTCTCGGTGGTCCTCTCCTCGGTGGGCCTGTGGCTGTTCTTCCTGCTCATCAGCCGCGGGGTGAAGGAGGCCGCGGCCATCAACCGGATCGTCACGATCGCCAAGGTCGTGCCGATCATCGTCTTCGTCGTCCTCGCGCTCTTCTACTTCGAACCCCGGGTCTTCGCCGACAACTTCGCCGGCGCCGACTACGCCGGTTCGCTCTTCAATCAGGTCAAGGGCACCATGCTGGCCACCGTCTTCGTCTTCCTCGGCGTGGAGGGTGCCAGCGTCTACTCGCGGCACGCCCGCCGCCGCGAGGACGTCGGCCGAGCCACCGTCCTCGGCTTCCTCAGCGTCTTCGCGATCTTCGCGTCGGTGACCATCGTGTCGTACGGCATCATGCCGATGAGTGAGATCGCCGAACTGCGCCAGCCGTCCATGGCCGGCGTCCTGGAGCACGCGGTGGGCACCTGGGGCGAGGTCTTCGTCAGCGTCGGGTTGATCGTCTCGGTGCTCGGCGCCTATCTCGCCTGGACCCTGATGGCCGCGGAGGTGCTGTTCGTGGCGGCCAAGGACGACGACATGCCGCGGTTCCTCAAGCGCTCCACCGCGGCCGACGTGCCGGTGCCCGCGCTGGTGATGTCGACCCTGCTCAGCCAGCTCTTCCTGATCGTCACGCTGTTCTCGGACGACGCGTTCAACTTCGCGCTGGACCTGACCAGCGCACTGACGCTGATCCCCTTTCTGCTGGCCGCGGCCTTCGCCGTACGGATCGCGCTCGCCCGCGGGCCGCGCGGGCAGGGGGAGGGCGGGGAAGCGGAGCGGCTGGGGGACCGGGGTGGGAACAGGAACGGGGAACTGCTCGTCGCAGCGCTCGCCACCATCTACACCGCGTTCCTTCTCTACGCGGCCGGACTGAAGTTCCTCCTCGTCTCCTTCATCATCTACGCCCCCGCCACCGTCCTGTTCGTGATGGCCCGCAGGGAGCAGGGCAGGCGGCTGTTCTCGCCGCACGAACTCGTCGTCCTGGCCGTGTCGGTGGCCGGCGCGGTCCTCGGGATCGTCGCCCTGACCCTGGGCTGGATCAGCCTCTGACCCCGGAAGGTGCACCGTGACCAGTCAAGACACCCGCCCCGTGTACGGCGTCCACTCCGAGGTCGGCAGGCTGCGCAAGGTGCTTGTCTGTGCCCCCGGGCTCGCCCACCGCAGGCTCACCCCCACCAACTCCGACGACCTGCTCTTCGACGACGTGATGTGGGTGGAGAACGCCCAGCGCGACCATCTCGACTTCGTCAACAAGCTGCGCGGACGTGGCGTCGACGTGGTCGAGTTGCACGAGCTGCTCGCGCAGACCATGGCGATCCCCGAGGCCCGGGACTGGCTCCTCGACCGGAAGATCACCGCCAACGAGGTCGGGCTGGGCCTCATCGACACCACGCGCGCCTACCTCGAGACCCTCGAACCGGGTCGGCTCGCCGAGTTCCTGATCGGCGGCCTGGCCACCGCCGACCTGCCGGACGAGTACCGCACCGGCTACGTCACCCTCGCCCGCGAGTCGACCGGCGTGCGTGAGTACCTGATGCCCCCGCTGCCCAACACCCTCTACACCCGCGACACCACGTGCTGGCTGTACGGCGGCGTCACGCTCAACCCGCTGTACTGGCCGGCCCGGCACGGCGAGACCCTGCTGATGAAGGCGATCTACGCCTTCCATCCCGACTTCGTGGACTCCAACGTCTGGTGGGGCGATCCCGAACTCGACTGGGGGCAGGCGACGTTCGAGGGCGGGGACATCATGCCCGTCGGCAACGGTGTCGTGTTGATGGGGATGAGTGAACGCACCTCGCGGCAGGCCATCACCCAGGTCGCCAAGGCCCTGTTCGACCGGGGCGCCGCCAGGCACGTTGTCGTCGCCGGCATGCCGAAGCTGCGCTCCGCGATGCACCTGGACACCGTGTTCACCTTCGCCGACCGCGACCTGGTGACGCTGTATCCGACCATCATGGAGGCTGTCCACGCCTTCTCCCTGCGCCCCTCGGACAAGGCGCCCGGCGTCGACATCACCGACGAGGGCTCGGCCTCGTACGTCGACGTGGTCGCGAAGGCGCTCGGCCTGTCGGAGTTGCGGGTCGTGGAGACCGGCGGGGACGTCTACGCCTCCGAGCGGCAGCAGTGGGACAGCGGCAACAACGCGGTCGCGCTGGAACCCGGTGTGGTGTTCACGTACGACCGCAACACCCAGACGAACACGTTGCTGCGCAAGGCCGGTATCGAGGTGGTCACCATCGTCGGTGCCGAGTTGGGGCGCGGGCGGGGCGGTGGGCACTGTATGACGTGTCCGATCGTCCGGGACCCTGTGGAGTTCTGACGGCACGGCAGCAGTTCAGGACGCAATCAGCCCACTTCGCGGCCGACTCCGACCCTGCAGCCCGAGACCCGCAACCTGGCCGACGTCCTGGCGACGCGGCCGACCGTGTCGACAGCCCGGTCCTGCTGCTCGCGGGCAGCGAGAACGGGCTGTGGCTGGACTCGCAGAAGCTGTGCCGCGACGTACTCGCCCACCGGCAGCCGCAGTTGGACGTGACGTACACCGAGATCCCCGGCCACGGGCACCTGGACACCTTCCTCGGCCGGGGCGCCGCCCTGGACGTGTTCGGGTACATCCTCGATTTCCTCGGCGTCGGCGGTGACGGCCGCAGGGACGGCCGGTTACCGTACCGGACAGTAACCGGACAGTAACCGGACTGTCCGGACCGCACTCCAGGAGGCACCCATGCCGCTGCTCGAAGTCGACGGCGCAGCCCTGACCTACGACGACGAGGGTCCGCGCGACGGTGCCGGCGTGCCCTTGGTGTTCATCCACGGCTGGACCGCCAACCGGCACCGCTGGGACCACCAGGTGACGCACTTCGCCGAGCGGCGCAGGGTGATCCGGCTCGACCTGCGCGGGCACGGCGACAGCGGCGGGGCGGGCGTGCGGACGATCGAGGAGCTGGCGAAGGACGTCCTCGCCCTCCTCGACCACCTGAAGGTCGAACGGTTCGTGCCGGTCGGTCACTCCATGGGCGGGATGATCTCCCAGACCATCGCCCTCGCCCACCCCGAGCGGGTCGAGCGCATGGTGCTGGTCAACTCCATCAGCCGGATGACGTACAGCCGAGGGCGAGGGCTGCTGATGGCGGCCTCGACCCTCGTCCCCTTCAAGCTGTTCGTCGCCACCAACATCCAGCGGGCGTTCGCCCCCGGCTACCCGCGGGAGGAGATCCGGGAGTACGTGCGGTCCTCCGCGGACACCCCGCGCGAGGTCGTGATGACGCTGTACGGCGCCATGCGGGCCTTCGACGTCCTGGACCGGGTCGGCGAGATTCGCACGCCCACCCTGCTCGTCCACGGCTACTACGACATCCAGCTGCCCGTGAAGCAGATGCTGCGGATGGCCAAGAGCTACCCGGACGCGGAGGTCCGGATCCTCGACGCCGGCCATGAACTCCCGGTGGAGAAGCCGGCCGAACTCACCGCGGCGATCGACCGGTTCGTCAGGACGGCGCAGGCAGGCGAGACGACGCCCTGAGTGAATCATGCGTCATGCCCTTGTGCCCCGGGCTCAGTCGTCGTCCTCCGAGCCGCAGGAGCTGCCGCTCGCCGGCAGGGAGCCGTACAGCAGGAACGCGTCGACCTTGCCGTGCACGCACTTCGAGGACGCGTACCCGGTGTGGCCCTCGCCCCTGTTGTCGAGCACCACGGCCGACGGGCCGAGCCGCTTCGCCGTCTCCAGGGTCCAGCGGTACGGCGTCGCCGGGTCACCGCGCGTGCCGACGAGGAGCATCTTCGGCGTGTGGACGTTCTTGACGTCGTCGCGGATGTAGTCGGTGCCCTTGGGGCGGCCATAGCACATCAGCACCTGGCTGAGCCGGTACTCGCCGAACACCGCGGACGCCTGGTCGTACTCGGTGCGCAGCCGGTCGAGGTCTTTGGTGACCTGCGCGGCGGCGGGGCGATCGGGGTCGTCCGCGCAGTTGATCGCCATCAGTGCCGCCGGAAGGTTGTCGAGGGGAACGTCCGCCGGGTCGACGAGGCCGCCGGCCTTGTGCCCGGAGTGCGGCTTTCCGTTCTCCTGCCGGATCGGGAGCGCGTATCCGCCGGAGACGAACCCCATGATCGCGCGCGTTTCGCCGTCCTCGACCAGCTGGGCCAGGGCCCGCTCCAGCAAGGGCCAGAACTCCTTGCTGTAGAGCGCCTGACCGATCGCGCCCACGAGGTCCTGGCCGGAGAACTGGTCGCCGAAGTCCGTCGGTACCGGGTCCTCGTCGAGCGAGTGGACGATCTGTACGATCTGCTCCCTGGCCGCGCGCGCATCCTGCCCGAGCGGGCAGGCGACGTCCTTCGCACACCAGTCGAGGAAGTCCTCCAGCGCGACCTGCTGGCCCGCGGCGCCTGCCGCCCCCTGCTCGGACAGCGGCTCGGTCAGTGTGTCCACCCCGTCGAGCGCCATCCGGCCCACCCGGTCCGGGAACTGGGCCGCGTACACCGCGCCGAGCCGCGTTCCGTAGGAGAACCCGAGGTAGTTCAGCTTCTTGTCGCCGAGCGCCTGGCGTATGACGTCCATGTCCCGCGAGACGTTCACGGTGCCTATGTGCGGCAGTACGGGCCCGGCGTGCCGGGCGCACGCGTCCGCCGACTTCTTGAGCTGCCTGAGGACGGCCTTCGGATCGGCGAGGCTGTCCGCGCTCTCCCCGGTGGCCGCCCAGGCGCCGTCCTGGCCCTCGCCGCAGCTGACGGGCGAGGACCGGCCGACCCCGCGGGGGTCGAAGGAAACCACGTCGTAGCCGTTGGTCAGACCCATGAAGTCCTTGCTGTCGGTGGCCAGCCCGCTGACCCCGGAGCCGCCCGGCCCGCCGAAGTTGAGCAGCACCGAGCCTCGCGACCGACCCGTCGCCCGGTAGCGGGCCAGGGCCAGGTCGAGGGTGCCGGAACCGGGCCTCGCGTAGTCGAGGGGGACCGTGACCGTGCCGCACTGCAGGTCCTCGGGCATGCCCTCGCCCCGGCACGCCGACCAGGTGACCTTCTGGCGGTAGAACCGGGACAGATCGGGCTCGCCGCCGTCCCCGCTCTGCGCGGTCGCCGCAGGCAGTCCCGCGCCGAGCAGTGCCAGCCCGACGGTTCCGACGAGCGCGCAGCGCCGTATCGCGGGCCGCGCTGACAGCTTTGCCGGCATGGATGCCTCCAGGGCGCCCCACGGCGGACCGGGCGCTTCCGCTCACGATAGGCGGGCTCGGGAAGCCCCGCCTCCGGACGAGCGGGGCCCGGGCGGCGGCGTCGGGCGGCGGCGTCGGGCCGGGCCGGGCTGAGATGCGGCATCCGGACCTTCACTTCACGATGGGTGAGCAGGTGACCAGGTCACGACAGCGAGCGCAAGAAGTGTGACCGCTGAACGACCACCGCCCCAGTGGCTCTTCCCGAGGCCCACGGCCGTCCCGCCGACGAGCCGGTCGGCGCCGATGGGCGGTCCGGTCGGCAGCCGCAGGACGTCGGCGTCGCCGTCTGCCGGGATGAGTACGGGCGGCTTCGAGCACCTGCTCGACGCGCTCCTGGCCCGGCCGGCCAACGGCGTGCGCGAGGACGACGTGGCGGCGCTCCTCGCCGCCCGGCGGTCCCGCTGATCGTCGTACCGTCACCGTCGTACCGGTACGACTGCTACCGGTACGACGGTATTGCTGCCCGTTCGACAGCTGTGCCGCTCAATGGGGTGAAAGGCCGGTAAGCCATAACTTCGATGGTTCGACCTGCGTTCTACCCGGTGCGGGCGAGCGCCCGCGACCATGTCTGGAAGGCAGAGAACCTATGAGACGGGCTACCCGAAACGGTGTGATCGCCGTAGCCGCCGCCTCCGGCGCGATGGCAGTAACGATCCCCGCGTACGCCGGTTCCGCGGCGGACGGTTCCGCGGCCGGCTCGCCCGGTGTGATCTCCGGCAACACCGTCCAGGTTCCGGTGCACATCCCGCTGAACGTGTGCGGGAACACCGTGAACGTGGCGGGGCTGCTGAATCCGGCCGCGGGCAACATCTGCGCCAACGAGGACTCCGCCGACGCCAAGGCCGCGGCCCCCGCACCCGGCGGGGCATCCGCACGCGATGGGGCGGTGGCACACGGCACGACGGCGAACTCGCCCGGCGTCGTCTCCGGCAACGTCGTGCAGCTCCCCGTCCACCTCCCGGTGAATGTCAGCGGCAACACCGTGAACGGGGTCGGCGTCGGTAACGCGGCCGTCGGCAACAAGTCGACGAACACCTACGGTGACGCCCCCGCCACCCCCTCCACCCCCGTGAGCCCGGTCCCGGTGAAGTCGGCTCCGCCGAAGGCGCACCAGGCGCCGGCGCCCGCGCCGCACGACCTGGGCGAGCCCGTCTCCCTCGCCCACACGGGAATGGACCAGACCCTCCCGGCCCTCGCCGGCGGCGCCGCCCTGGTCCTGGGCGGAGCAGCCCTCTACCGGCGCTTCCGTCCGCGTGCGGAGTACTGACCGGAACCAGCCCAGCGATTCCGGTCCGACGGAGGGTCTCCCCTGTGGGGGCCCTCCGTCAGGCGTCCCCACAGTGAAGCGCGCCTGAGCCCCACCCAGGCGTGGGCCGCTGTACACAAGGGGCAAACGGATCGTCACCCACCGCCCGCCCCTCGGTGATACAGAGCCGCGGGCTCCGTGCCGAGGGCTCGCTCGCGTAGGGCGGGAAAGGGGTGCCGACGCCCCACGGCGACCGGCGGGAGCGCCGTCCACGGAAGGGACCGGCGCCCCTGCCGTCGAGGACGACTCCGCCGGTGAGGGAGCCCGCGATGCCCGCGTACTACACCGTGATCTGCAGGACGGCGACCCGGGCCGGCGGCACGCGCGCGTGGCGTGCCTCTCCCTCGCGGCGGTGCGGCCCGACGTCGCCCGGCGGTAAATCCGTTGAGCGGGCCGGGCCTTGATGCTGGAGTGAGCGCATGAATCAGACGGATCACGCGGCGGTACTCGCCCGTTACGACCGGGCCATGCGCGAAGGCGCCCGCCCCGACGGCCCAGACACCCGCATCGAACGCGCCGGCAACGTGGTCCGCCAGGTCGCCTCCGCACAGGGCTGGAACGGGGTGTTGTGGTCAGCGCTGGATGCGGCCGGCGCCGACGCGGCGATCGCCGAGCAGATCGCGTACTTCACGGGGCTCGGCCGCGAGTTCGAGTGGAAGGTCTACGGGCACGACCTGCCGACCGACCTCGGGCAGCGGCTCGAGGCGGCCGGGTTCACACCCGAGCCGCAGGAGACGCTGGTCATCGCCGAAGTGGCGAGTCTGACTCTCGACGCCGAGCCGCCGGCGGGCATCCGCATCCTGCCCGTCACCGACGCCGCGGGCGTCGACCTGATGGCCGAGGCGCACGAGAAGGCGTTCGGTAGGGACAGCACACGGCTGCGCCACCGGATGCTCGCCCGGCTCGCCGCCGACCCCGACACGATCGTCGCCATGGTCGCCGTCGTCGGCCATGTGCCCGTGAGCTCGGCCCGCATGGAATTGGTCCCCGGCACGCCGTTCGCCGGACTGTGGGGCGGCGGCACCGTCGAAGCCTGGCGCGGCCGGGGCATCTACCGCGCCCTGGTCGCCCACCGCGCCCGCGTCGCCGCCGACCGCGGCTACCGCTACCTTCAGGTCGACGCCTCCGCCGACAGTCGCCCCATCCTGGAACGCCTCGGCTTCACCGCACTGAGCACGACGACGCCGTACGTGTATGTGCCGTAGCGCGCCGTCCGTAAGGGGTGCCGCAGGTCGGCTCTGGCGCCCGCTGTTTGTCACGGCGGGAACACCGGGAGCACCGGGCAGGACAGCGCCGTACGCGTAGGTGCTCACGGCCCGGATCGACGCCTCGGTGGACGCGTTCGGCCTGACGTGACGTCACCCGGGCCGCGCTTCGGCACGTCCCCTGGTGAGGGCGGTGCCGCGCCGGGTCACAGGTCGTGCTGGTACTCGACCGACCTGTGCGTGGGGACGTAACCGAGGGCGTCGTTGACGGCGAGCATGGGTGCGTTGCTGTCCGCCGTGTCGGTGAGCAGGCCGCCCAGCTCCGGGTGCCGCTCGCGTGCCCGGCGGATCGATGCCGCCTTCATCCAGCGGGCGAGGCCGTGGCCGCGGTGCTCCGGCAGCACCGCCGTACCGTAGTGCTGTCCGTCGCCCCGGCCGTCGCCCGGCACGACCAGTTCGGAGAAGCCGACGACGGAGCCGTCCGCCGCGTCCACCGCGGCGACCGTGTGCAGCAGGTCGCCGCGCCGTGCGACCGCCTCGGCGGCCGCGACCACGCGTTCCACGTCCCACACGACCGTGCCGTAGTCGGTGTTCTCCATCGGCATGTCGTCCATGGCGCGACGCGAGTCGGCGTACGTCCGCGCCAGTTCGACCGGTACGGTGCCCTCCCACTCCGTCAGCCGGTAGCCCGGGTGGGGGCGGTCGGCGAGTTCGTCCAGGGCAGTGAGGTCGGGGTCCGCCAGCGTCAGCCGGGCGTACGTCAGGGACAGCGCCGGCCGGAAGGCCCGCGCCGCCAGGAACAGGTCTGCTGGGGAGCCCTGTTCGGCCTGAGCGACCACCGATCGCCGGCCTTCCGTCCGCGCCGCGGCCAGGGCGGCGTCCAGCAGCCGGGTGCCGACGCCCCGCCGACGTTCCGCACCGTGCACCGCGAGCTCCAGCTCGGCGAGGTGCTTCTGCCCCTCGCGGGTGAACAGCCGCAGGAACGCGGACCCGACCGGCTCACCGTCGGCGCCGGAGGCCAGCCAGACCAGACGACGACTCGACGGGCCGGGCTCGGGATCGGTGAGCGGGGTGATGCGCAGGGACAAGGCGGCTCCGTCACGGTCGGGGCGGTGGGTGCACGGTGAGTGTCGAGCCGCAGCAGCCAATCGCAACGGGGCACCGCCCCGCAACGGAATTTGCGGCGGCCCGGCGGGCAGCACCCCCCAACATCAGCGGGCGCGCCCTCATGCCTTTCGGGAATCGCCGCCTGCCCCTTTTGAACCTTGAGCCACGCAAGCGTGGCGCGAGCCCTACCGTCGTGTCCGGGCCCGGTCCAGCGTGGCCACGCCCAGCGCGGCGAGGCCGATCTGGATGAGCCACTCGATCCAGTCGATGCCCTTGGTGTCGGCCACGTCGAACGCGGCGGCGATCGCCGATCCGACGAACGCGGCCAGTATGCCGACGGCGATCGTCCACAGGATGCCGATGCGCTGGCGCCCCGGGACGACGAGCCGTCCCAGCACACCGATGATGATGCCGATGACGATGGCACTGAAGATGCTTGAGATCTCCATTTCCGCCCCTCTTTGTCGGACCCTCGCTGCACTGCATCTGCCCGCTGGAGCGTGGGGCAGTCCCTTCCGGTTATTGCCCGCGCTTGATGTTCACCGGGCGGCAATGCCATGTACCTTTCAATTGGTCAACGCGTGTAGAACCCTCACCTTCTGTCTACGCGCGCAGACTTGGCGCCCGCACCCGCATATTTCCCCACCCCTCACGGAGGTTTGACGGATGCTCGGATCCAGAAGATCCCGCCGCAGACTCAGCACCTGCCTGGTCGGCCTCGGGCTGCTCGTCACCGGAGCCGCCCTCCAGGTCAGTACCAGTGCCACGCCCGCCCACGCGGCCACCCCGCACCGCATCCTGTTCGACAACGCCCACGCCGAGACGGCCGGGAACGCCGACTGGATCATCTCCACCAGCCAGCCCGACCCGCTCTCCGAGGACTCCTCCCCGTCCTCCGAGACGGACTGGACGGGCGCGCTGTCCTCCTGGGGCGTCGCCCTGCAAAAGACCGGCGACTACAGCCTCAAAACACTGCCGTCCGGCTCCAGCCTCAGCTACGGCGGCTCGACGACGACCGACCTGTCGAACTTCGACACGCTGGTCCTGCCCGAACCGAACACCCTCTTCACCACCGCCGAAAAGACCGCGATCATGAACTTCGTCAAGAACGGCGGCGGCCTGTTCATGATCTCCGACCACACGGGCGCCGACCGCAACAACGACGGCGAGGACGCGGTCGAGATCCTCAACGACCTGATGACCAACAACAGTGTCGACTCGACCGACCCGTTCGGCTTCTCCATCGACACACTCGACGTCGGCTCCGGCTACCCGGCCGCGATCAGCGACAGCAGCGACCCGGTGCTGCACGGCTCCTTCGGCACCGTCACCAAGAGCCTGATCGCCGACGGCACCACGGCCACGCTCAAGCCCGCCGACAACTCCGCCGTCAAGGGCCTGCTCTACCGCAGCGGTTACTCCGGCAACACCGGCGCCTTCTTCGTCACCAGCACCTTCGGCAGCGGCCGGGTCGCCTTCTGGGGCGACACCTCGCCGGCCGACGACGGCACCGGCCAGTCCGGCAACACCCTGTACGACGGCTGGAACGACACCGGCGCCACCAACGCCCCCCTCGCCCTGAACGCCACGGAGTGGCTGTCCGGCGCGAGCGGCACCGGCGGCGGAGGGGGAGGCGGCACCTGCACCGCCGCCCAGCTCCTGGGCAACAGCGGCTTCGAGTCCGGCAGCTCCACCTGGAGTGCGACCAGCGGCGTCATCACCAACTCCACGAGTGAGTCCGCCCGTACGGGTTCGTACTACGCCTGGCTCGACGGCAACGGGGCCGCCACCACCGACACTCTCTCCCAGTCGGTGACCATCCCGTCCGGCTGCGCCGCGACCCTGAGCTTCTACCTGCACATCGACACCGCGGAGACCACGGCCAGCACCGCGTACGACACCCTCAAGGTGCAGGTCCTCAACAGCTCCGGCACGGTCCTGAGCACCCTGGCCACGTACTCGAACCTCAACGCGGCCTCCGGCTACACCCAGCGCAGCTTCAGCCTGAGCGGCTACGCCGGGCAGACGGTGACGGTCAAGCTCACCGGCACGGAGGGCTCCAAGCTCCAGACGTCATTCGTCGTCGACGACACGGCGCTCAACGTGAGCTGACGCCCCGGGGCCCGGCCCTGTGCCGGGCCCACCCGGTCAGGCCGCCGGGACGGTCCGTTCCGGCGTGTTCCAGCCGGAGATCCGCACCCGCGGCGCGGAGCCGCGCAGATCGGCCGTCCGGTAGGTGGCGGTCAGCGTCACCGACTCGCCGGGCCAGAGGCTGACGGCGTTGTCCGACCACCGCACCGGCAGGACCGGCTTTCCCACCGAGTCGACGAGATGGACGTCCGTCAGCAGTGACGGGGTCTTCGCGCTCCCCGTGGCGCTCACGGTCACCGTGGTGGTCGACGTGTCGCCCGAGGACTGCGTCGACGCTGTGGCCGACACCGGCGCCTGCGCCATCGAGGCCAGCCCCTTCAGGTCCGCGTAGCCGGTCGTCGGCGTGTAGTACCAGTCGGTCTTGGCCCAGTCGAGGGTGTCCGGCTCGGTGGAGAGCCAGTACACGTTCCGGCTCACCTCCTTGCCCGTGGAGTCGGTCAGCGTCAGGCGGGCCAGGTACGTCGTCGACAGCCCGCTCACCGACGACGGCAGCGTCAGTACGGTGCTGTGCGCGCCGTCCCCGTTCACGGTCACCCCGGTCACCGTCCTGTCGTACTTCTGTGTGCCGTCGGGGTTGAACAGCGTGGCCCGCACGGTGAGTCCGGTGGCGGAGGCGTGCTGGTTGTCGACCACGACGACCGAGCGGTCGTCGTACGAGTACTGGACGTGCAGCGGCTCGTTCGCCTTCTTCGCCCCGAAGTAGGCGCCACCCTGGTCGAGATAACGGTCCATCAGCTGCCAGTGCAGCGACGTCCAGCCGCTGTTGAACATCCAGTGGATCACTCCGGTGGACGGCTTCGAGGAGTCGGTGGCGTTGCGCCCGTACGCCTCGAACTGGGCGCGGACGGCCTCGTACTGGGCGAGCTGCGCCTTGCGCACGTAGTCGGTGAGGCTCGTCGGGGCGCCGTAGCGGCCGGTGAGGGCGTTGTCGTAGAGCTTGAGCGTGCCGAAGGTGGCGGACGGGGAGCGGTGGTACTGCTTGGCGTCCGGGTTCTTCCAGAGGGTGTCCAGCTCGGCCGGTGTCATCATCCGGCGCAGGGTGTCGAGGGTGGGGATGTCGGGGCCCGCGCTGGTCTCGGAGTTGAAGCCGGTGGCTCCGCCCTCCCGTTTGGCGTACCAGTAGCTCGGGGGGATCCAGTCGTAGGGGCCGGTCATCTTCATCCCGGAACTCCCCGACCGGGGCGAGGATTTGTCGGAGGCGGCGGGGATCACGGGGTTCGGCCAGTCGGCGGCCGTCAGGGCGTCCAGATAGTTCTTCTCGATCGTGGCGTCGGGGGCGGCGTCGCTGCCGATCAGGAAGGAGAGCACGCTCGGGTGGTCGCGCAGCCGGGCGGCCTCGGCGGCCATCGAGGCCTTGGCGACGCGATAGTCGGCGGACGTCCACTTCTCGCCGGACTCGCTCGTGTTGACCTGGCCCTCCCACTTGTCGCAGCACTCCCAGCCCGGCAGGGTGAGGATGCCGTACCAGTCGGCGAGGTCGAAGAACTCGTCCGGCTCGATGTGGCCTTCCAGCCGGATGGTGTTGAGGCCGAGGTCGACGGCGTACTTCAGCCGGTCCTCGACGTAGGTGCTGTCCCAGCGCAGGAACTCGTCCGGGGACCAGCCGCCGCCCTTGATCAGCAGCCTGCGGCCGTTGATCCGGTACTGGCGGGCGCCGTCGGAGTTCAGCGGCGCCCGGACGTCGCGGATGCCGAAGCTCTCGTGCGCGGTGTCCGACACCGTGCCCGCGACGGACGCGGTCAGGTCCAGTCCGTACAGGGGCTGTCCGCCCATGCCCGCCGGCCACCACACCTGCGGGGACGTCAGGTGCAGACCGGGGACGTCGGCGGGGGTGAAGGTCACGGTCTTCGTCTCATGGGCGGCGAGCGCGACCGTCTTCGTGAAGGACGTTTCCCCGATGGTTCCCGCGACCTCGGTCGTGACGGCCGCGTCGGAGTCGTTGCGGGCCCGCGCCTTGACGGTCAGGTCCGCCGAGGCCAGTGACGGTACATCCAGCTTGGTCACCACGTGAGCGTCGCGCAGCGCGACCGGGCCGTTGTGGCGGACGAGGACGTCGCGGACGATGCCCATGTTCTGGTCGGGCGGCGGCTGGAGCCAGTCGAGCCAGCCCATGGTCAGGTTCTTGTTCGGCTGGTTGGGCTGGATGCGGAAGGCGACCGTGTTCGTGCCCGCCCTGACGAGGGAGGTGACGTCCAGCTCGTGCTGGGTGTAGGCGCCGGCGACGTCCGCGGTCCCGGCCACCTGCTTGCCGTTGACGTACACGTCCGCCGCCGACATCACCCCGCTGAAGTCGAGGTAGGTGCGCTGCCCGGGGTCGGCGACCGTGAAGTCGGAGCGGTACCACCAGGGGACCTGGAAGTCGGCCTTCGGGATCTTCTGCTGGTTGGTGGAGTAGAACGGGTCGGCGTAGACGCCGTCGGCGAGCAGGGCCGCGAGGACGGTGGAGCGGGGCCCGGCCGGGTACCAGCCGGTCACCGGATAGCCGGGGGAGGAGATGGCCGACGGTGTGTCGCTCACCTTCGCCGTCGACTGGATCGCGAAGCCGGAGAGCGGGGTGGTGGAGGTGCCCGCCGCGGCGGGGATACGGGCGGTCCGGACCTGTCCGTGCGGCGGCGCCGGATGCCGGGCCTCGGCCCACGCGCTCGTGTTGAGCGAGCAGAGCAGGCCCAGGGTCACGGAGGACATGGCGAGGCGGCGGCGGGCAGCGGGGCGAGGGAACACAGCGGTCTCCAGCCTCGTCAAGTTAGGAAACTTTACTAACTCGGCTCAAGCTAGGGCGCGGAGTGGGGCGTGTCAATCACCGTGGCCGGGGTGTGAATTGCTCGTGATGCGGACGACCTGTGGCTCATGACGCGGACGAACCGATGCTCAGGACGACCTGTTGCTCACGTCACGGACGACCCGTTGCTCACGACGCCGACGACCTGCGCTCGAACACCATCTCCCGCGCCGTCCCCAGCGCCGTCGCCACCGCGCCGAGCAGCACCGCGTCCTCACCCAGTCGGCTCGGGGATATCTTCGGCCGCAGCGGCGTGAGCGTGCGCAGGTGCTCCCGGACCGGGCCCAGCAGCAGGTCCACGCTGTGGCCGACGCCCCCGCCGAGCACCACCAGGTCGGGGTCGAGCACGGCGGTGGCCGCCGCCACCGTGTGGGCGATCCGCTCGCCCTCGAGCTGCACCGCCCGGCGCGCGGCCGGGTTGCCGTGCCGCGCCGCGTCGAACACCGCCTTCGCGGTGAGCTGCCCGTTCATTCCGAACCCGCGCGCCGCCTCCACCACGGCCACCCCCGACACCGCGTCCTCCAGCCGCTCCGGCTTCCGCTGCCCCGGCCAGGGCAGGAACCCGATCTCCCCGGCCAGCCCGTGCGCGCCGGTGAACAGGCGCCCCTCGCTCACCACTCCCATGCCGAGACCGGTGCCGATCAGGATGTACGCGAACAGCCGGCTGCCCGCGCCGACCCCGTACGTGTACTCGCCCAGCGCGGCCAGGTTGGCGTCGTTGTGCAGCTCCAGCGGGACGCCCAGCTCCTCCCGCAGCCGGTCCAGCAGTCCGGCGCGGCCCCACCCCGGCAGATGCATCGCGTAGCGGACACGGCGCTGCTTCTCGTCGTACACCCCGGGCGTGCCCACCACCCCGTGCACCACCTCGGCCGGGTCCACGCCGGAGTTGGCGACCACCTGCCGGGCGGCGGAGACGATCAGATCCGTCAGGGCGCCGGAGCCGCGGGCCCGGTTGCGCACGTCGGCCCGGGCGACCAGCGTGCCGTCCAGGTCGGCGACGGCCACCCGCAGCCAGCTGCGGCCGACGTCCACGCCCAGCGCGTACCCGGCGGCCGGGTCGGGGGCGTACAGGACCGCCGTACGGCCGCGCTCAGGAACGTGGGTACCCACCTCACGGACCAGTCCGGCGGCCTCCAGCGAGGCGAGCGCACTGGACACGGTCGGCTTGGACAGCCCCGTCTCACGGGCCAGTTGGGCGCGCGACGCCGCGCCGAGGCCGCGCAGCCGGTCGAGGAGCAGCCGCTCGTTCGTGCTGCGCAGGCGCTGCCGGTTCCAGGGTTGTTCCTGCTGCTCTACGGCGTCGCTTGCGGGCATCGGACCATTCTCGTGCATTCCCCGCGCATACTTGACGCATCTAGTAAGTCTCCTTAACTATATCGGCCACTCGGTGCCACTCGGCCCCGCCGGGCGAGCGCCTCTCCCTGCCGCGCGTCAGGAGTCCCCATGTCCGGTAGCCCGCCACCCTCGGGTGGCTTCGTCCGCCGCGTCGGCCTTTTCCAGGCCACCGCCATCAACATGAGCCAGATGTGCGGCATCGGTCCGTTCGTGACGATCCCGTTGATGGTCGCCGCGTTCGGCGGCCCCCAGGCGGTCATCGGGTTCGTGGCGGGCGCGGTGCTGGCGCTGTGCGACGGGCTCGTCTGGGCCGAACTGGGCGCCGCCATGCCCGGCTCCGGCGGCAGTTACGTCTATCTCCGCCAGGCCTTCCAGTACCGCACCGGGCGGCTGATGCCCTTCCTGTTCGTGTGGACGGCGATGCTCTTCATTCCGCTGATCATGTCCACCGGCGTGGTCGGTTTCGTCCAGTACCTCGGCTACCTGGCCCCCGACCTGGGCCGGACGTCGGGCGACCTGATCGGCCTCGGCATCATCGCCCTGGTGGTGATCCTGCTCTGGCGCGGCATCGAGCACATCGCCCGCATCACCGCCGTGATGTGGGCCGTGATGATCGCCTCGGTACTGCTGGTGATCGTCGCCGCGGCCACCGACTTCAGCCCGCACATGGCCTTCACCTACCCGGCGAACGCCTTCGATCTGACGAGCGACCACTTCTGGCTGGGCTTCGCCGCGGGCCTGACCATCGGCATCTACGACTACCTCGGCTACAACACCACCGCCTACATGGGTGCCGAGATCAAGGACCCCGGCCGCACGCTGCCGCGCTCCATCCTCTTCTCGATCCTCGGCATCATGGCGATCTACCTGCTGCTGCAGATCGGCACGCTCGGTGTCATCGACTGGCGTCGGATGACCGACCCGCACGACATCGCCTCCACCTCGGTGGCCTCCGCGGTGCTGGAGGAGACCTGGGGCAAGGGCGCCGCCGACACGGTGACCGTCCTGATCCTGATCACGGCCTTCGCCTCGGTGTTCACCGGCCTGCTCGGCGGCTCGCGGGTGCCGTACGACGCCGCCCGCGACCGGGTGTTCTTCCGCCCGTACGAGAAGCTGCACCCCCGGCACCGGTTCCCCACGCTGGGCCTGGCCACGATGGGCGTGATCACCGCGGTCGGCTTCCTGATCGGTCGTCACACCGACCTGGCGACGCTGATCCAGCTCCTGACCACCGTGATGGTGATCGTCCAGGCGCTCGCCCAGATCGTCGCGCTGACGGTCCTGCGCAGGCGTCGGCCGACCCTCGGTCGCCCGTACCGGATGTGGCTCTACCCCGTGCCCAGCGTCCTGGCCTTCGCCGGCTGGTGCGTGATCTACGGCTACGCCGACAAGAACTCCCCGGGCCGGCACCCCGTCGAATGGTCCCTGGCCTGGGTCGCTCTGGGCTGCGTGGCGTTCCTGATCTGGGCACGGCTGGAGAAGGTGTGGCCGTTCGGGGAGAAGGAGATCACCGAGGAGTACGCCGCCACGACCGCGCCGGAGGAGGAGCCCGCCGGAACCTGACCGCCACTCCTTGCGTACGCGCGCCCGGAGCGCCCATGGCGGCGCTCCGGGCGCGCTGTGCTGCTCCGGCACGCAGGGCGTGACCCGTGCTTGACATGCAGGTGATTGCCTGCATAACTTTGGGTGTGCGATCAGAGGGCGACACCAGGATGGACAAGGTCTTCAAGGCGCTGGCCGACGGCACGCGCAGACGGCTGCTGGACCGGCTGCACGAACAGAACGGGCAGACGCTGGGTGAGCTGTGCGAGCACTTCGCCATGGCCCGGCAGTCGGTGACGCAGCACCTGGCCGTTCTGGAGGCCGCCAACCTGGTCGCCACCGTGCGGCGGGGGCGGGAGAAGCTGCACTACCTCAATCCGGTCCCGCTCCACGAGATCCAGGAGCGGTGGATCGACAAGTTCGAGCGCCCGCGCCTGCGCGCGCTCGGCGCAGTGAAGCAACGAGCCGAGGAAGCCATGACCGACAAGCCCGCATTCGTCTACGTCACCTACATCGCGAGCACACCCGAAAAGGTCTGGGAAGCACTCACCGATGCCGACCTGACCGCCGCCTACTGGGGCCACAGCAACGTCTCGGACTGGCAGCCGGGCTCACGCTGGGAACACGTCCGCACGGACGGCTCCGGCGTCGCCGACGTGGTCGGCACCGTGGTGGAGAGTGAGCGCCCGACCCGGCTGGTGACCACCTGGGCCGCACCCGAGCACGAGGGGCGCGCGGACAAGCACTCCCGGGTCACCTTCGACATCCAGCCGCACGCCGACATCGTCCGGCTCACCGTCACCCACGAGAACCTCACGAGCGAGGGCGACTTCGCCGACGTGTCCGCCGGCTGGCCGGCGGTGCTGTCCAACCTCAAGTCCCTCCTGGAGACCGGCAGCCCGCTGCCGCAGGAACCGTGGCTGGTGCCGAACGACTGAACGGGCACGTGCGGGCCGGTCCGCGTGGTGCGGACCGGCCGGCAGGGTGATTCGCCTCCTGCGGTAGTTGCGGGACTTTTACGACCTGGGGGCGCTCCTCGCCGCCGTAACCGCGCACACCAGCCCGAGGACCAGGGCAAGGGCGCCGATGATGATGTTGTTCAGCACGACACCGGTGTCGGGGCTCGTGCCCACGACCCACGGCGAGATGATCATCCACACGCCCAGGGCGCACATGGCCCAGCTGAGCCCGTACATGCGTTCCGGAGCGGCGGTGAACCCGAGAGCCAGCAGGCCGATCGCGACGCCCATGATCAGGTTGTGGGGCGCGAGTGCGGGCTGGCTCGTCGTGTAGTGGAGTATCCAAGGGGATACGGCGCAGTACAGACCGAGCAGGAACACCGGTCCGTCCACGAGCGCCACATCACGACCACCGAGCATGCGGGCGTACCGTGCCCGCATTTCGGAAATATCAGGGTGAGTGGATATATCACCTCTGGTGGGCGAGACGTTGGCCATGACTCGTCTCCTTTGACTAGCAGGCCTGACCGCGTCTGGTGCGGTATGCGGTAAGCGCCGCGTATGTACATTCTGCGCTTATTTAGCCTTTATGTGTAGCTGGGGGAGTGGGCGGTGAGCCGCGGAGAGGCCGGCCCGCGCCCGGCCGACCTCGCGCCGGGGGCAAGCTCGGCGCGTACCCGGGCGCGCCTCCGCCCGCTCTCCTCTCAGGCGGAGAACTCCTGGCACAGACAGCGGCGCAACTGGTGCAGCCCCCGCCGCGCGTGACTCTTGACCGTGCCCAGGGGGAAACCGGTGCGCTCCGCGATCTGCGTCTGGGTCAGGTCCTCGTAGAACGTCAGTCGCAGTACCCGCTGCTGGGGTGCCGGGAGCCGGGCGAGCCCGTCGCGTACGAGCACCTGGTCGAGGACGGCCTCGGGACGCTGCCCCGCGGGCTCGGAGAGCGCGAGCGCTGAGCCGGCCGACGATACGAGGTCCGCGCGGCGGGTGCGCGCGGTGAGCGCGTCGGCGATCTTGCGCTTGGTGATGCCGACGATCCACCCGGCGATCGTGCCGCGCTCGGGCCGGTAGCCCCGGCGGCCGTGCCACACGCCGAGGAACACCTGCTGTGTGACGTCCTCCGCCTCCCTCGCGTCCCCCAGGGAGCGCCAGGCGAGCGTGTGCACCAGGGCCGACCAGCGGTGATAGGCGGCGGTCAGGCAGGCCTCGTCACCTGCCACCAGGCCCCGCGCCAGTTCCTCGTCGGCGAACGACTCCGCCGGGAGGGCCCACGGCGGGGCGCTCGGATGCGGGTTCATGACGGCGGCTCCTCACGTCGGACGGACCGGGCCGCAGCACCGTCGGCGGGCCCCGGTGCCCTCATCGTGCGAGCGCGAGGGCAATCCCCTCAACTCGCATCGGTTCTGCATCGTAAAATCGGCCCCATGGGTGCTTCCGCGAGCGAGTACGCCCCCGAGACAGGTCTCACCACCGGTGCCGTGGCACGCCGGCTGGGGGTGTCACCCACCACGCTGCGCTCCTGGGACCGCAGATACGGCATCGGTCCCGCGCTCCGTTCCGACGGAGGCCACCGGCGCTGGACCCGGCAGGACGTGGCGACGCTGGAGACGATGTGCCGGCTGACGTCCGCCGGTGTGCCGCCCGCCGAGGCGGCCCGTGCCGCGCAGGGGCAGCCGGGCGCCGCCACGCCCGACGCGGATGCCGACGCCCCCGGTGCGCCGCGACCGTCGGGCCGTGCACGGTCACGGGCGGCCGGCCCGCTGCCCCTGGGTGACGTACGCCAGGAGTGCCGCGGCCTCGCCCGCGCCGCCGTCCGGCTCGACGCCCCGGCGGTCGAGGAGCGGCTGTTCGCGGCGGTCGAGGAACACGGCCTGACGGTCGCCTGGCAGGAGGTGATGGTGCCGACGCTGCACGCGGTGGGACGCAAGTGGGTCTCGTCCGGCGACCGTTACGTCGAGGTGGAACACCTGCTGTCCTGGCATGTGTCGGGCACCCTGCGCCGGCACACCCGTCCCCCGATACGGCAGGGCGACGCCGCCGCCCCGGGACCGGTGGTACTGGCCTGCGTGCCCGGCGAGCAGCACACCCTGCCGTTGGAGGCGCTCAACGCAGGACTGAGTGAACTCGGCCTCCCCACCCGGATGTTCGGGGCGGCCGTACCCGCGGAGGCGCTTACAGCCGCGGTCGACCGGCTGGGTCCGGCGGCCGTGGTGCTGTGGGCGCAGGCCCGCTCCTCGGCGACCCTGCCGCTGGCCCGGCGTGTCGCCGCCGCGCAGTGGGGAGTGAGGGGCGCGCGCCGGCAGCCGTTGGTGGTCCTCGCCGGTCCCGGCTGGCTCGGGCGCTCCGCGGACGGGACGGCGAGGCCGAGCGTGCTGAAGGACGCGGTGGAGATGCTGGCCGGTCTGTACGCAGGGCACGGCGGACACGGACACGGAGTCCCCGGCGGCCACGGACGGTAGGCGCCGGGCGTGCGGTTCCTGCACGCCGCCTCAGCCGCGTTCGCGCCCCTGCCGGAAGCGGGCCAGTCCGTCCGCGAGGTCGACGATCGGCTCCGGGTAGTCCGGCGCGGCACGGTCCAGGCCCCGGAGCTTCCACGGCTCGTGCGCCAACGGCCCCTCGAGGTAGGCCAGTTCCGGTACCCATCGTCGTACGTAGGCCCCGTCCGGGTCGTGGCGCCTGGCCTGGGCGACGGGGTTGAGCACCCGGTTGGGGCGGGTGTCGGTGCCGGTCCCCGCCACCCACTGCCAGTTGAGCTGGTTGTTGGCGACATCGCCGTCGACCAGCAGGTCCAGGAAGTGCCGGGCTCCGACCCGCCAGTCGACGTACAGCGTCTTGGCGAGGAAGCTCGCGGTCAACAGGCGGCACCGGTTGTGCATCCAGCCCTCGTACCTGAGCTGGCGCATCCCCGCGTCGATCACCGGATAGCCGGTGCGGCCTTCCCGCCATGCCGCCACGTCCTCCCGCGCCGTCCGCTCGGACCGCCAACGGTCCCGCTTGGTGCGGTAGTCCGCGGTGGCCGCCTCCGGGCGCGCCGCGAGCACCTGGCGGTGGAAGTCGCGCCACGCGAGCTGCCGTACGAACGCCTCGGCACCGGGACCGCCCGCGCGGCGCGCCCGGTGGACGAGTTCGATGGGGGAGAGGGTGCCGAAGTGAAGGTGGGGCGAGAGACGTGAGGTGGCGTCGCCGGCGAGGTCGTCGCGGCTGTCCTCGTAGCCGGTGATGCCACCGCGGAGCCAGGCCGTCAGCCGCTTCCGGCCCTCCGTCTCGCCGCCGGCGGCGAGTCCCTCCGACACTCCGGCCAGGCCGCCACGGGAGGGCAGCTCCTCGGAACCGACGCCGTCCGGGACCGGTACGGCGCGTGGTGCGCCGAGGGTGTCGCGCAGCGCCTGCCGCGACCAGTGCCGGAAGTAGGGGGTGAAGACGGCGAAGTGGTCCGCGGAGGTCGGCGTCACCGCTCCCGGACCGACGGCCGTGGTCACCGTGTCGTGGACGTGCAGTCGCACGCCCTGTCCCTCCAGCGCGCGCCGCAGCCGCTCCTCCCGCCGGTGCGCGTAGGCGCTCACGTCGGCCGCCATGTGCACCTCGTCGGCGTCCGCCCGGGCGGCCGCCCCGCAGACCTGCTCGACGACGTCGCCGGAGCGCACGACGAGCCGCCCGCCGCGCTCGCGCAGGCCCGCGTCCAGGTCCCGCAGGCAGTCGGCGAGGAACGCCAGCCGGTTGGGCGCGGCGAAACCCGAGCCTTCCACGGCCCGGTCGCGCACGAAGAGCGGCACGAGCTGACGGGAGCCCTCGAGGGCGGCCCGCAGCGGGGGATGGTCGTGCAGACGGAGGTCGGAGGTGAACAGGACGACCGAGACGTTCATGAGGGAAGCTCCGGAGAAGGGTGGGGGCCGATGAGGTGCTTCCGGCCAGGGGCGCCCGGCGGATGCACACCTCATCCCGTGGGCGCACGTTCCCTCTTCGGGGGGACCGGGCCCGCCACCGCGGCCCGCGCGATGTTGCGGGCCATGCCGCCGAACACGAGGGCGTGGAAGGGGGAGACGCTCCACCAGTAGGCCTGGCCGAGCAGTCCGTGCGGATGGAACAGGGCGCGCTGTCGGTAACGGGTGCGGCCGTCGGCGTCCGTCTCCGCGTACATCTCCAGCCAAGCCAGACCCGGCAGCCGCATCTCGGCCCGCAGCCGAAGCAGACGCCCGGGTTCGATCTCCTCGACCCGCCAGAAGTCCAGCGAGTCGCCGACCCGCAGCCGCGCCGCGTCCCGGCGCCCGCGGCGCAGCCCGACCCCGCCGACCAGCCGGTCCAGCCAGCCGCGCACGGCCCAGGCCAGGGGGAAGGAGTACCAGCCGTTCTCTCCGCCGATGCCCTCGACCACGCGCCACAGCGCCTCGCGCGAGGCGTCGACCGTCAGTTCGCGGTCGTCGGTGTAGAGGCTGCCCCCGGCCCAGTCCGGGTCGGTGGGCAGCGGGTCGCTCGGGGCGCCCGGCACGGAGGCGGAGGACCATCGGGTCGTCACCTTCGCCTCGCGCACCCGCCGCAGGGCCAGCCGGACCGCGTCGTCGAAGCCGATCGGATGCCCCGGCGGGTCGGGGACGTGACGGACGATGTCGCGCTCGTGGCAGACGACCTCGTGCCGCAGCGACTCGGTCAGGGGTCGGGCGATGGCCGCGGGCACCGGCGTGACCAGGCCGACCCACTGACTGGACAACCCCGGGGAAAGCATCGGCACGGAGAGGATGAGACGGTGCGGCAGGTGCGCGACGGCGGCGTAACGCACCATCATCTCCCGGTACGTCAGGACGTCAGGACCTCCGATGTCGAAGGCGCGGTTGACCTCGGCGGGCATCCGGGCACTGCCGACCAGGGTGCGCAGCACGTCCCGTACCGCCACCGGCTGGATCCTGGTGTGCACCCAGCTCGGCGTGACCATCACGGGCAGGCGTTCGGTGAGGTAGCGCAGCATCTCGAAGGAGACCGAGCCCGAGCCGATGATCACGGCCGCCCGCAGCACGGTGGTCGGCACTCCGGAGTCCAGCAGGATGCGGCCGACCTCGGCCCGCGAGCGCAGATGGGGCGAGAGCTCCCGCTCGGGAACCCCCGCCGGGGTGAGGCCGCCGAGGTAGACGATGCGCCGTACGCCCGCGGCCCTGGCCTGCTCGCCGAAGACGCGGGCGGCCGCGCGGTCCGTCTGCTCGAAGTCCTTGCCGCTGCCCAGCGCGTGGACCAGGTAGTACGCGACGTCGACGTCCCGCATGGCGTCGGCGACGGATGCGGCGTCGGTGACGTCGCCGCGCACCACGTCCGTGTCGCCCGCCCATGGATGGTCGCGCAGCCGCTCGGGGGAGCGGGCCAGACAGCGCACCCGGTGGCCCGCGGCGAGCAGCTCCGGTACGAGCCGGCCGCCGATGTACCCCGTGGCGCCGGTCACCAGGGAGCGCAGCCCGGCAGTGCTGTCGTCTTCGTTCACGTGGACTCGGCCCTTCGCCTCGCTTGCCCCCTCGTGTTCACTCCCTCATCACTTCCCCGCGCAGGGCCGCTGCGGATGCGGCGTACGGGTTTCCGTACGACCACGTGGTCACAGCGAGCGACCGGGAGCAGCCGCGCGCGGGGAAAGCGGGTCCCACGACGGCGCGGTGTGGACCGACCTGCCCGCGATGGTTCCCCGCTGGACACGCGCACGTCGGGCGCCGCACATGATCGCGCCGATCCGGGGCAGGCGGTTCGTACGAGAGACAGGAGTATCGGCCGATGGCCGATGGCCGGTTCCGGAGGTGTCTGCCGCTATGGGCGCGAAGGTGTTGGAGCGTTTTCCTGCGGGAGCTCCGCGCGGATCATGGCCGGCGGAGGAGTACGCGGCGGCCCGCCGTGCGCAGGGCGAGCCCGCGACCGTGGTGATGGACCTGAAGTCGGACGCCTTCCTCGTGGTGGTTCCCGGGCACGACGACGACTGAGCACGACACTGGTCGTGCGTATGTGGGTCGGTCGTCGTCGGGCCGTGGGTCAGTCCTCGTCGGGCGCCTGACCGGTGCCCGGGTCGGCCGGCCTCCCGCCCAGCCGCCGTGCCGTGCGCACGAACACCTCGTGCAGGTCCTGCGCGGCCTGCGGCACGGACTCCGCCCGGCGGCGCCGCAGCATCAGCAGCACCTGTGTCGTGTCGCCGGCGATCGGCCGGTGGGTGAGCGCACCACACCGCTCCAGCGGATCGCCGATCACACTGAAGTCCGGCAGGACCGTCGCCCCCAGCCCCTCCGCCACCATCAGCTTGCCCATCTCGGCGCCGTCCGTGGAATACGCGAACGCGGGACCGCTCCCGCCCAGCAGCCGATGGACGTAGCGGTGCATCACATAGCCCGACCGCATGCCGATCAGCGGCTCCGCGAGCAGGTCGTCCGGCGTCACCGCCGCGGCGGACGCCAGCGGGCTGTCCGGACGTACGCACACCACGGGCCGCCCGCGCAGCAGCTCGGTCGACTCGAACCCGGCCGGCATGTCGTCGCCCTCCAGGTGGTTGACGAGCCCGAGGTCGAAAGCGCCCTCCAGCAGGCCACGGTGGATGTCGGTCTGCTGTGCGCCGACCACCTCGACCTGGGTGAGCGGATGCGTGCCGCGGAAGTCCCGCACCACCGGAATGAGCAGCGGCACGGTCGCCGCGTTCACCGTGCCGAGCCGCACCATGCGGCTGATGCGGTGCTGTTCGCCCGCCGCTGCCCGCAACCGGTCCACCGCGTCCAGCACATTGACGATGTGCGGCAGCAGTTCCCGGCCCGACGCGCTCATCGTGGCGCCGGAGCGCTTGCGTTCCAGGAGGTCGACGCCGAGCTCGCGTTCCAGATTCCGCACGGTCTCGCTCAACGCGGGCTGGGACAGGCTCAGTTCCTCGGCGGCCCGGCGCAGAGAACCGAGCCTGGTGACCGCCGCGATGTATTCCAGCTGTTCTGTCCGCACCGCAGCAGAATGCTGGTGCTTTCCAGGGCGGTTCAAGGGTTTCCCTGTCACACCTTCGTGAAATTCAATGGTCCGCGATACGAGACCGGTCGGGTTTTCCTTGACTGCCCCGACCGGCGGCTGCCACGATCGACGGCATGAAGATGCGACTGGACCTCACGCGGCGACGCCATGTCGACCTCGCGCGCGTCTCCAGCGCCTCCTGTTGCGCCGCGGCCTGAGAATCCTTCCGATTCGCCGCGTCCACCTTCTTCCCTCTCTGTCGTCGGGCGGACGTGCGTCCTCTTCCGCTGCCTGAACGCAGAGATCATCACGCCTGCCTGACCTTCCGGATTGCGCGACCCCGTCGCCCACGAGCGGCGTGAGGTCGGCCGCCCGGGGCCAGGAAGGCGAACTGCCCGGACCCACCCGGTACTCCTGACCGCTTCCCGCAGGGGACGCCTCCCGCGCGGAGACGTCCCGCCGTCCTGAAAGAGGACCCATGGCCACCGTCCTGTCCGTCTCCGGCAGCCCCTCCGCCTCCTCCCGCACCAACCGCCTGCTGCGCCACCTGGACCAGCGGCTCGTGGCGCAGGGCCACGAGGTGGTACCGCTCGACGTCCGTACCGTCCCCGCCGAGGCGCTGCTCGGCGCGGACTTCCGGCACCCGGCGATCCTCGAGGCCACCGAGCTGTTCGCGCGCGCCGACGGCGTCGTCGTCGGCACCCCCGTCTACAAGGCGTCGTACTCCGGTGTCCTCAAGGCGCTCCTCGACCTGCTCCCGCAGTACGCCCTCACCGGCAAGACCGTGCTGCCGCTGGCCACCGGCGGCTCCACCGCGCACGTCCTGGCCATCGACTACGCGCTGCGCCCGGTCCTGAACTCCATGGGCGCGGCGCACATCGTGCAGGGCTGGTTCACCCTCGACAAGGACATCACCGTGCACGACAACGGCTCGCTGACCGTGGCCCCGGCCACCACGGAGGCCCTCACCCAGGTGGTCGACCAGTTCTCGGCCGCACTGGGCCGCACCCCGCTCCTGGCCGCGGCGAGCTGAACGCATGGCCGCCCGCGTCATCACCGACGACGCCGAGGCCGTCGCCGTCGCGGCGGCCCTGGCCGACGAGTTCCGGGCCGGCGCCTCGGAGCGCGACACCGAACGTCGGCTGCCGCGCACGGAGTTGGACCGGCTCTCCGCCTCCGGACTACTTGCCGTCACCGTGCCCGCCGAGCACGGCGGCGCCGACGTCGGTGCCGAGACCCTCGCGGAGGTCTTCCGGCTGCTGGGGTCCGCCGACGGCAGCCTCGCCCAGATCCCGCAGAGCCACTTCGCCTACGTCAACGTGATCCGCCGCCAGGGCACGGCCGAGCAGCAGAAGTTCTTCTTCGCCGAACTGCTCGCCGGGCGCCGGTTCGGCAACGCCCAGTCGGAGGCCGGCACCAAGCACGTTCAGGACATCCGCACCCGTCTCACACCGCAGGCTGACGGCTCGTACGTCCTCTCCGGCGTCAAGCACTACTCCACCGGAGCCCTGTTCGCCGACTGGATCCCCGTACTGGCCCGCGCCGAGGACGACAACCTGCACGTGGCCTTCGTTCCCCGGGACGCGGCCGGCCTCACGGTGGTGGACGACTGGGACGGCATGGGCCAGCGCACGACCGCCAGCGGAACCGTCCACCTCGACGACGTCCCGGTCCCCGCCGACCGCGTCCTGCCGCACCACCTCACCTTCGAGGGGCCGCAACTGCACGGCGCCCTGGCCCAGTTGCTGCACGCCGCCATCGACGCCGGTATCGCCGTGGGAGCGCTCGCGCAGGCCGCGGAGTTCGTGCGGACGAAGAGCAGGCCGTGGTTCGAGAGCGGCGTCGAGACCGCCGCCGAGGACCCGCTGCTGATCCAGCGGTTCGGTGAACTCGCCCTCCAGGTCAGGGCGTCCGAGGCACTGCTGCGCGAGGCGGCCCGTGCCGTGGACGCGGCCCGCGCCGACCTCACCGACGACACGGCGGCCGAGGCATCCATCGCCGTGGCCGCCGCCAAGGTCCAGGCCGCGAACACCGCGGTCGACGTCGCCGGCGCCCTGTTCGAGGTGTCCGGCACCCGCTCCGCACTCGACTCCCTCAACCTGCACCGCCATTGGCGCGACGCCCGTACGCACACGCTGCACGACCCGACCCGTTGGAAGATCCAGCACATCGGCCGGTACGTGCTCAACGGGACGAAGCCGCCCCGCCACGGCCTCCTCTAGCCGACCGCCCAGATCGGAGACCCCCCGTGTCCCTCACCTTCCACTGGTTCCTGCCCACCAACGGCGACAGCCGCCACGTCGTCGGCGGCGGCCACGGCACCCCGGCCACCGCCTCCGGACGGGACCGGCCGCCGACGGTCGCCTATCTGAGCCAGATCGCCCGTGCCGCCGAGGACCTCGGCTTCGTAGGCGCGCTGACACCCACTGGTGCCTGGTGCGAGGACGCGTGGCTGACCACCGCGATGGTCAGCCAGAACACCGAACGCCTGAAGTTCCTGGTCGCCTTCCGCCCCGGCTTCGTCTCGCCCACCCTCGCGGCGCAGATGGCGTCCACCTTCCAGCGACAGACCGGCGGACGGCTGCTCCTCAATGTCGTCACGGGCGGCGAGAGCCACGAGCAGCGTGCCTACGGAGACTTCCTCGACAAGGACGCGCGCTACCGCCGCACCGGCGAATTCCTCCAGATCGTACGGGAGTTGTGGGAGGGCAAGACCGTCGACCTGGCGGGCGAGCACCTCCAGGTCGAGGACGCGAAACTGGCGCGCGTGCCCGATCCGGTGCCCGAGGTGTACTTCGGCGGGTCGTCGCCCGTCGCGGGCGAGGTCGCCGCCAAGCACGTCGACGTCTACCTCACGTGGGGCGAGCCGCCGGCCCAGGTCGCGGAGAAGATCGCGTGGATCAGGGGGCTGGCCGCGAAGGAGGGCCGCACCCTCCGCTTCGGGATCCGCCTGCACGTCATCACCAGGGACACCTCCGAGCAGGCCTGGGCGGAGGCGCACCGGCTGCTCGGCGGCTTCGACCCCGAGACGGTGAGGGCCGTGCAGGAGGGGCTGGCGCGCAGCGAGTCCGAGGGGCAGCAGCGGATGCTCGCGCTGCACGGCGGCGGCCGGGACGGGCTCGAGATCCACCCCAACCTGTGGGCGGGCATCGGACTGGTCCGCGGCGGCGCCGGCACGGCGCTGGTCGGCAGCCACGAGGAGGTCGCCGAGCGGATCAAGGAGTACGCGGCGCTCGGGATCGAGGAGTTCGTGCTCTCCGGGTATCCGCATCTGGAGGAGGCCTACTGGTTCGGGGAGGGAGTGCTGCCGGGGCTTGCCGCGGAGGGCGTGTGGAAGCACCCGTTCCGGCAGGATGCGGCTCCCTCGGCCCAGGTGCCGTTCGCGTCCTGAGCCCCCCAGGGCCTGTCCGGCCGATCGTGCCGCAGACGCGCCGGGTTCACAGACACCGTTGCTTTCCTGCGACTCGGTCTGCCGGGCAGGTCCTGACCGGCGCTGTCCCCGTACGCCGACGACCTCGTCATCGCCACGAAAGTCGGCCCCTTCCGTGACTGCGCGGGGGAGTGGGGCGGTTCGGACCGGCCGGAGGACCTGCGCGCGACCTGCGACAGGGCCCGCACGTACTCGCCATCCCCGGCACCGGCGCAACCCCGGCCACGTCGTGGAGAACGTGGCCGCCGGTGCGCCTGGGACGGCTCAACACCCTCCGTCAGAAGGCTGGTCAGTGGCAGGGGCCCAGACACCGTCCCGCATGAGGTGCCGGCCCGGCAGCTCGTGCGCCCCGCGCCACGCCTGCACCGCACGCGGGCGCACCCGGAAGTAGACGTACTCCGCGCTGTCCCCACGGGGATCCCAGCCCGTCTTCGTGCGGAACGCCTCCGCCGCCGCCCCCGGCACGTCCACCGCGGTGAACATCTCCGCATCACCGTCCACGAGCACGACGTCCTGGGTGTCCCCGAACGCCAGCCGGGCCCGCGCACCGGTCCGCAGATTACGGCCGGTGGGATTGGCACGCCGGGTGGACAGCCACAGGGCCTCGCCGTCCCAGACGAACCACAGCGCGACCAGACACGGGATCCCGTCGGCGTCCGCTGTGGCCACCCAGATGTCCATCTCCTCTTCCAGGCGGGCCAGTACGTCGTGCTTGCGCTGTTCGGGGGCGCGCGAGGCGCCGGCGATCTTCATGGCGGGCACGCTAGCGAGCGGCGGCCCACCGCGCCTCGGGCCGGAGACCCGGTGCGGCACGGTCCGGAGACCTAGGCCACCCCGCGCGGCGGCCGTGATTCCCGACCGGTCACGGAGTGACTGGCGTGCGCTGGGTTTTACGTATAACCTCTCCCGTCAATCGCACGTACCGAAAGGCCCCGATGAGACGCATCGCCCTGGTCACCCTCGTCGTCGACGACTACGACGAGGCGATCCGCTTCTACACCGAGGCGCTCGGGTTCCGCCTCGTGGAGGACGCCCCACGCCCCGACGGCTCTCGCTGGGTCGTCGTGGAACCCGGGACCACCGGCGCCGACGGGCAGGGCACCGGGCTGCTGCTCGCCCGGGCCAAGGACGAGACGCAGCGCGGCCGGGTCGGCGACCAGACGGGCGGGCGGGTGGGGTTCTTCCTGCACACCGACGACTTCGCCCGCGACCACGCCCGGATGCGCGCCGCGGGCGTGACCTTCCTGGAGGAGCCGCGCCACGAGCCGTACGGCTCGGTCGTCGTCTTCCAGGACATGTACGGAAACCGCTGGGACCTGCTCCAGCCCGCCGAGCAGCAGCAGCTCTGACCCACTTGTCACAGAAAGACCGCCCATGACCGCCCCCCGCATAGACGCCGACACCCTCCGACGCCTGCCCAAGGCTGTCCTGCACGACCACCTCGACGGCGGGCTGCGCCCCGCCACCGTGGTGGAGCTCGCGGCCGAGGTCGGTCACACCCTGCCGACCACCGACCCCGACGCGCTCGCCGCCTGGTACTACGACGCCGCCAACTCCGGCGACCTGGTCCGCTACATCGCCACCTTCGAGCACACCCTCGCCGTGATGCAGAACCGTGAGGGACTGCTGCGCACCACTGAGGAGTACGTCCTCGACCTCGCCTCCGACGGCGTCGTCTACGCCGAGGTGCGCTACGCCCCCGAGCTGATGCTGAACGGCGGGCTGACGCTGAACGAGGTCGTGGAGACCGTGCAGGAGGGCCTCGCCGCCGGCATGGCGAAGGCGGCCGCCGCCGGTGCCCCCGTCCGGGTCGGCACCCTGCTGTGCGGAATGCGGATGTTCGACCGCGTCGGCGAGGCCGCCGAGCTGGCCGTCGCCTACCGAGACGCCGGTGTCGTCGGCTTCGACATCGCCGGCGCCGAGGACGGCTTCCCGCCCGCCGACCACCTGGCCGCCTTCGAGCACCTGCGCCGCGAGAGCGTGCCGTTCACCATCCACGCCGGCGAGGCCCACGGCCTGCCCAGCATCCACCAGGCTCTCCAGGTGTGCGGAGCTCAGCGCATCGGCCACGGCGTGCGCATCACCGAGGACATCGTCGACGGCAAGCTCGGCCGTCTCGCCGGCTGGGTGCGTGACCGCCGTGTCGCGCTGGAGATGTGCCCGACGTCCAATCTCCAGACCGGCGCCGCGACCTCGATCGCCGAGCACCCGATCACGGCCCTGAAAGACCTGGGCTTCCGGGTCACCCTCAACACCGACAACCGTCTGGTGTCGGGGACGACGATGACCCGGGAGATGTCGCTGCTCGTGGAGCAGGCGGGCTGGACCCTCGAGGACCTGCGCACGGTCACGGTGAACGCCGTCAAGAGCGCGTTCATCCCGTTCGACGAGCGCAAGGCCCTCATCGAGGACGTCGTCCTGCCGGGCTACGCTGCCGCGCTCTGAAGCAGCCCCCGGACGTAGGCGGCCTGTCCGACGTGCTGGAGATCGTCGGACAGGACGCTGACCAGCCGCACGCCCAGGGTGACGGGCGGATCCCAGCGGGTGTCGACGACGCGCTCCAGGTCCTTGGCGGCCAGCCCGCGCAGGGCCTGGAGGCTCTGCGCGTGCACCGCGTCGTAATAGCCGGTCAGCAGGTCTCCGGAGTCGACCCGCACCTCGGCGACCTTCGCCGAGGTGTGGCCGTAGCCGATGTCGTGGCGCGGCAGGTCGAGGCCGAAGCGTTTCTCCCACTCCTGCGACAGCCATACCTGGTCGAGGTCGAAGGCGTCGGCGACGTGGTCGTCCTGGACCCGGGTGAGGTGCCACACCAGCCAGGCGATGGAGTTGGTGTCCGCGCCGGGGCGGGCATGGAGGTCGTCGGGGTCCAGTCCCTCGACCACGGAGTGGACTTCTTCCTGGATGCGGCTGTACGCGTCGATGAGGACGTCCTTTGCATGCATGCGTCCACCATCGCGCAGCCGTCGCTCACGCGCCCCCTGTTTCCAGCAGCGCCATCAGCGCCCGGGCCGCCGGACTGGTGCCTTGGGGCGGCGGCAGCAGGGCGGCGGTCTCGTACACCGTCTCACCGGTGCCCTTCAGGGGCAGCGCGGTGAGCGACTCCCGCTTGTGCCGGAAGTGGCGCGGCACTACGGCGACGCCGAGGTTCTCGTCGATCAGGTCGAGGAGGCTGTGCACGTCGTTGACCTCCAGCGCGACCGTTCGCCGCACCCCGGCCTCGGCGAAGGCGGCGTCCGTGGTGCGGCGCGGGCCCCAGTCCGGATGGAAGTCGACGAAGACCTCGCCGCTGACCTCCTCCGGCGTCACCGCGGCGCCGGCCTCGGCGAGGCGATGGGCGGGGTGGCACAGCAGCGTCATCGGTTCGCCGGCCAGCGACACGGAGCGCAACTGGTCGGTGTCCGCCTCCGTCCGGTAGGCGAAGGCCAGATCCAGCCGCCCGGCCGCGACCTCCTCGGCCAGCGCGCCCGACCCCGCCTGCCGCAGCCGGATCTCCACGTCCGGGTGGCGCCGCCGGAAGGCGGCGAGCAGCGCCGCCACCTGCACCCCGGCGATGCACTGCTCGGTGCCGAGTGCCAGCGTGCCGCGCAGCACGCCCTGCACCGCGGCCACCGCCTCGTGGGCGGCCCTGACCTGCGCCAGGATCCGCTCCGCCTCGGCAAGCAGCGCGCGCCCGGCCTCGGTCAGCGTCACCCGGCGGGTGGTGCGCATGAACAGCGGGGCCCGCAGCTCACGCTCCAGCGCCCGGATCGAGGCCGACAGGCCCGACTGGGACACCATCAGCCGCTCGGCGGCCCGGGTGAAGTGCTGGTCCTCGGCGACGGCGACGAAGTGCTGGAGATGGCGCAGTTCCATGATTGAGAAGCGTATCCGCTGAATTCCATCGGATTCTTCTGTTGGACCACTGTCCCTGGGTCGCGCGAGAGTGGGTAGCGGTTCCCTGAACCTGATGTCCTGAACCGGACGTCGTGAACCTGATGTCCGGTGCCGATCTCTGATGGAGTCGCGTTGTACACCGCACACCCCGACCGCTACGCGGACATGCCCTACCGGCGCACCGGACGCAGCGGCCTCAAGCTCCCCGCGCTGTCGCTCGGACTGTGGCACAACTTCGGCCCCGACCGCCCGGTCCAGACCCAGCGGGCCATCCTGCGACGCGCCTTCGACCTCGGCGTCACCCACTTCGACCTGGCCAACAACTACGGCCCGCCGCCCGGCGCCGCCGAGTCGGCCTTCGGTGAGGCGCTCAAGGCGGACTTCGCGTCCTACCGCGACGAGCTGGTGATCTCCACCAAGGCCGGCTACCTGATGTGGCCCGGCCCGTACGGCGAATGGGGCTCCCGCAAGTACCTGCTGTCCTCGCTCGACCAGAGCCTGACCCGGATGGGCCTGGACTACGTCGACATCTTCTACTCGCACCGCCCCGACCCGGAGACTCCGCTGGAGGAGACGATGGGCGCCCTGCACTCGGCGGTCCAGCAGGGCAAGGCGCTCTACGTCGGCATCTCCAACTACTCCGCGGAGCAGACCCGCGAGGCCGCCCGCATCCTCGGCGAGCTGGGCACCCCGCTGCTCATCCACCAGCCGCGTTACTCGATGCTCGACCGCCGCCCCGAGGACGAGGGCCTGCTGGACGCGCTCGACGAGCTCCAGGTCGGCTCCATCGTCTTCTCCCCGCTGGAGCAGGGTCTGCTGACCGGCCGCTACCTCGACGGCATCCCGGAGGGCTCCCGGGCCGCGAGCGACAGCCCCTTCCTGAACTCGGACGCGGTCACCGAGGACCTGGTGGCCAGGCTGCGCTCCCTCGACGAGATCGCCAAGTCCCGCGGCCAGACCCTGGCCCAGCTGGCCCTCGCCTGGGTCCTGCGCGGCGGCCGGGTGACCTCCGCCCTCGTGGGGGCGAGCAGCCCGCAGCAGCTGGAGGACAGCGTCGGCGCCATCCGCAACCTCGACTTCGACGCGGAGGAGCTGGCCCGGATCGACGCACTCGTCAAGCCGTAGTACGCGGGCGGCACAGTGACCTACGCGCCGAGGCGCTCCTCGAGGCGTACGGTCACCGTGTCGCCCTCCTCCTTCCCGATGGCCTCGCGTACCCCAGCCTTTACGGGGAGCTTGTGGGTGCCGTTCCCGAGGGCCATGAACGAACTCTCGAAAGGTTGTCCGTCGACCGTCCCGCGGATCTTGACCGGTCCCCGGGTGCCGAAGAATTCGACGGAATCCGGCCGGACGACATAGGGCCGGCCGCCGTTGTTCGGGCTCTTGCGAAGTTCCGCGGTGAATTCCGCGTCGCCTTTCCCGGTCGCGCCCATGGTGTCCTCCGCTCGCGGTGATCTCGACGGTCTCCCATTCAAGAGACCAATTGATGGACCACCGCGGGCGGCGGAACTCGTCGTGGCGTCGGCCGTCACGCCCCGGCGGGCACCCGGTCAAGGAATCCGAGCACGGTCCTGATCCGGCCCTCGGCGTCCAGCGTGATCACGTCGGATCCGGCGACCGGCGCCGAGCCGTCGGCCTCGCTCACCAGCTCCCAGGAGAAGCGTGCCGTGTCGTGGTGGCCGTCGACGGCGCCGGTGAGCCGGAAGGCGAAGCCGGGGAACTGGGCGTGGGCGGCCGTGATCAGCGCCGCGATGGCCTCGTGGCCGCGGACGTCGGCGATCGGGTCGGTGTAGCTGCCGTCCGCCGTCCAGGCGGCGGCGACCGTCTTCGCCAGTGCCTCCGGCTCGGCCGCGTTCCAGGCCTCGAAGTAGCGGGCGACGGCGTTCTCGTAACGGTCGATGTTCGCGGACATGTGAAATCAGCCTCCGTCGAGGTCGTATCTGCTGGTCAGGAACCGGATTCCGGTGTTCGCCGATCCGGTGCGACCAACCATGCCCGGGTCCGCCGGAAGGGTCGATTACTCCGCAGGTAATGCAGACCGGTGGCCCGCCCGTCACGTTTCGGCCAATAGGGGCGGTGAATATGCCAAGAGAGTGGCCGAAAGTAATGGTGACAGTGTTTCAGGAGTCAACATACTCGAATGGCAGGGGCAGTTCACCGCACAGGAGCCGCACGGAAAGCGAGGTCCGACCGGCAAGCGAGAGATGCGACGGGGGAGTGGAACCGTGCACGACGAATTCCTGTGCCATGTCACCGCGTACGGCGTGTGCGACGGGCGGCGTATCGGCGTGCCGCTCGGCACCTATCGCGCGCCCACCCTCGCGCTGGCCCTGTGGTGGCTGCGCGACCGGGCGTCCTGGATCGCCGAGCGACTCGACCCGAGCCCGGAGAGCCCGCACTTCCCGCCGGGCGCGCTCGTGCCGGTCGCCGAGGGCGCGCCCGACGTGCCCGGCCTGTTGCGTGCCTGGTGCGCCGACGCGGAGCGACAGGAGCTGGTGGCCGACGAGTTGGCCGGCGGGCGGCTGGTGCGGATCGCCACCAGTGACGACACCACCGAGTACGAGCTGCTCGCCGAGTCCGTCGACGCACTGCGGATGCAGCGCGCCGCGCCGGCGCTCGTCGTGCCGGTCGCCTGACGCCTGACGGGGGTCACGTGCCGACCCTGATGCGCATGGCGATCGGCGCACATGTGAGCGAATCGGTAGAATTCACGCATGGCGGATGGGTTGGCCGCGCCGACCGCGCCCGAACTCGTGCTGACGACCGAGACGGGCTCCACGGTGATGACTCCGGGCCGCGAATACCACGTCGGACGCGACCCGCAGTCCGACATCGTCCTCGACGACACCCGGGTCTCGTGGCACCACGCGGTGCTGCGACCCGAGGCCGGCCACTGGACCCTCGAGGACGAGCACAGCACCAACGGCACCTACGCCGACGGCCGCCGCGTCCTGGAACGGGACGTCGGCCCAGGCAGTGTCATCCGGTTCGGCAACCCCGCCGACGGCCCGTGCGCCGTCCTGCTCAGCCGCCCGCCGCCGGCCCCGGAGCGCCCCTCGGCGGTGTCGATGCCCAGTCTGACCGGCACCTTCCGGGAGCCCGCGAGCGTACGGCTGCTGCCCGCCCGTAGCCTGCGCATCGGCCGCGCCGCCGACAACGACCTGGTCGTCGACGACCTGACCGTCTCCCGCCGGCACGCCGAACTTCGTACCCTGCCGGACGGCACGCACGAGATCGTCGACCTCGGCAGCCACAAGGGCACCTACCTCAACGGCCGGCCCATCACCCGCGCCTGGGTCGGCCCCGGTGACATCGTCGGCATCGGCCACGAGGAGTTCTGTCTGGTCGGCGATCAGCTGCAGGAGTACATCGACACGGGCGAGGTCTCCCTCGACGTGCAGGACCTCTCGGTCGCCGTCGACCGCGGCCGCAGGACGCTGCTGGACCAGGTGTCGTTCCCGGTGGGGGAGAAGTGCCTGCTGGCCGTCGTCGGCCCGAGCGGCGCCGGCAAGTCCACGCTGCTGGGCGCCCTGACCGGACAGCGCCCCGCCGACCACGGCACCGTCCTGTACGACGGCCGCGACCTCTACCGCGACTACGCCGAGCTGCGCCAGCGCATCGGCCTCGTCCCCCAGGACGACATCCTGCACGCCCAGCTCACCGTGCACAGCGCCCTGTCCTACGCCGCCGAGCTCCGCTTCCCCGAGGACACGGCCAAGGCCGAGCGGCGGGCCAGGGTCGGCGAGGTCATCCGCGAACTGGGCCTGGAGCAGAGGGTCGGACAGCCCGTGCACAGCCTGTCCGGCGGACAGCGAAAGCGGGTCTCCGTGGCCCTGGAACTGCTCACCAAGCCATCACTGCTCTTCCTCGACGAACCGACCTCCGGCCTCGACCCCGGGATGGACCGCTCGGTCATGTACATGCTGCGCAAACTCGCCGACGACGGCCGGACCGTCATCGTCGTCACGCACAGCGTCCTCAGCCTCGACGTCTGCGACCGGCTCCTGGTGCTCGCACCCGGCGGCAAGACCGCCTACTACGGCCCGCCCGACGACGCCCTGGCCTTCTTCGGGTTCGAGCGGTGGCCGGAGGCCTTCGAGGCCTTCGAACGGGATCAGGACCGGGACTGGGCGGGGGAGTACCGTGACTCGCCGCTCCACCGGCAGTACGTGGTCGACTCCAGCGCGCAGCCCCGGCTGTCGAGCGAGGGCCCGGTCGCCGTGGCACCCCTGCCGCGGCCGCGCAGCCGACGTGCGCAGCTCGCCACCCTCATCCGCCGCTACACGGCCGTGCTCAGCGCCGACCGCACCTTCCTCGCCGTCATGATCGCGCTGCCGTTCGTGATGGGTGCCATGGCCCGCGCACTGGCCGGCGGCGAACTGACCGGGGACCACGCGACGAGCGCGCTGCTGATCCTGTGTGTCGGCGGAGTGCTCACCGGTGCCGCCAACGCCGTTCGCGAACTGGTCAAGGAACGGGTGATCTACCAGCGCGAGCGGGCCGTCGGCCTGTCCAGATCGGCGTACCTGATGTCCAAGGTGGTCGTCCTGGGCACGGTGACCGTCCTCCAGGCGGTCGTACTCACCCTGGTCGCCCTGCTCGGCGTCGACCTCGACGCGCCCGGTGGGACGGGCGTGCTGATGCCGCCGCTGGTGGAGATCACGGTCGCCGTCGCCCTGCTGGCCTTCACGGCGATGATGCTCGGCCTGGTGGTGTCGGCGCTGGTTCGCAAGGAAGAGGTGACGATGCCGCTGCTGGTGCTGCTCGCCGTCGTCCAGGTCGTCTTCTGCGGCGCCCAGCTGTCCCTGCACGGAAAGATCGTCCTCGAGCAGTTGTCGTGGCTGGTGCCCTCACGGTGGGCGTTCGCCGCCATGGCCGGGACCATCGACCTGGCCCGCCTCGCACCCGGCGCGCTCACCGACGATCCGCTGTTCCGGCACTCGCCCGGGGTGTGGTTGTTCGACCTCGGCATGCTGGTCGTGCTGTCGGTCCTCTTCGGGTTCCTGGTCTCCCGGCTGCTGCGCCGGCACGAGCCGGCCGTGATGCGGAAGTAGGCGGCGCGATGACGACCCCCGGCTTCCGGCCCACCCACGTCGTCCCCCAGCACGGCATGCCCGCCTGGGAGGCCCCCGACCCCGCCCGTCCCACGGTGCCCCTCGACCCGCTGCTGCCGGTCGAGCTCGCGGAGCGGCGCGGCGACTGGGGACACGTCCGGTGCGCCAACGGCTGGTCCGCCTGGGTCGACGGCCGCTTCCTGGTCGCCGTACCGCAGGACCCGCCGCCCGGCGCGGACCCGCTCGCGAGCGTGGCCGACCCGCGCCCGCTGCTCCGGCGCGCCGAGGAGGCGCTCGCGCAGTACCGGGCGGCCGTCGAGGAACTGGCGGGAGCCGGCCTCGACGGCGAGTCCTTCCGGCGCCGTACCCGGGGACTGAGGATCGGCGTGGTCGTCGACGGGGAGTCCGTGTGGCTGTACGACGCCGAACAGGGGCGGTGGATGTACGGCGACGGGACACGCCTGAGCACGTACGCCGCGGACGACGAGCCGGCCGGGGCCGGGGCCGGGGACGGGGGCCACGGGCCCACCCGCGTCGTCGACCCCGACGGTGAACCCTGATGCCGGGCGACACCGGCCGCTTCGTGGGCAGGCCCTCCGAACTGATCGGCCGGCAGATCGCGAGCTACCGCATCGAGGGAGAGGTCGGCCGCGGCGGCATGGCCGTGGTCTACCGCGCCCGGGACCTGCGCCTGGACCGCACCGTCGCCCTCAAGCTGCTGGCCCCGGAACTCGCCCGCAATGACACCTTCCGGCAGCGCTTCACCCATGAGTCCCGGGTGGCGGCCGCGATCGACCACCCGCACATCGTGCCGGTCTTCGAGGCCGGCGAGACCGACGGCGTCCTGTACATCGCCATGCGCTACGTCGCCGGCAGCGACCTGCGCCGTCTCCTCGACCGCCGCGGTCCGTTGCCGCTGCGGACCGCCCTGCGCATCGCCGCGCAGGTGGCCTCCGCGCTCGACGCCGCCCACGAGCACGGGCTGGTCCACCGCGACGTGAAGCCCGGCAACATCCTCGTGGCCCGCGGCACCGACAGCGACCACCCCGAGCACGTCTACCTCACGGACTTCGGCCTGACCAAGAAGTCGCTGTCCCTGACCGGCTTCACGACCGTCGGCCAGTTCGTCGGCACGCTCGACTACGTGGCTCCCGAACAGATCTCCGGCCGTCCCGTCGACGGCCGCTGCGACGTCTACGGCCTCGCCTGTGTCGTCTACGAGTCCCTGGCGGGCCGCCCGCCCTTCCGCCGCGACGACGACATGGCCCTGCTGTGGGCCCACCAGTACGACCAACCGCCCCCGCTGTCGGCGTCCCGTCCCGACCTCGCCCCCTACCTCGACACCGTGTTCGCCAAGGCCCTCGCCAAGACCCCCGAAGACCGCTACGACTCCTGCCTCGCCTTCGTCGCGGCCCTGCGCACCCCACCGTCCGGCGCCGCCGACCAGGACCACTCCCCGACGGAGGTGGACCTGCGCGTCGCGAAGCCACCGCCGCGGTGGGCCGCGCCGGTGTTCAGGGAGCGGGGCTGAGGCGAGGCGGGGCGTGGGGTGCGGCTGTGATGGTCAGGGAGGGAGGCCCGGGGCGCTGTGCGGGGCCTCGCCATGTCGGTGCGCGCGGCGGGCGGGCAGGCTGCCGAGGAAGCCGGTGACCAGGCCCCACAACAAGGCGAAGCCGAGCGCCGTCCACACCCGCGGTCGTAGGAACAGGTCGCCGGACAAGCTGCCGCCCAGGTCGCCGATGACGGGCAGGGACAGGTCGTAGTGCGCGGAGACCCGGCCTGCCAGGCAGATCATCAAGACCGTGAGGGCGAGCGCGACCGCCATGCGGACGGCGTGCTGCCAGGCCCTGATCCGGGCCCGGGACCGCGCCGCCAGCACGAACGCGGCCACCAGCAGCAGTACCGCGTCGGCGCCCAAGAGCCACCACCACCGGCCGTCATGGTCGGTGAGGGTGGCCAGGTTCAGTGTGGAGACGTCCGGGGTGCGCAGCACCTGGTCCAGCACGTGCGGCATCGGCAGGGCGAACGAGCCGTCCACGTGGCCCTCCCAGGTGGCGCCCATGCCGATGGTGAGCGCGACCCAGACGAGGTTGGGCATGCCGAGCAGGATCACGGCGGCGGTGTCGGCCGGGTGACCGCGGGTCGCCGCCGCCACCAGAGCGATGACGATCCCCACGGCGACGCAGGCGAGCAGCAGCACGACCATGGCGTAGGCGGCCGGCCGTACCGACTCCTGGTAGCGCAGCAGCCGCGCGGGCAGCGGGGCGCCGCGCGACACCAGCAGGGCCAGGACCAGCACACCGGCCAGCCACAGGAGGCCCAGGACGAGGGTCAGCGGCACATTCGTGGTGAAGCCGAGCTCGGGCGACACGTCGAACAGGTCACCGATGTCGCTGATCACCCCGTTGCCGAGGGAGATCGCGAAGGTGTGCCGGGCCCCGAAGGCCAGTCCGAGCAGTCCGAGCAGCCACAGGGCGGCGATCCTGGCGGCCCACCCGGCCAGCTCCGCGGCTCCGGTCACGGCCCGGTGCCGCAGCGGCCGCAGGAATCCGGCCGCCACCACGAGGGCCCCCACGAGGGTGACGGACAGCGGGATCACCGTCAGTCCCGCCCGGGTGCGGGCGAGACCCCCGGCGTTCCCGGAGAGCTCGACGGCGCCGCCGACGGCCGTGACGACCGTAGCCGCGACCACCCGCGGGAACGCTCCGTCCGGCAGGTCCGCCGCGCCCGCCGCCCACAGCCCCAGCGTGGCCACGACCCCCATGGCGACCAGCCCGGCCAGCACCGTGGCGACGGCCTGGACCCAGCCGTGACGAGCGACTGCCCGGCCGGAGGGGGTTCGCTGGCTCACTCTGCCACGCTAAGCAGCCTCGGGACCCCGCGCCCGCCAGGAGGTCCGTCCGCGTCCGTTTGCGCGTGATACCCGTCCGGCGCACACAATGGTCAGGTCGCGGAAAAGCGGTGGGAACGGGATGAACGCCGCGTCGGCCCACGTCGGGAAGGTGAGCCCGTGAGCGTCGAACCCCCGCCCCCCGACCGTCCCACGGGCCCGCCCTCGGGCCCGCTGTCCGGATTCCCGCAGCCACCGTCGGGACCGCCGTCGGGACCGCCCTCGGGACCGCCTTCGGGCCCTCCGTCGGGGCCGCCGTCGGGTCCCTCCTTCCGGCCGTCGGGCGGAGACGGCGGTGCTCCGGGGCCACATCCGCCGTGGTGGAGGTCCGCGCCGCGCGTCGCGCTCATCGCCACCGCGGCCGTGGCCGCCGTGGTCCTCGCGGTCGTCCTCACCCGGTCCGACGGCCGTTCCGGCTCCGCGAGCGCGAGTGAGGTCCTGCAGCCGGCGGCCAAGACCGGCCAGGACCCGTTCACGTCGTCCGCGGCGAAGGGCGGTTCCCTCCCGCCGGTCTCCCTCCCGCCGGTCTCCCTCCCGCCGGTCTCCCTCCCGCCGGTCTCCGTCTCCCCGAGCGCCCGGTCGGCCCCGCCCGACGCGGTGCGCAGCGTCGACGGCGCCGAGCCCGGCCTCTACGGCGGCACCCGCCATGTCTCCAGCTGCGACGTGGCGAAGCAGATCACGGCCCTGCGGGCGGACCCCTCGAGGAACAAGGCGTTCGGCTGGGTCCTCGGCATCCGACCCGAAGACGTCCCGGCCTACGTGAGTTCGCTCACCCCCGTACAGCTGCGCATGGACACCCGTGTCACCAACCACGGTTACCGCGACGGCGAGGCCACCACCTATCTTGCCGTCCTGCAGGCCGGTACCGCGGTCCTGGTCGACGGCCACGGAGTGCCACGCGTGCGCTGCGCCTGCGGCAACCCGCTGACAACGCCGACCGCCGCCCAGCTGACCACACCCCTCAAGCAGACGGGCGACCCCTGGCCGTCCTTCAACCCGTCGAACGTCGTCGTCGTGACCCCCTCCACGACGACCATCGACATCTTCGTCCTCTACGACCCCCACAACGACGAGTGGATCGCCCGTCACCGGGGCGACACGGGCCGCGAGGACCAGAAGACCAAGCGGCCGGTGGGCACGCCCACCCCGTCGGTGAGCGTCTCCACGCCGACGCCACCCGAATCCCGCCCCCCGTCCACCGTGCCGCCCTCGTCGAGGCCCGGTTCGAAGCCGCCGTCCTCCGAGTCGCCCTCCTCGGAGGCTCCCTCGTCGGAGTCCCCGCCATCGGAGCAGCCTTCCTCGGAGCCGCCGCCCTCCGGGTCCACGACCCGCGAATCACCGTCGTCCACGTACGAGTCGCACGAGCCCTCCGCTCCCGAGGGGTCGCCGTCCGCCGGTACGACGACGTCGGAGTCGCCCCCGAGCGTCCCGGAGCCCGTGGTGCCCCTGCCTTCGCTGTGACCCGCCGCACCTGTCAGAAGCGGCACAGCGGTCTCGGGGCGTGCGGGGCGCGGCTCGGGGTACGAGCACAGATGCAGCAGCGTCCGGCCAGTCCGGCTTCCGAGAGAGAAACGCATGACCGAGCACCTGGGCGGGGCAGTGATACCGACTGGTTTCGACGTACCCGTGGAACCGCTACGGCGGGCGGCCCACTTCACCGGCGAACCGGGATGCATAGCAGAGGCTCGGTCCTTCGCGGCCCTTTTCGTCGAGCAGCTCCGAACCGAGTGGTGCGCCACGATCGGCGACCGCACGCACGGTGCGCTGCTCCTGGTGGTGAGCGAGCTGGTCACCAACGCGGACCGGCACAGCAACGGGCCGTACATCCTGGAACTGGAGGGCACGGACGTCTCCGTGACGGTCAGCGTCTACGACAGCAGCGTGGCCCTGCCTCTGCGCTTTCCCCGGGACCCCGAGCGCGTCGGCCGGCACGGACTGGAGATCGTCCATGCGCTGGCCCTGGAGGTCACCGCCGAGCGCGTGCCGGTCGGCAAACGCGTGCGCGCCGTACTGGCGCTGAGCGGGGACTGAGCCGCCCCCCCGGTGCGTCCGGGAGCAGCCGAGCGCGTCCCCGCCGCGGTCCCCATCGGGCATGCCGGCCCTCGTGGGCCCACCGGTCGCCGGTCGCAGGTGGTCGTGGGCCGGCCTTACGTTCCGGATGCCGGGGAGGCTCCGTCGTAGCGCTGGAGCATCTGCTCCACGAACGCGAGGGCTTCCACATGCCGCTCATGCTCGCCGCCGCCCGGCTGCCATCTGTTGCTGCACTGGCTCAGCTTCGCCGAACGCCTCGACGACCTGATCCGCGACGCCGAGAGTGAGGAGGAGTGGCATGCGACCCTCCGCATGGATGCCCAGGTCCTGCGCCCGCTCGGCTACCGCCAACTCGGCTCCGACGCGTTGATGTCGTTCCGTCGGAGGCGGTTCGAGGGAGCGGTCAGGACCGCGGCCACGGCTGGCCGATGATCCGTTCCACGCTCGCGTTGAACCGCTGGAGGTAGTGGGCGAAGTTCTCCACGTCCTTCGCTGACCAGTCCTCGAAGACCTTGTCCAGTTCCTGGATGTGCGTCTCCCGCTCGTGGTCGAGGCGCCGCTCGCCCTCCTCGGTCAGCCGGAACTTGCGGGCCATGCCGCCCTCGGGGTCGGGGATCCGTTCCAGCAGCCCGGCCTTCATCGCGCTCGCCGTCTGGCGGTTGACCGTAGAGGTGTCGAGCCGGAACGCGTCGCTGATCTGCCCGATCGACATCGGACCCTGCACCCGGATGCGGCTGAGAATGATGTACGCGCTGCGCTCCATGCGGCCCGCCTGGTGGCGGTGCTTGGCGGAGCTCAGCTGGTGCCGCCCGAGCACCATGTGCTCGAACTCGACCAGGTGCGATGGCTTGTCCATGTAGGTGCGTCCTCCCAGGTCGACGGTATCGCAGCGGGTCGCAGCTCACGCGCCCCGTGTCCGAAGCTCCTCTCGTCATATATGTGGCCCATACATGAAATGTGGGCGATGCATGGAGTATGTATGATGCATAACCTTTGCATGCGTTGAAGAGATTGAGGAGTCCGTCTATGGATGCCCCGCAGTCGAGCGGCCGGGCGGGCGGCATCGTCGCCACCCTGGCTCTCGCCGGTACCGTCGCCGCGATCATGCAGACGCTGGTGACCCCGCTCATCGCCGAGCTGCCCCAGATCCTGGACACCTCGTCCTCGAACGCGGCGTGGGTGATCACCATCACGCTCCTGGTCGCAGGGGTGTGCGTGCCCGTCTCCGGGCGCCTCGGTGACCTCATCGGCAAGCGCCGCATGATGCTCATCTGTGTGGTGCCGTTGATCATCGGGTCGGTGGTGTGCGCCCTGTCCTCGTCCGTCGTGCCGATGATCGTCGGCCGCGGTCTGCAGGGCATGGGCATGGGCATGGTGCCGCTCGGTATCGCGCTGCTGCGGGACGTCGTGCCCGCCGAGAAGCTCAGCGGCTCCATCGCCCTGGTCAGCGCTTCCATGGGCATCGGCGGCGCGATCGGCCTGCCCATCGCCGCGGCCGTGGCGCAGTACGCCGACTGGCGCGTGCTGTTCTGGGGCTCGGCCGTCCTCGCCCTGGCCATCGGCGTGCTGATCTTCACCGTCGTGCCGGACGTCCCGCCCGCCGCCAAGGGGCAGCGCTTCGACGCGCTCGGCGCCGTCGGCCTCGCCATCGGACTCGTCTCGCTGCTGCTGGCGATCTCCAAGGGCGCCGACTGGGGCTGGGCCTCGGGCACCACGCTCGGCCTGTTCGCCGTCGCCGTCGTGGCGCTGCTCGCCTGGGGCTTCTGGGAGCTGCGCACCCGCGACCCCCTGATCGACCTGCGCACCACGGCCCGTCCGCGGGTGCTGTTCACCAACGCCGCCTCGGTCCTCGTGGGCGTCGGCATGTACTCCTTCATGCTGATCGCGCCGCAGCTGCTGCAGTTCCCCAAGGCCACCGGGTACGGCCTCGGCCAGTCGATGCTGGCGGCCGGTCTGTGGATCGCGCCCGGCGGCGTCATGATGATGCTCATCTCGCCGCTCGGCGGAAAGCTGATCAACGCGCGCGGGCCGAAGTTCGCGCTGATCTGCGGCGCCCTCGTGATCGCTGTCGGGTACGGGGCGGCGCTCCCGCTCATGGGTACGGCCTGGGGCATCATGCTCGCCGGCATCGTGATCAACAGCGGTGTCGCCCTCGCATACGGCGCCATGCCCGCGCTCGTCATGAGCTCGGTGCCGGTCTCCGAGACCGCGGCCGCCAACGGTTTCAACGCCCTGATGCGCTCGCTGGGCACCACGATCGGTTCTGCCGTCATCGGTGTCGTCCTGGCCCAGATGACCGTCACCATGGGCGGTTACACGATCCCGTCCGAGGACGGCTTCCGCACCGGCCTGATGATCGGCTGCGGCGTGTCCCTGCTGTCGGCCGCCGCCGCGATGCTCATCCCCGCGCTGCGCAAGGCCGACGACGACCAGGCCGTGGACGAGCAGTCGGCCTCCGCCGGCCAGGCTCCGGCCCGCGCCTGAACCGACCGACAGCGCGCGGTGCGTACTGGCCCCTCGGGGCGGGCGCATCGCGCGCTGTCGTGTGCGCGCTGTCGTGTGCGGGGAGCGCCGGTGCCTGCGGCGTCGGGAACGCGGCGATCCGGTCGCAGATCCCACGCATCCACAGTGCCATGTCCGTCGCGGCGCTCTCGGTGCGGATCGCCGCGAGCTCCTTCAGGTCGCCGCCCGAGACGAACGCCTTGTCGCCCGCCCCCTTGATGACCAGGGCGTCCGTCGTGTCCGCGGCTTCGACCACGGCGTCGAGGGCCTTGTCGAGGCGGTCCATGGTGGCGGGCCCGATCGCGTTGCGCGCGTGCGGGCGGTCGATCGTGTGCTGGAAATCCACGGTGCGGGCACCTTCGCGACGGCATGGCGTCTTCGTTGAACCTGCCAAAGGTCAGACCGAAAGGTATTGCGCGGCAGCCGGGTTGGGATAGGTGACCTACAGCGCCCCGACACCTGACGTGCGGGCGTTTCGCCCGATTCCACCGAGGGCGGAATGCCGTACCCTTCCCGTCGCCACGCGCGCTCCTAGGCTGGGGAAGGTGAGCAACCAAGCGCCGAACGAAGCCCGCGTCATCCCCTTGCGCCCGCCGGCCGTGCGCCCGGGGACCGCCCGCCCCTTGTCCGAACGCCCGGCCGCCCGGCCACCCGCCGCCAAGGAACCCCTCTGGCGCGACCTGATCGGCGACGTCCTGCGCCGCGAACGCCTGGCGCAGGAACGCACGCTCAAGGACGTCGCCGACGAGGCCCGCATCTCCATGCCGTATCTGTCGGAGGTGGAGCGTGGCCGCAAGGAGGCTTCCTCGGAGGTCCTCGCGGCCGCCGCCCACGCCCTCGGTCTCGGCCTCGGCGACCTGCTGTCGCTGGCACACCGGGAACTCTCCCGGCAGTCCGGCAGGAGCCGTACGACGACCACTTCGCCGTACAACGGGCTCTGCCTGGTGGCCTGACGCTCGCTGTCAGGGCACGAGGCGTCGGCTCAGCACCTCGTCGGCCAGTCCGTACGTCACCGCCTCCGGCGCGGTGAACACCTTGTCCCGGTCCATGTCCGCGCGCAGCGTCGCGATGTCGTGGTGCGTGTGCCGGGACAGCACCTCCTCCACCTGGGAGCGGATCCGGACCATCTCCTTGGCCTGGAGCGCGAGGTCGGAGACCATGCCCTGCCGGCCGCCGCTGGCGGGCTGACCGAGCAGCACGCGCGCGTGCTCCAGGACGAACCGCCGTCCCGGATCCCCGCCGGCCAGCAGCACGGCCGCCGTGGAGGCCGCCTGCCCGACGCAGAACGTCGAGATCGGCGCCTGTACGAACGTCATCGTGTCGTAGATCGCCATCAGCGAAGTGAACGATCCGCCGGGTGAGTTGATGTAGATCGCGATCTCGGTCTCCGGTGCCGACGACTCCAGGTGGAGGAGTTGGGCGATGACGACGTTCGCGACACCGTCGTCGATCTCCGTGCCGAGGAAGATGATCCGCTCCGACAGCAGCCGGCTGAACACGTCGTAGGACCGCTCGCCCTGCGGGGTTCGCTCGACGACGTTCGGAATCGTGTACGTCCCCATGTCACAGCCCCATCCGTCGCCGGGAGGCGGCCGGGCGTACGTCCGCGAGGGACTCCACGACCCCGTCCACCATGCCGTACTCCTTGGCCTCCTCGGCCGTGAACCAGCGGTCGCGGTCGCCGTCCCGGGAGACGGTCTCCTGGCTCTGGCCGGTGTGCTCGGCGGTGATCCGCTCGATGGTCCGCTTGGTGAACTCCAGGTTCTCCGCCTGGATCTCGATGTCCGCGGTGGTGCCACCGATCCCGGCCGACGGCTGGTGCATCATGATCCGCGCGTTGGGCAGCGCGTAGCGCTTGCCGCGCGCGCCGACGCTCAGCAGGAACTGCCCCATGCTGGCCGCGAATCCCATCGCGAGCGTGGAGACGTCGTTCGGGATCAGCCGCATCGTGTCGTAGATGGCGAGACCCGCGTGCACGGACCCGCCGGGGCTGTTGATGTACAGGCTGATGTCGGTGCGCGGGTCCTCCGCCGACAGGATCAGCAGCTGGGCGCAGACCCGGTTCGCGGAGACCTCGTCGACCTGGGTGCCCAGGAGCACGATCCGCTGCGCGAGCAGCTGGGCGGCCAGGTGGTCGTCGAACCGGGTCGGAGGGGTGTCGCCCTCTTCGGCGCGAGGCAGCAGGGCCGGCCACGGCCCTGCGGTGAGTGGAGACATCGGCGCTCCTAGTCGTCGGGTGTCGTGCGCGGCCGGTGTCGCCGCGATCTCCACTCTCGGCCGGGAACCAGGGCAGCGGGGGATATCTAGGCCCGCAGCAGATTCGCTGCGGGCAGAGCGTCAGCCCACACCCTTCTCCCGCAACTCCCGGAAGAACGCCCGTACGTCCCCGACCAGCAGGTCCGGCTCCTCCATCGCCGCGAAGTGCCCGCCCCGGTCGAACTCCGTCCACCGCACGATGTTCTCGGAGCGTTCAGCCTTGTGCCGAAGGGGGACCTGCGGCTCCGCCGGGAAGAGCGCGAGCGCGGTCGGAACGGTCGACGGCTCCTGCGGCGCCGCGACCCGCCCGGTCGTGTGCGTCCGCTCGTAGTAGATCCGGGCGGACGAACCGGCTGTCCCGGTCAGCCAGTAGAGCATCACGTTCGTGAGGAGGCGGTCCCGGTCGACGGCCTCCTCGGGCAGTTCCTCCGAGTCGGTCCATTCCCTGAACTTTTCGATGATCCAGGCGAGTTGGCCGACGGGCGAGTCCGTCAGCGCGTACGCCAGGGTCTGGGGCCGGGTGGACTGCAGGACGGCGTACCCCGTCCCCTCGCGCGACCACGCGCTCCACCGCCGCCACGAGGTGAGGGCGCGTTCCCGTTCCCCGGGGCTCAGGACGTCCAGTTCTTCCCGGGTGGGCTCCCTGGTCGCCTGTGCGCCCGGCAGCAGGTTGAGGTGCACGCCGATGACCCGGTCGGGGTGGGCGCGGCCCAGCTCACGGGAGATCGCCGCGCCCCAGTCGCCGCCCTGCGCACCGAACCGCTCGTAGCCCAGCCGTGCCATCAGCTCGACCCACGCGTCGGCGACCCGGCGTGCCTCCCAGCCCGTCTCCTCGGTGGGCCCGGACAGTCCGAAACCGGGAATGCCCGGTACCACGACGTGGAACGCGTCGGCCGGATCCCCACCGTGCGCGGCCGGGTCGGTCAACGGTCCGATGACGTCGAGGAATTCGACGATCGAGCCCGGCCAGCCATGCGTGATGATCAGCGGGACGGCATCCGGTTCGGGGGACCGGATGTGCGCGAAGTGGACGTTCGCGCCGTCGATGGTGGTCGTGAACTGGGGCCACTCGTTGAGCCGGGCCTCGGCCGCACGCCAGTCGTACTCGTGCCGCCAGTACCGTACGAGCTCCCGCAGATAGTCCCTGGGCACGCCGTACGACCAGCCCACGCCCGGCAGCGCGTCCGGCCAGCGGGTGCGGTCGAGGCGGTCGTGCAGGTCGTCGAGGTCGCTCTGGGGGATCGCGAGGCGGAAGGGCCGGATGCCGTCGGCCGTCGAAGACGTCATGGTCGCGATGTTAGTTCCGGTCGGTGACGCGGCCATCCGGACGAATCGACCGCCGGGCCGATGAGTTTCACGGCCGTCACCGGTCGACACTGTTGACCGCGTTCCACGCCCCAGGAGGTGCCCATGACCACCGAAGGATTCACCACGTGTCTCTGGTTCGACGGCCAGGCGGAGGAGGCCGCCCACTACTACGTGTCGGTCTTCAAGAACTCCAGCATCGGCCGGATCGGCCGCTACAACGAGGCCGGACCCGGCCAGGCCGGCTCCGTGCTGGCGGTGGAGTTCACGGCCAACGGCCAGAAGTTCGTCGGGATCAACGGCGGCCCGCAGTTCAAGTTCAGCGAGGCGGTCTCCTTCCAGATCTTCTGCGAGAACCAGGAGGAGATCGACTACTACTGGACCAAGCTCACCGAGAACGGCGGGGAGCCCGGCCCCTGCGGCTGGCTCAAGGACAAGTACGGCCTGTCCTGGCAGGTCGTCCCGGACAGGCTGATCGACATGATCAGCGACGCCGACCCGCAGAAGGCGGCCCGTACGACCAAGGCGATGTACTCCATGGGCAAGCTCGACATCGTGGCCCTGGAGCAGGCGTACGCGGGCGAGTGACGCGTCAGGGAGACGGCCGGCCCCTCGTCCCCAGGCGGCCGGTCCCCCGCTACCCGGCCTCGGCCAGGATCTCCCCGATCACATGCCGTGAGTTCTCCGCCAGCGCCGGATTGGTCTCCCAGTAGTACGGCAACTGGATCAGCGAGATCGACAGCGCCCAGCCGCGGCCGCGCGCCCACTCGGCGTCGTCGGCGCCCACGGCGTCCCGGAAGGTGTCGCGGGCCGACTCGGGCAGCAGGTTCCAGGCCACGATCAGGTCGACGGCGGGATCGCCCACGCCCACGGTGCCGAAGTCGATCACCGCTTCGAGCCGTCCTCCCGAGACCAGGACGTTCCCCGGCGACAGGTCGCCGTGCGCCCAGACAGGCGGCGCCTGCCGCTGCGGTGCGCGCAAGGCCTGCTCCCACAGGGCCGTCACCGCCCCGGTGTCGATCCTGCCCTCGAGCTGTGCGATGGCCGAGCGGGTGTCCGCGTCCCGGGTCGCCAGGGGTACGCCCCGATGGTTCGGCGGCCCGTCCTGCGGGCCGATCCGGCGCAGCGCGCCGATGAACTCCGCCAGGTCCTCGGCGAGCAGCTTCGGCTCCTCGACGGCGCCGACGACGGGATTGCGCCCGTCCAGCCAGCGGTAGACGGACCAGGGCCACGAGAACCCCGTGCCCGGCCCGCCCCGCCCCAGCGCCTCGGGCACGGCGCAGGGCAGTCGTGGTGCCAGCCGGGGCAGCCAGCGCTGCTCGTGCTCCACGTCCGCGACCGCGCCCGGACGCCGGGGCAGTCGTACGACCAGGCCGCTGCCGAGCCGGAACATGGCGTTCTCGGTGCCGGACGACTCCAGGCGCTCGACCGGTTCACCGGCCCACTGCGGGAACTGCTCGGCGACCAGCCGGCCGACCAGGGACGCGTCGAGGTCCACCTCGTCCGAGTGCATCTTCAGGGCACACATGGACCCCATTCCAGCTCATGAACAACCCGGTGGTCGATCGGTTTTGACCGGACGTCATGTCGGTCGGCCGATCGCCCAGGTGGTCTTCCGGCGACGCGCGAAGGCCCCGGGTGGTACCCGGGGCCGGGTGGGGCCGCGGCTCAGACGCGGTCGGCCACGATCATCAGGTACTGGAAGCTGCCGTTGCGGTACGCGGTCAGGAACGTTTCCTCGATGCCCGTGACCAGGTGGTCGGCCTGTTGGCGCAGTTCCCAGTACGGGATGGTCGCCTCGGTCAGGTCCTCCACGTGGACGGGGACGAGCCGGTTGCGGGCCATGGCCCGGAAGTACGCCGAGCGCGGATGGATGTCGCAGATGTAGTGGGCGTTGATGAGGGACACCTCGCGGGAGGCCTGCCCGTAGGTGTCGTTGTAGCAGCCGGTGATCACCACATAGCGTCCGCCGCGGCGCAGCAGCCGGGCGTGCTCGGCGAAGAGCATGTCCAGCTCGACGTACATGGTCGACTCGTTGTTCCACGACGCGGCGTAGGCGCCGGACTCCAGCCCGGTGTCGAGCATGTTGCGGTGGTGGTAGCGCACCTTGTCGTCGATGCTCCGCTTGCGCGCCTGCTCGTTGGCGAAGTCGGCCTGCTTGGCGGAGATCGTCACGCCGTCCGCGTGGCAGCCGTAGCGCAGATGCGCCACCACGCTGCCGCCGCCGCGGCCGCAGCCGGCGTCGAAGACGCGGTCGGCGGACGAGAGGGGACCGAGGCGGCCGGCGAGGATCTCGGCCTGGGCGTGTTCCAGGCGGTGCAGTTCGGCGGTGATCCGCCCCTGGCGCCGGAGGGGATCGGGCTCGTCGAGCACCGTCCAGTCGACGGCGCCGACGCCGTAGTGGTGGTGGTAGAGGTCGTCGAGCCTTCCGAGTTCGAGGTTGACCGGGTTCTGCTCGGCGTTCCAGTAGTCCGCGACGCGGTTCTGGTACGTGGACTGGGTCGGCACCGGTGCTGTCGTGGTGACGGCGGCGGGGACGGTGGTCAACTATGACTCCTTTTGGTACGTCTGACGGGACGTCAGTCAGTGATGCGGGAGTTACCAGTAGTTGGGCAGGTGGTAGCGGTGGGTGTTGGTCGCGTGCCACTCGTGGTTGCCGGCCACCCAGTCCGAGAGGCCTCGGGCGTACCGCTCGACGAGGGGCGAGGTGGCGGACAGCAGGTCGGACTCCGTCTCGAACGCCTCCATGATCTCGTTGTGGATCTCGACCGCCTTCAGATAGGCGGCCTTCAGCCCGCACCGCTCGTTGGCGGCGACGACCTGCGGCAGGTTGAGGTGGGTGGGGTCGGTCAGTTCCTTCGTGAAGGAGTACAGGTCGTTGACGATCGTGGTGGCGTTGGCGGCGAGCACCGTGATGCGCTGGATCTCGGGCCGGGCGTAGACCGCCTCCGGCAGCTCGTAGCCGTCCACCGCGTCGACGATCGACAGGCACGGGCGGAAGTTGTTGAACTGCCGCATCACCAGGTACTCCCACACCCGGGGCACATACCGGGTCTCGCCCCAGGCAGCCTCGGCGAGATAGCCCAGGTGAAGCCGGGCGATGTCGTGCACGAAGCGGTCCGTCTGGCTGGGGGTGGCGAGGGCGGCGTAGTCCTTGAGGGCCCAGTGGTACGACCGCAGCGGTCCATCGGCCTGCACCCCGTGCAGCCACTGCTCCTGGAGTTCGGGCGTGCCGTGGTACGGGTCCAGCGCCGACTGGGCCATGATCAGCCGACCCCCCAGGCCGCGCCGTGATCCGCCCTTGCCCTCGTCCTCCTCGCAGTAGCAGGTGTCGACGATGTTCTCGGCCAGCAGCAGCTTGCCCGCGGCCGTGAGACGTTCCAGGTCGGCCGCCTCCGGATGCTGGAGGACCACGGCCCGTCCGAACTGGAATCCCGAGAAGTCCCCGTTCCAGCTCTCCGGGAACAGGTCGAGACCGCGCGCCCACTCCTCCAGCCTGCGGTCGATCTCCGCGGCCTTCTCGGGGTCGGCGGGGGCGACGGGCCGGTACCTGAGGCCCGGGATCGCCCCGCCGCGCCGGGTGGTGAGGGTGCGGGCGAGGTTGGGCGGCCCCGGCAGCGGGAGCGCAGCGGTGGGGGTGGGGGGCGTGCTCATGTCGTACTCCACGCGGTCACTCGGCCGTCCGGCCGACCTGCACGTTCTCCAGGATCCCCACCGCGTCGGGGACGAGGATGGCCATCGAGTAGTAGGCGGTGACGAGGTAGCGGATGATCGCGGCGGTGTCGATGCCCATGAACCGCACGTTCAGCCCCGGCTGGAACTCCTCGGGGATACCGGTCTGGTACAGGCCGATCACCCCCTGGTCCGACTCGCCGGTGCGCAGCGCCACGATGCTGCTGGTGTGCTGCTGGGTGACGGGGAGCTTGTTGCAGGGGAAGATCGGGACGCCCCGCCAGGCGGGGATCTCGTGCCCCTCGACGGTCGCGGTGCCGGGCACCAGGCCGCGCCGGTTGCACTGACGGAAGAAGGCCGCGATCGCCTTCGGATGGGCGAGGAACAGCTTGGTCCTGCGGCGCATGGACAGCAGCTCGTCCATGTCGTCCGGGGTCGGCGGCCCGGTGAAGGTGCTGATGCGCTGCCCGTAGTCGGCGTTGTGCAGCAGCCCGAACTCCCGGTTGTTGACCAGCTCCCATTCCTGACGCTCGCGGATCTCCTCGACGGTCAGGCGGAGTTGTTCCTCGGTCTGGTTCATCGGGTTGTTGTAGAGGTCTGCGACCCGGGTGTGGACCTTCAGCACGGTCTGGGTGAGCGACAACTCGTATTCGCGCGGAGCCAGTTCGTAGTCGACGAAGCCGCTGTTGAGCGTCGGCTCGCCGACGTGACCGGCCTGCAGGGGGACGTCGGCCTCGCCCTTGCGGTTCATGGGCAGTTTCTGCCGTTCGGCGTACGCCTGGAGGTGCGCGGCGAGGGAGGGCACCCGCCCGGTGAACTCCGTGACGACGTCCCAGGGCAGCGCCAGCAGCACCCCGGCAGTCTCCGCCCGCACCGAGCTCAGCCACAGCGGGTCACGCTGACCGATGCCCTCGTCCCCCAACTGGTCGCCGCCGCTGACGACCCCGATGACCTCCTCCTCGCCGTACTTGCCGGCCGTGTAGCGGGTGAACCGGCCGTGGACGACCAGGTACGTCTCCGTGACGGGCTGCCCGGCCTCGAAGAGGACCTGGCCGGCCCGGACCTCCCGGACGCGGAAGCGCGTGGCGATCTCCTTGAGGACCCCGTTGTCGGAGTAGCCGCGCAGGGGTGGCAGTTCGGTCAGTGTGTCGGGAATGACCTTGATGTCGTCGGCACCGTTCTGCTCGAACTGCACCCGGCCCCGGCCGATGCGCAGCGTCAGCCGCCGGTTGACCCGGTAGGTGCCGCCCTTGACGTCCACCCACGGCAACGCCCTCAGCAGCCAGCGCGAGCTGATCGCCTGCATCTGCGGAGCGGACTTCGTGGTCGTGGCGAGCTGGCGCGCCGCCCGGGTGCTGAGGCTGGTGAGCTGTCCGTCGACAGAGGGTTCGGGTTCGGGTTCGTCGGTGGCGGGACCGGTGGCGCTTTCCGGTACGGACACATTCCCTCCCGGGAGGTGAACAGGGGTGAGCGGAACGGCCGGTGGTGCGCGAGTTGATCGTTGCGCAGGGACAAGCCAAACAGCCGGGACGGCGGCCGGGTACGGCGTGAAGGGGGCGGCTTCGTTCCCCGGAGGTGTAAACCTTCCGAATGAGGCGAAAGGAGCGTCTTGTGCGCTTCTGTGCGCGGGAACAGGTGTGTGGGCTATGGGACTCAGGAGAGGTCGTTGACCAGCACCGCGGCCCCGTCGAAGCGACCCGCCCCGAGGTCCCCCAGCGCCTGCGCCGCCCGCGACAGGGGATAGGTGTGCGTCGTCGCGCGTACGCCGTGGCGGGCGGCCAGCGCCAGGAACTCCCGGGCGTCCGCACGCGTGTTGGAGGTGACGCTGCGCACCTCCTTCTCGTAGAACAGCTCGCTCTCGTAGCGCAGCGGCGGTACGTCGCTCAGATGGATCCCGGCGATCGACAGCACGCCGCCCCGGTCCAGGGCCCGCAGCGCGACCGGGACCAGATCTCCGGCCGGGGCGAACAGGATGGCGCTGTCCAGCGGCTCCGGCGGCATGGCGTAGGCGTCCCGCGCCGAGGCGGCCCCCAGGTCCAGCGCCAGCCGCCGCGCGGCCGCGCCCCGGGTCAGCACGTGCACGGTGGCCCCCTCCGCCAGCGCGACCTGAGCGCACAGATGTGCGCTGCCGCCGAAGCCGTAGAGCCCGAGCCGTCCGCCCGGCGGCAGCGCGGCGCGGCGCAGCGCGCGGTAACCGATGATGCCCGCGCACAGCAGCGGTGCGAGCGCCACGTCGTCGACGTCGCCGGGCAGCCGGTGGGCGAACGCGGACGGCACGGTCGTGTACTCCGCGTAACCGCCGTCGGCGTCCCAGCCGGTGTACCGCGAGGACGGGCACAGGTTCTCGGACCCGCGCACGCAGTACGCGCAGGTGCCGTCGGTGCGGCGCAGCCACGCCACCCCCACCCGCTCGCCCACCGCGAAGCCGCGCACCGCCGCCCCGAGGCCCGCCACCTCGCCGACCACCTCGTGTCCGGGCGTCACCCCCGCCCGGTGCTCCGGCAGATCGCCTTCGGTGACGTGCAGGTCGGTCCGGCACACCCCGCAGGCCCGCATCCGCACCAGCAGCTCGTCGTCCCCGGGCACCGGAACCGGCTTCTCCACGAGCCGGAGGGATCCCTCGGCAACCGGCCCCGGCGCGACCACCGACCACGCCCGCATCGTTCCGTCCGCCATACCGCGCCCCGTCCGCCGCAGAGCCGTCCGTGTCCGTCCGTGCCTATCCGTGTCCCGTCCTCCAGTCTCTAACGGAGGGACGCATTCGGCGCGCGATGGAACCGACCCATGGCTAGCGTGAGAAACCGGACAACCCCACCGATCCGAGAGGGCCGCAGTCATGGCCGTACAACCTGAGGGAACCCCCTGTTGGGCCGATGCGATGTTCGGTGACCTCGAGGGAGCCAAGAGCTTCTACGGCGACGTCCTCGGCTGGACCTTCGGCGAGTCGTCGTCGGAGTACGGCAACTACACCCAGGCCTATGCGGACGGCAAGGCGGTCGCCGCGGTCGTACCGCCCATGCCCGGCCAGGAAGGCCCGTCTCAGTGGTGCCTGTACTTCGCCTCGCCGGACGCCGCCGCCACCGCGGCGAAGATCCGCGAGAACGGCGGCGAGCTGCTGATGGAGCCGATGCAGGTCGGCGAGTTCGGCACCATGTGCCTGGCCCGCGAGCCCAGCGGCGCCGTCTTCGGCGTCTGGCAGGCCGGTGCCCACGAGGGATTCGAGGCGACGGCCGTGCCCGGCGCCTACTGCTGGGCCGAGGTCTTCACCCGTGAGCCCGAGAAGACGGACGCGTTCTTCCCCGCGGTCTTCCCGTACACGGCGAAGCAGATTCATGACGAGGCGATCGACTTCCGCATGTTCAACCTCGGTGACCAGACCGTCGTCGGCCGGATGAAGATGACGGACGACTTCCCGCCCGAGGTGCCGTCGTACATCAACGTCTACTTCACCGTCGACAACTGCGACGACGCGGTCGCGAAGGCGACCAAGCTCGGTGGTGTGCTGCGGTTCGGACCCATGGACAGCCCGTTCGGCCGGTTCGCGGCGATCAGCGACCCGCAGGGCGCGAACTTCTCGGTGATCGACATCACCACGACGTCGGGGGACATGCCGAACATCAAGGACGTCCCCTGACCCGTGGCCGAGCGCCCCGGCCGGACGTGGGATGATCGTGTGCATGCGTGAACGTGTGGTGGCCGCGTGCGACGGGGCATCGAAGGGAAACCCGGGACCGGCGGGGTGGGCCTGGGTTGTCGCCGACGAGACGGAGACCCCCGTCCGCTGGGAAGCCGGGCCGCTGGGCAAGGCGACCAACAACGTCGCCGAACTCACCGCCCTGGAGCGTCTGTTGGCGGCGACCGACCCCGGTCTGCCGCTCGAGATCCGGATGGACTCGCAGTACGCGATGAAGGCGGTCACCACCTGGCTGCCCGGCTGGAAGCGCAACGGCTGGAAGACGTCCGCCGGCAAGCCCGTCGCCAACCAGGAGCTCGTCGTACGCATCGACGAGCTGCTGGACGGCCGCTCGGTCGACTTCCGCTACGTGCCCGCCCACCAGGTCGACGGCGACCCGCTCAACGACTTCGCCGACCGCGCCGCCAGCCAGGCCGCGTCCGTCCAGGAACCCGCGGGCAGCGACCTCGGTTCGCCGACGCCGCCGCTCTCGCCCGACACCCCGCCGTCCGGCGCGCCGCGCCGCCGGTCCGCCCCGTCGCCCAAGGCGTCCCGGCCGCGCGGCGGCGGCTCCGCGCGGACGATCAAGGCGAAGTTCCCCGGCCGCTGCGTCTGCGGACGCCAGTACGCGGCCGGCGAACCGATCGCCAAGAACGACCAGGGCTGGGGCCACCCGGAGTGCCGCTCGGCTGCTGCCGGCTGACCGGCGGGACGGGGTCATAGCACGACAGCTGAGTTCCGGCACAGGTGGCCGGCGCTGTCGGGTCGCAAAACGCCACCTCAAACCGGCTCGCTGTTGGGTGAACGGCAATTCACCGATAGGGTGAATTGCTATTCACCCCTCTGCTTCTTCGCATCGGCCGCTGGAGTGCCCATGGCGTCGCCCTCCCCGATATCCGATCCGTCCGCCGCGACCGGCGGGTCCAGGCCCCTGCGGGGACGGCTCACCGTTCCGGTGCTGGCCTTCGGTGGAACCCTCATGGCCGTCATGCAGACCGTCGTCGTGCCGCTGCTGCCGGACCTGCCCCGGCTGACGGGCGCCTCACCGGGCACGGTCTCCTGGATGGTCACGGCGACACTCCTGTCGGGTGCCGTGCTCACCCCGGTGCTCGGCCGGGCCGGCGACATGTACGGCAAACGACGGGTACTGCTCGCGGCCCTCGGCCTGATGACCGTAGGCTCCGTGACCTGTGCCCTGACCTCCGACATCCGCATCCTCATCGCCGCACGCGCCCTGCAGGGCGCCGCGTCCGCCGTCGTACCGCTGTCGATCAGCATCCTGCGCGACGAACTGCCCCCGGAACGCCGGGGTTCCGCCGTGGCGCTGATGAGCTCCACCGTCGGCATCGGCGCCGCCCTCGGGCTGCCGGCCGCGGCGGTGGTCGTGCAGTACGCCAACTGGCACGTCATGTTCTGGGTGACGGCCACCCTGGGCGCGAGCGGCGTCGCGCTGGTCCGGTGGGCGGTACCGGAGTCGCCGGTCCGTTCGCCCGGCCGGTTCGACGTGACCGGGGCACTGGGGCTGGCCGCCGGCCTGATCTGCCTGCTGCTGGGCGTGTCCCAGGGCGGGCAGTGGGGATGGGGCAGCGCGCGGATCACGGGGCTCTTCCTCACCGCGGCCGTGGTCCTCAGCCTGTGGTGGTGGCAGCAACTGCGCGCCCGGCAACCCCTGGTCGACCTGCGGCTGGTGACCAGGCCGAAGGTCGGACTCTCCCATGTGGCCGCCCTGCTGACCGGGTTCGCCTTCTACGCCAACTCCCTGGTGACCGCCCAGCTGGTGCAGGCACCCGAGGCCACCGGATACGGTCTCGGCCTCACCATCGTCCAGACCGGACTGTGCCTGCTGCCGGGCGGGATCACCATGCTGCTGTTCTCGTCGGTCTCGGCGCGCATCTCCGCGGCCCGCGGACCGCGCGTCACACTCGCCGTCGGGGCCGCCGTCATCGCGACCGGCTACGCGGTGCGCATCGCGGACAGCCACCACCTGTGGATGATCATCGTGGGGGCCACGGTCGTGGCGATCGGCACGACCCTCGCGTACTCCGCGCTGCCGTCCCTGATCCTGCACGCCGTGCCGGCCGAGCAGACCGCCTCCGCCAACGGCGTCAACGTCCTGATGCGCACCATCGGCCAGGCCGTCTCCAGCGCCGCCGTCGCCGCGGTGCTGGTCCACCACACCAGCCCCCTGGGCGGCGTTCCGGTGCCGACGCTGCACGGGTACCTGATGGCGTTCGTGGTCGCCGGCGCCGTCGCTTTGGCGGCGAGCGCGGTCGCACTGACCATCCCGGGCGACTCCTCGTCCGACGGAATCCGGCGCCCGCGCGGACGCACCCGGTCCGCGCGGGACGGCGCGATGAAGGGAGTATGAGTACCGTGAGCACCACTCCCTCCGGCGTGTCCGCCCCCGCCCGTCGGGACGCCGAGGCCACGAAGGCGGCCATCCTCCGCGCGGCCCGGTACCTGCTGGCCCGGCACGCCCACGCCGACATCACGCTCAAGGCGGTCGCCGAGCGCGCCGGCGTGAGCCCGCCGCTGATCCTGAAGTACTTCGGCAACAAGGACGCCCTCTTCGCCCGCGTCATGTCCTTCGACACCGACACCGACGCGCTGCTGGACGCCCCCGTACCCGAACTCGGCCGCCACATGGTCCGCCACGTCCTGGAGAGTCAGGTCGAGCGCGGCGCAGACCCCGTGCTCCGGATCGCCTTCGCGCCCCTGCACGGCGAGCACGGCGACGTCCTGCGCGCCAACTTCCGTACCCAGGTCACGGACCGCCTGGCCGCCCGCCTCGACGGCCCCGACGCGGGCCTGCGCGCCGAATTCGCCCTCGCCACCCTGCTAGGCCTCGGCGTGATGTTCGGTATCGCCCGGGGCGCCGAACTGCGGGCGAGCGGGATCGACGCGATCGTCGACCGCTACGGCCCGACGGTACAGGCCCACCTCACGCCCGCCTGATGCCTCAGGGGAACAGCCGGTCGTGCAGCGGCCCCGTGAACACCCGGTGCGGATCGAGCCGTTGGAGCGCGGCGGCCGCCTCGTCCCAGGCGGCGCCGAAGGAACCGGGCACGCTCGTCCCCAGGACCTCCGGGTCGCTCCAGGCGGCCTCGGTCGTGTACCCCCAGCCCTTGGACCATTCGACCCGCGTGAGGGCGTGGCCGCCGTCGTAGGTCGTGAGCAGGAACCTCTCCAGCTCGCGGTAGAAGGCGTCGGCGTACGGCGTGCCCGGCAGGGTCAGGACGTCCAGCCAGACCGCCGTGTCCCACTCGGGGTGGTCGTCGTCGGGCCGCAGCGCGGACAGCAGTGGCGCACGGGCGCCCGCCAGTTCGGCGTCCGCGGGGTCGTCCAGGCCGGTGATCCGGATCTCGACCGAGCCGTTGGCCGGGAAACGGCCGAGGGCGGCGTACGCGTCGAGGCGCTCACGATAGAAGTCGGTGAACTCGGCGACGACCCGCTGCACCTGGGAGCGGCTGGTGAGAACGGCGTATCCGTTGGCGTGCACCCGCAGCGTCGTCGGCTTGATGTAGAGCAGCGTGTTCTTCGACGGGCCCCAGATGTCGGCGGACAGTGTCGTCGTGAGGCCGAGCACGGCCGCGTCGAGCTGGGCGTTGCCGAGCACCGGCGCCAGGTACCAGGCCGCGTCCGAGACGATCCGCCCGGCCAGGTCCGCCACCAGGGTCGGCACGTTGTCGGAGAACGGGTAGTTGTACGGCGACGTCACATGGCGCGAGGTCAGCGGCCGGGTCGGGGCCACGCTCCACACCTTCAGCCAGGGGAACTCGGTGAAGGCGAACCAGATCGCCTCGACCCGCCCGCTGGACTCCAGGAAGCTCGCCAGGGTCCGCCCGTCCTCGCCGGGCGCCGCGAAGAGCTCGGCGGCCGGGATGTCCGTACGGCTGACGCACCGCAGGTTGGAGTTCGCGCCCACCCGCAGCACCACCTCGGTGACCAGGGAGCGCCCGAGATGGGTGAGGAGGGCGGCGCAGTCCGCCTCGTCACGGGTGAACGTCCGTGACACGTAGGCGCCGCTGTCCTCGTCCCACACCACCGCGGTCAGGGACAGCACCAGATTGCTGAGCGAGCCGTATGTGTGCCCGGGCAGCCGCTCCTCGCCCCGCGCCGGTACGGCGGTGCCGTGCGCGTCGATGGCCAGCGCGCCGCCCAGTGTGAGGTCACCGGGTGCGGGCGCGGCCGTCAGGCCGAGACCGTGCTCCTCCAGGAAGGTGAGCAGGGCCTCCAGGGTGACACCGGTGCCCGCCCGCACGGCGGAACCGGATTCCAGGGTCAGGCCGGTGAGGTGCGGGGCGGTGTCGACGAGGAGGACGCGCGCGTCCGACTGCGTCCCCTCGGCGATCGTCAGCGGGGACCAGCCGTGCGCGGCGCCTCGCGCGCGCACCGTCCAGCCGTGCCCCCAGGCCCAGTTGGCCACCGTGGTCGCCTGACCGGGGCCGGTCGGCGCGCAGGCCCACAGGCCGACGGCGGTGATCTCGCCGTCCCAGTTGCGGTACGCCGTCCGGTAAAGGCCGACGTCTGCCGGGAAGTCGGGCAGTTCCGCCGCGGCGACGGCCGGATCGGCCGCGACGAGGACGGGGACGGCGGCCAGGGCGGCCGCTGTGCGCAGGAACCCTCGACGGCTCCAGGACGGGTTCTCGGACCGGAAGTTGCTTACTGAACGATCAGTCACGCGCTCACGCTAGGGGCGGGTTGACAGAGACCGCTTTCCCGTAGAGCCAATTCACTCTTCCGAGTGAAAGATTTACGGATAGGGGACCGGAGGAATCCGTTCCGCACCACGGCGCGAGGGATGACAGACTGGTCGCATGGACGAGCGCGAATTCGGTAGGTCGGGCCAGCACGCATCCGTCGTGGGCCTTGGCACATGGCAGCTGGGCGCCGACTGGGGCGACGTGGACGACAAGGAAGCCCTCGCGGTGCTGGAGGCGGCGGCCGAGGCGGGGGTGACCTTCTTCGACACCGCGGACGTCTACGGCGACGGGCGCAGCGAGCAGACCATCGCCGCGTTCCTGAGCGGCAGGCCGGACCTGCACGTGCAGATCGCCACCAAGATGGGCCGCCGGGTCGACCAGATCCCCGAGAACTACGTCCTGGACAACTTCCGGGCCTGGAACGACCGTTCCCGGCGCAACCTCGGCGTGGACCGCGTCGACCTGGTGCAGCTGCACTGCCCGCCGACGCCCGTCTACTCCTCCGACGAGGTGTTCGACGCCCTCGACACGCTGGTCGAGGAGGAGCGCATCGCCGCGTACGGCGTCAGTGTGGAGACCTGCGACGAGGCGCTGACCGCGATCGCCCGGCCGAACGTGGCGAGCGTGCAGATCATCCTGAACCCGTTCCGTATGAAGCCGCTGCGCGAGGTGCTCCCGGCGGCCCGTGCGGCGGGCGTCGGCATCATCGCCCGCGTACCGCTCGCCTCCGGCCTGCTGTCCGGCAAGTACACCAAGGACACGGTCTTCCCCGAGAACGACCACCGCACCTACAACCGGCACGGCGAGTCCTTCGACCAGGGCGAGACCTTCTCCGGCGTCGACTTCGCGACGGGCGTCGAGGCCGCCGCCGAGTTCGCCGCCCTCGCTCCCGAGGGGTACACCCCGGCCCAGCTGGCGCTGCGCTGGATCGTCCAGCAGCCCGGCGTGACCACCGTGATCCCCGGCGCCCGCTCACCCGAACAGGCCCGCGCCAACGCGGCCGCCGCCAAGCTCCCCGAACTGTCGGAGACGACACTCACCGCGATCCGGGACCTCTACGACCACCGGATCAAGGACCAGGTGGAAGGCCGCTGGTAACCCCGCAAGGTGGTGATCCGCAGGGGTCCCCAACGCTGGTAGTCGTGCAGACTGCGGACAGCTGCGGCGGGGCGTGAAGGCCGACGCCGGTACGCCCCGCCTTTCCGCTGCCGCCGCTCAGATGCGCCCGCCGGTCCACCGGGTCACCGGGCCGTACGTCTGCCGCTGCGACCGGCGCCCCGCCAGGTAGGACGCGGTCGTCAGCGCGGTCAGCCCCGCACCCACGCCGGCGGCGACGAGCTTGCGGTGGGCGATCACCGTCCAGGCCGTCTGCGCCGTGGCCGCGACCTGGCCGGCGGACGCGACGATCGCCTGCCGCCCCGCCTCGACCCCCTTCGCCGCGGTGTGCGCGACCCTGCTCGTCGCGTCCGCCGCCCGCTCCGCGGCCCCCTCGGCGGCCGACCCGGCATCGCCCGTCCTCGTGGCGGCCGCCTTCGCCGATCGCGCGGCCGGGACCGTGACCCGGTCGGCGGCCCGCCTTCCCTGCGCCGCGGCGCCTGCCTTCTCGCTGGTGTCCTTGCTCGTTTCACTCATGGGATCCGCTTTGCCGCTCGACCCGGGCGCAAACGCACGGCGTCATGGGCGGGCACCGCACGGTCACCGCCGCGATCGAGGGGGCGCCCACGGGGAACACGGTGCAGGACGGGAACGGCGGGGGCTGAAGCAGGGAGGCATCGTGACGGTCGGCGGAGACGGGGCGAACAGGCGCACAGGGCGGAACGAGTCCGCGGAGGAGCGGGCGGACCGCATGTGGGGGGACCTGATCCAGGAGGTGCGGGTGGCCCAGACGGGCGTCCAGATCCTGTTCGGCTTCCTGCTCACCGTCGTGTTCACCCCGAAGTACGCCCAGCTGGAGCACGCGGACCAGGTCATCTACATCGTGACCGTCGTCCTGGGTTCCGCCGCGACCGGCGCCCTGATCGGGCCGGTGTCCCTGCACCGCCTCGTCTCCGGTCGCCGGATCAAACCCCAGATGGTGCGGTGGGCCTCCTGGCTGACGTTCGTCGGTCTGATCCTGCTGCTCGCCACCATGACCGCAGCGCTGTTGCTGATCCTGCGGGTGGCGACCCACGACGGCTTCGTGCCCTACCTGGTCGCGGTCGTCGTCCTGTGGTACCTGCTGTGCTGGTTCGCACTCCCGCTGTGGGTGCGGCATCGCCATACGTCCCGTTCGGACGTGGCGCGGTGAGCCGCACACACCGTCGGCGGCGCAGGCCGGCGGCTGCCGCGCGGTGGCGAAGCACGGCTGAGCAGCTCCCGTACCGGCACGGCCCTGCGCTCCTCACCCCCCGGCCAGGACCTGGGTGAGGAAGTCGTCGACGCGGACCTCCTCCTGCCCGGGTGCGACGAGTTCGCGGGTCTCGCGCAGGAAGGCGGCGACCGCCGGAGCCCAGGCGAACACCACGGCATGGTGCCGGCCGCCGTCGGGCCGGGCGTCGCCGAGGAACTCCATGCGCAGTTCCTCCCACTGGCCCGTCGCCACGGGGCGGAACCGCACGTCGCCGACCCCCACCGGCCCCCGCAGGCCGTCGGCGAGCATCTCCCGGTCCAGCCGCCACCGCGCGAGGACCCGGCCGTCGTGGCTGAACACCGCGGTGACGGCGAACGGGTCCTCGGCGTCGTAGCAGAGATGGGTGAGCACCGGAAAGCGGTCCGTGGCACCCGCCCGGAGCTGCATCACCAGGGTCTTGCGCACGAAGGGGTTCACAAGAGGGCCTTCCGAGGAGAACGGATGTAGAGCCCTCTAGGGCCTGTTCTGAGTTGAGATCACGGATCGGTCATTCCCGCTTCGGGAGGGTGCTGGATGCGGTAGACCGGTTGCGTGACTCGTGGTGATCT
>NZ_JBIAWZ010000005.1:493023-559746 GCF_042896175.1 Streptomyces sp. NPDC001315 | reverse complement strand
CGCACCGTCTCCGCCGGGATCTCCCCAGATCCCTTCGGCTGCATCGACATCTGCACCCACCCCATACGACAACGTCGGCCTTCAAGACCACAACCGGGTCTTGAAGGCCGACGTCACGCGAGGCCCCGGATTAACCAACAGCATCCTCTCGGTTCGGGGCCCTTCCGCGTCGTACCGCTCACCTTCGCTACGGCAGCTGGGCCGCCCGCGCCTCGCGTCGGTTGTCGCGGAAGTTGTTCACCCGGCGGGCCGTGGCGAACAGCGGGATCACCGCGCCCATGACCAGCTGCAGCGCGCAGCCCGTCTGCAGGAGCAGCTGGCCGCCGGGGGCGTCGAACGCCCAGGCGGCCAGCAGGCCCATGCTCAGCACGATCCAGGAGAGCATCGCCCCGGCGAGCCGGCCCCGCGGCTTCGGGTACTCGACTCGGCTCACCATCAGCCAGGCGGTGCCCAGGATCGCCAGGAGCGTCGCCACGAAGGGCAGCTCGAGCAGCACGATCGAGACCACCGTGAGCGCGCCGAAGGGGCTCGGCATGCCCTGGAAGACGCCGTCCTTCATCGTCACGCACGAGAAGCGCGCGAGGCGCAGTACGACCGCCAGCAGCACCACGATCGCGCCCAGCGCCGCCACCCGCTGGTGCGCGTCGTCCGCGACCATGCCGTAGACGAGGACGAAGTACGCCGGTGCCAGGCCGAAGCTGATGAGGTCGGAGAGGTTGTCCAGCTCCGCGCCCATCGGGGAGGAGCGCAGCTTCCTCGCCACCAGGCCGTCGAAGAGGTCGAAGACCGCCGCGCACAGCATCAGGATGACCGCCGTGGCCGCGCTGTGGCGGGCCATGCCGGACTCCTGGCCGCCGGTGAGGTGCGGGATCAGGATGCCGGTGGTGGTGAAGTACACCGCCATGAAGCCGCACGTGGCATTGCCGAGGGTGAGGGTGTCCGCTATCGAGAGGCGGAGAGAGAGGGGCATCTCCTCCGCTTCGTCCACTTCGTCGGCTTCGGGCACCCAGCCCGCCTGGGTCTCCGGATCAATCACGGTCAATGCGAGTCACCCCAGCCACGGTCTTCTGACCGACCTCGACTGCGACCTCCACGCCATCGGGCAGGTAGATGTCGACACGCGAGCCGAAGCGGATCAGACCGATCCGGTCACCCTGCTCGACCTTCGTGCCCTGGGGCACGTACGGCACGATGCGGCGGGCGACCGCGCCGGCGATCTGGATCATCTCGATGTCGCCGAGTTCGGTGTCGAAATGCCAGACTACGCGCTCGTTGTTCTCGCTCTCCTTATTGAACGCCGGAACGAACCCGCCGGGGATGTGCTCGACCGAGGTCACCGTGCCGGAGAGCGGGGCGCGGTTGACGTGGACGTTGAGCGGACTCATGAAGATCGCGACGCGGGTCCGGCCGTCCTTCCACGGCATGATGCTCTGCACCACACCGTCGGCGGGCGAGATGACCCGGCCCCGGGCGATCTCGCGCTCGGGGTCGCGGAAGAACCACAGCATGCCCGCCGCGAGCGCGGTGGCGGGCACGGCGACGGCCTTGGCGGCGCCGGAGCGGCGTGCGCGGGCCAGGCTGAGGGCTGCGGTGGCGACGGTCGGGAGAAGCCACGGCGATGCTCCGCGCGCGAGGCGGACCCGGCCGCGAGGTGCAGAGGATTGGCTGTGGGGCATGGATGACCTTCGTAGCGGATGATGCCGCGCATTATCAGGGGACGGCGGCTTTCCGGCGATCGTAGCGGCTAACAGCAACAACTGGGTAAGTCAGGAAGCCGAGTCGATGGCTGAAGCGTGCTGACGGGGTGTGATCTTCTTCTCGAAGAAAACACCCCGTATCAGGACAATCAGCCTTGGAATCGATACTCTTCGAGCAGCCTGCGCCCGATGATCATTTTCTGGATCTCGGCGGTACCTTCACCGATGAGCAGCATCGGGGCCTCGCGGTAGAGGCGCTCGATCTCGTACTCCTTGGAGAAGCCGTAGCCGCCGTGGATCCGGAAGGCGTCCTCCACGACCTCCTTGCAGTACTCGGAGGCGAGGTACTTCGCCATCCCCGCTTCGAGGTCGTTTCGTTCCCCGGAGTCCTTTTTGCGTGCCGCGTTCACCATCATGGCATGGGCGGCCTCGACCTTGGTGGCCATCTCGGCCAGCTTGAACTGGATGGCCTGGTGCTGGGCGATCGGCTTGCCGAAGGTGTGACGCTGCTGGGCGTACTGGACGCCGAGCTCGAACGCACGCTGGGCGACGCCACAGCCGCGCGCCGCCACGTTGACGCGGCCGACCTCCACGCCGTCCATCATTTGGTAAAAACCTCGGCCGGTGACCCCGCCGAGCACCCGATCGGCCGGAAGGCGCAGGCCGTCCATGATCAGCTCGGTGGTGTCGACGCCCTTGTAGCCCATCTTGTCGATCTTGCCCGGGATGGTGAGCCCGGGGCGGACCTCACCGAAGCCGGGTTCCTTCTCGATCAGGAAGGTCGTCATCGACTTGTGGGGGGCCGTGCCCTCGGGGTGGCCTTCGTCACTCCGCACGAGGACGGCCACGAGGGACGACGTACCGCCGTTGGTCAGCCACATCTTCTGACCGTTCAGGACGTAATCGTCGCCCTCCTTCACCGCCTTCGAGGTGATCGCCGACACGTCCGAGCCGAGGCCCGGCTCCGACATCGAGAACGCGCCCCGGATGTCGCCGGCCGCCATCCTCGGCAGGAAGTGGTCCTTCTGCTCCTGCGTGCCGTGCTGCTTGAGCATGTACGCCACGATGAAGTGCGTGTTGATGATGCCGGACACCGACATCCAGCCGCGGGCGATCTCCTCCACGCACAGGGCGTAGGTGAGGAGCGACTCGCCCAGGCCCCCGTACTCCTCGGGGATCATCAGCCCGAAGAGGCCCAGCTCCTTCAGGCCGTCGACGATCTGCTGCGGGTACTCGTCGCGGTGCTCCAGCTCGGTCGCGACCGGGATGATCTCCTTGTCCACGAAGTCGCGGACGGTGGAGAGGATCTCCTGCTGGATGTCGGTCAGACCGGCGGTCTGGGCGAGACGGGCCATGACTACTTCTCCTGCTGCTCGAGCTCGGGGCGGCCGGGCTGCTCGCCGCCGCGCTCCTTGATGTACGTCTCGGTCGGCACCATCACCTTGCGGCGGAACACGCACACGAGCGTGCCGTCCTGCTTGTAGCCCTTGGTCTCGACGTAGACGATGCCCCGGTCGTTCTTCGACTTGGACGGCCACTTGTCGAGCACGGTCGTCTGGCCGTAGATCGTGTCGCCGTGGAAGGTCGGCGCCACGTGCTTGAGCGACTCGATCTCGAGGTTGGCGATCGCCTTGCCGGAGATGTCCGGCACGGACATGCCGAGCAGCAACGAGTAGATGTAGTTCCCGACGACGACGTTCTTGCCGAAGTCCGTCGTCTTCTCCGCATAGTTGGTGTCCATGTGGAGCGGGTGGTGGTTCATGGTGAGGAGGCAGAACAGGTGGTCGTCGTACTCCGTGACCGTCTTCCCGGGCCAGTGCTTGTACGTCGCCCCGACCTCGAACTCCTCGTAGGTGCGTCCGAACTGCATGGCGCTCAGCCCTCCGGGATCTCGAACGTGCTGGTGCGCTGCATGCCGGCCGCGCGGCCCTTGCCCGAGATGACCAGGGCCATCTTGCGGCTGGCCTCGTCGATCATCTCGTCGCCGAGCATCGCGGAGCCCTTCTTGCCGCCCGCCTCGGACGTGTAGTAGTCGTACGCGTCCAGGATCAGCTCGGCGTGGTCGTAGTCCTCCTGGGAGGGCGAGAAGATCTCGTTGGACGCCTCGACCTGGCCCGGGTGCAGCACCCACTTGCCGTCGAAGCCGAGCGCCGCGGCGCGCTGGGCGACCTCGCGGTAGCCGTCGATGTTGCGGATCTGGAGGTACGGGCCGTCGATCGCCTGGAGGTTGTTGGCGCGGGCGGCCATAAGGATCTTCATCAGGATGTAGTGGTAGGCGTCCGCCGGGTAGCCGGGCGGCTGCTCGCCCACGACCAGCGACTTCATGTTGATCGACGCCATGAAGTCGGCCGGGCCGAAGATGATCGTCTCGACGCGCTGGGAGGCCGTCGCGATCTCGTTGACGTTGTTGAGACCCTGGGCGTTCTCGATCTGCGCCTCGATGCCGATCTTGCCGACCTCGAAGCCCATCGTCTTCTCGATCTGGGTCAGCAGGAGGTCGAGGGCGACGACCTGCTGGGCGGTCTGCACCTTCGGCAGCATGATGCAGTCGAGATTCTGGCCGGCCCCCTCGACAACCGTGACGACGTCTCGATACGTCCACTCGGTCGTCCAGTCGTTGACGCGCACGACCCTCGTCTTGCCGGTCCAGTCACCCTCATTGAGGAACTTGACGATGGTGTGCCGCGCCTCGGGCTTGGCGAGCGGAGCGCACGCGTCCTCCAGGTCCAGGAAGACCTGGTCGGCCGGGAGGCCCTGCGCCTTCTCCAGGAAGCGGGGGTTGCTCCCCGGCACCGCGAGACAGGAGCGTCGCGGACGCAGACGGTTGACGGGCGTGGTCATGCGGGGACCTCCAGGGGGTCGAGCTTGTTCGCTTTCCGGATCTCGTCGACGATGCGGCCGATGATGCCGGTGATGTCGAAGTCCTTCGGGGTGAAGACCGCGGCGACTCCGGCGGCCCTGAGCTGCTCGGCGTCACCATTGGGGATGATGCCACCGGCGATCACCGGTATATCTGTGGCACCGGCCACACGCAGCCGCTCCAGCACGTCCGGCACCAGCTGAGCGTGCGAGCCGGAGAGGATGGACAGGCCGACCGCGTGCACGTCCTCGGCGAGGGCCGCGTCCACGATCTGCTCGGGCGTCAGACGGATGCCCTGGTAGACCACCTCGAAGCCCGCGTCACGGGCCCGCACGGCGATCTGCTCGGCACCGTTGGAGTGCCCGTCCAGGCCCGGCTTGCCGACCAGGAAGCGGAGCTTGCCGACACCCAGGTCGCGGGCGGTGACGTCCACCGTGCGGCGGACCTCGGCCATGGGCGAGCCCGCCTCGGCCGGGACGGCCACCGGCGCCGACGAGACACCGGTCGGGGCGCGGAACTCCCCGAACACCTCCCGCAGCGCACCCGCCCACTCGCCGGTCGTGGCCCCCGCGCGGGCGCACTCCAGGGTGGCTTCCATGAGGTTGCCCGTGCCCTTGGCGGCCTCCTTCAGACGCTCCAGCGCCTTGCAGGGCCGGGGGTGGTTGAAGGGCGGCTGGTAGCGAGTGTCGCGCCAGTGCTGGAGCGAGGCGATGACGCGGGCCTCGACGGCCGGGTCGACCGTCTGGATCGCCGTGTCCAGATCGGCGGTCAACGGGTTCGGCTCGGTCGTCTCGAAGATGTTGACGCCGACGATCTTCTCCTGACCGGACTCGATACGGCCCCGGCGCTCGGCGTGCGACGAGACGAGCTGCGACTTGAGGTAGCCGGACTCGACGGCCGCCATCGCGCCGCCCATCTCCTGGATCCGCTCGATCTCCGCGAGGGACTCCTCGACGAGCTTCGCGACCTTCGCCTCGATGACGTGCGAGCCCTCGAAGATGTCCTCGTACTCCAGCAGGTCGCTCTCGTGCGCCAGCACCTGCTGGATGCGCAGCGACCACTGCTGGTCCCAGGGGCGGGGCAGGCCCAGGGCCTCGTTCCAGGCCGGCAACTGGACGGCACGCGCGCGTGCGTCCTTGGAGAGGGTCACGGCCAGCATCTCCAGCACGATCCGCTGGACGTTGTTCTCCGGCTGCGCCTCGGTGAGGCCCAGGGAGTTGACCTGGACGCCGTAACGGAAGCGGCGCTGCTTGGGGTCCTCGATGCCGTAGCGCTCGCGCGTGATCTTGTCCCAGATCCGGCCGAACGCCCGCATCTTGCACATCTCCTCGACGAAGCGGACGCCCGCGTTCACGAAGAAGGAGATGCGGGCGACGACGTCACCCTTGCGGTCCTCGGCGATCTGACCGGACGCGAACACCGCGTCCAGCACGGCGATCGCGGTGGACATCGCGTACGCGATCTCCTGCACCGGCGTGGCCCCGGCCTCCTGCAGGTGGTAGCTGCAGATGTTGATGGGGTTCCACTTGGGGATGTTGTTGACCGTGTAGCAGATCATGTCCGTCGTCAGGCGCAGCGACGGCCCCGGCGGGAACACGTGCGTGCCCCGCGACAGGTACTCCTTGACGATGTCGTTCTGGGTCGTCCCCTGGAGCTTGGTGACGTCCGCGCCCTGCTCCTCGGCGACGACCTGGTAGAGCGCCAGCAGCCACATGGCGGTGGCGTTGATGGTCATCGAGGTGTTCATCTGCTCCAGGGGGATGTCCTGGAACAGCCGGCGCATGTCACCGAGGTGCGCGATCGGCACGCCGACCCGGCCGACCTCGCCGCGGGCGAGGATGTGGTCGGAGTCGTAGCCGGTCTGCGTCGGCAGGTCGAACGCGACCGACAGACCGGTCTGACCCTTGGCGAGGTTGCGCCGGTACAGCTCGTTGGACGCCTCCGCCGTGGAGTGACCGGCGTAGGTGCGCATCAACCACGGCCGGTCCTTCTGACGCTCACTCATATGGACCTCAGATGTTCCGGAAGCGGTTGATGGCGTCGATGTGCTGGGCGCGCAGCTCCTGGTCGCGCACGCCCAGGCCCTCCTCGGGGGCCAGGCACAGCACGCCGACCTTGCCCTGGTGGAGGTTGCGGTGCACGTCGTAGGCGGCCTGCCCGGTCTCCTCCAGGGAGTAGACCTTCGACAGCGTCGGGTGGATCTTGCCCTTCGCGATGAGCCGGTTGGCCTCCCAGGCCTCGCGGTAGTTGGCGAAGTGCGAGCCGATGATCCGCTTCAGCGACATCCACAGGTACCGGTTGTCGTACTCGTGGTTGTAGCCCGAGGTCGACGCGCAGGTGACGATGGTGCCGCCCTTGCGCGTGACGTAGACGGAGGCGCCGAAGGTCTCACGGCCGGGGTGCTCGAAGACGATGTCGACGTCCTCGCCGCCGGTGAGCTCGCGGATGCGCTTGCCGAAGCGCTTCCACTCCCGCGGATCCTGGTTGTGCTCGTCCTTCCAGAACTTGTAGTCCTCGGCGTTGCGGTCGATGATCGCCTCGGCGCCCATCGCCCGGCAGATGTCCGCCTTCTGCGGCGAGGACACGACACAGATGGGGTTGGCGCCGCCGGCGAGCGCGAACTGCGTGGCGTACGAGCCGAGTCCACCGCTCGCGCCCCAGATCAGGACGTTGTCGCCCTGCTTCATGCCGGCGCCGTTGCGGGAGACCAGCTGCCGGTACGCGGTCGAGTTGACCAGGCCCGGAGCGGCGGCCTCCTCCCAGCTGAGGTGACCGGGCTTCGGCATCAGCTGGTTGGACTTGACGAGCGCGATCTCGGCGAGACCGCCGAAGTTCGTCTCGAAGCCCCAGATGCGCTGCTCGGGGTCGAGCATCGTGTCGTTGTGGCCGTCCGACGACTCCAGCTCGACGGACAGGCAGTGCGCGACGACCTCGTCGCCCGGCTGCCAGGCGTTGACGCCGGGACCGGTGCGCAGGACGACGCCCGCGAGGTCGGAGCCGATGATGTGGTACGGCAGGTCGTGGCGCTTGGTGAGCTCGGAGACCTTGCCGTAGCGCTCCAGGAAGCCGAACGTCGACAGCGGCTCGAAGATCGAGGTCCACACGGAGTTGTAGTTGACCGAGGAGGCCATGACGGCCACCAGGGCCTCGCCCGGGCCCAGCTCGGGCAGGGGCACCTCATCGAGGTGCAGCGACTTGCGCGGGTCCTTGTCGCGGGTCTCGAGCCCGGCGAACAGTTCCGTCTCGTCCTTGTGCACGGTGATCGCGCGGTACGACTCGGGGAGGGGCAGAGCGGCGAAGTCGGCCGGCGTCGATTCCGGCGACTGGATCGCGTCCAGGATGTCCTGAGTGGTCACGGTGTTGCCTCCGGCGGTGAGCGCCCTGAGGGCGGGGCGCTGAGGGTTACGGCGGTGCTGCTGAGGTGTGAGGGTTGCCGTCGGTTCGGCGGGGGTGGTGCTTCGGCAGCGCTTTGTGGCGCGGGAGGGTGCCTGTGACGCAGGCGTCCGGGCGCGCGAACCAGGTGGTTGCGGGGACAGCCGACGTACGAATGGTCTCTGCACGCCGGCCGCCCGGACATCTCCAACGTATGGCACGGCGTGTCACCCCGCAAGGCACCGAGTGCCAGAACTTCCTCTCAGATGAAATCTTTACGTAACAAATGAGCGATGATCGATCGAACGGGCTCTGAAATCTGCTCGAAAAGGTGCTCTGACATGCCAAAACGGCCACCCGATGGGGTGGCCGTCGTCACAGGGGCGATGGATGGTCAGCGCTCGCGGAGCGCCTCCTCGATGGTCCGCATGACCTCGTCCAGCGGGGCGTCGGTGCGGGCGACCGTCACCAGGACCTCTCCCTGGCGGGAGACCGCGGCCGGGGCCGTCGCCGACTGGGGGGCCGAGCCGCGCCCGGCGCCGATGCCTGTACCGAACGTCTTTCGCACGATCGAGAAGGCGTGGTCGAGCTGGGCCTCGACGTCGCCCTGGCCGCCTGCCCGCAGCCAGCGCCGCAGGACGTGGTTGTGGGCGGTGACCACGGCGGACGCGGCGACCTCGGCGAGCAGCGGGTCGTCGTTTGCGTCGTCGTCGTGCGCGTGCTCGTCGAAGTGGCCGAGCAGGTAACGGGTGAACAGGCGCTCGTAGCGCGCGACCGACGCGATCTCCGCCTCGCGCAGGGTGGGCACCTCGCGGGTCAGCTTGTAGCGGGCGACCGAGATCTCCGGCCGGGCCGCGTACATCCGCATGACTTCCTTGATGCCGCGGCACACCGTGTCGAGTGGATGCTCGTGCGCGGGCGCCGCGTTGAGCACCGCCTCGGCGCGGACCAAGGTGTCGTCGTGGTCCGGGAAGATCGCCTCTTCCTTGGAGCGGAAGTGGCGGAAGAACGTGCGGCGCGCGACCCCGGCCGCGGCCGCGATCTCGTCGACGGTGGTCGCCTCGTACCCCTTGGTCGCGAACAGCTCCATCGCGGCGGCCGCCAGTTCGCGGCGCATTTTCAGCCGCTGGGCGGCGGCGCGACTGCCTGCGGCACTTTCCGGTGCGTCGGGCGTGGCTGGTGTACGTGAGGACTTGGCGGGCTGGGGCATGCCCCGAACGTACTGCATGTGCGCAGCTTGGTGCGCAGGTCCGGGGTTTCCCCCACCCGCCACGGGCGGGGGAGGGCCGGGCCGGTCGGCCGGGACGAACCCGCCCGGATCGAGCAGTCCGCCCCAGTCCGTGTCCGACCGGAACCAGTCGCCTGGGCGCTCAGCGGCGGGCATATTCGCGGAAACCCCGGCCCGTCTTGCGGCCGAGGCAGCCCGCGGCCACCAGGTGCTCCAGGAGGGGTGCCGGCGCCAGGCCAGGGTCGCGGAACTCGCGGTGCAGGACCTTCTCGATGGCCAGGGAGACATCCAGACCGACGACGTCCAGGAGCTCGAAGGGGCCCATCGGGTAGCCGCCGCCCAACTTCATCGCCGCGTCGATGTCGTCGAGAGACGCATAGTGCTCCTGCACCATCTTGATCGCGTTGTTGAGATAGGGGAAAAGCAATGCGTTCACGATGAAGCCGGCTCGGTCACCGCAGTCGACCGCGTGCTTCTTGATCTTGACGCAGACCTCACGGACCGTCGAGTGGACGTCATCCGTCGTCAGCACCGTACGGACGACCTCGACCAGCTTCATCGCCGGCGCCGGGTTGAAGAAGTGCATGCCGATCACGTCCTGCGGACGCGAGGTCGCGCGGGCGCACGCGACGACCGGCAGCGAGGACGTGGTGGTGGCCAGGACCGCGCCCGGCTTGCAGACCTTGTCCAGCGTCGCGAACAGCTGCTGCTTGACCTCCAGGTCCTCGGCGACGGCCTCGACGGCCAGGTCGACGCCCGCGAAGGCGTCGTAGGACCCGGCCGGGGTGATCCGGTCCAGGGTCTGCGCGGCGGCCTCGGCGCTCATGCGGCCCCGGTCGACGGAGCGCGAAAGCGACTTGCCGATACGGGCCTTGGCGGCCTGCGCCTTCTCCTCGCTGCGGGCGGCGAGGACGACCTCGTAGCCGGCCTTCGCGAAGACCTCGGCGATGCCGGAGGCCATCGTGCCGGAGCCGGCGACACCGACGGAGCGGACCTGGCGGCCGGGAGTGAGCGCGGCGCCGTCCAGCGGCGTCAGCGCGTCGCGCACGACCGTGGCGCTGCCGGGGGCCTCGTACGTGTAGAAGCCGCGGCCCGACTTACGGCCCGTCAGACCGGCCTCGCTGAGCTGCTTGAGGATCGGGGCGGGGGCGTGCAGCCGGTCGCGGGACTCGGCGTACATGGCCTCCAGGACCGTGCGCGCGGTGTCGACGCCGATGAGATCGAGCAGCGCGAGGGGGCCCATGGGCAGCCCGCAGCCGAGCCGCATCGCGGCGTCGATGTCCTCGCGGGAGGCGTACTTCGCCTCGTACATCGCGGCCGCCTGGTTGAGGTAGCCGAACAGCAGCCCGTCCGCGACGAATCCGGGACGGTCGCCGACCGCGACGGGCTCCTTGCCGAGCTCGATCGCCAGGTCCGTGACCGCCGCGACGGCCTGCGGCGCGGTCAGCACGGAAGAGACGACCTCGACCAGCTTCATCGCCGGGGCCGGGTTGAAGAAGTGCAGGCCGAGCACTCGCTCGGGGCGGGCCGAGTCGGCGGCCAGCCGCGTGACGGACAGCGCGTTGGTGCCGGTGGCGAGGACCGTCTCGGGGCGCACGATGCCGTCGAGCTCGCGGAAGATCTGGTGCTTGATCTCGTACGACTCCGGCGCCACCTCGATGACCAGGTCGGCGTCGGCCGCGGCTCGCAGGTCGGTGGAGACACGGACACGGGCGAGGACGTCCGCGCGCTCCTGGTCGGTCAGCCGGCCGCGCACCACGGCGCGGGCGGTGGAGGCCTCCAGGGCGGCGACGGACTTCGCGGCCTGCGACTCGCTGATGTCGATGCCGACGACCTCGCGACCGGCCTTGGCCAGGACTTCGGTGATGCCGGTGCCCATGGTGCCGAGACCGACCACGGCAATGGTCTTGAGCGGGGACAGAGAGGTGTCGGACAGGGGAGTGGCCATCGCGGGACTCCAGGAGAGAGGGTGACGACTGGAAGCGCGCCCGGGTGCGCCGAAAAGGCGCACCGGATGCGTGAGGAGTGCGGGTGTTGTCGGGCTGCGAGCGCACACGCCCGGTGCCGTCGTCTGCCGCGGGCGTGCACACGCCCTCGGAGCGAACGGTGGGAATCGACCGGCCCTGTCCCGGAGCCGGGTCCTGCTGAGGTACACGAGGTACCGAACCGACCGCTCTCGCGCCGGCTGCGTCACCAGGCCGGCACGAGGAGGAACGCGAGTGGGTAACTCGCTCGTCTGAGCTTAACCCGTGGGTAACGAGCGCGCCAGCCCCCGAGTTTGTGATGTAGGTCCCGAGAACCTTGCGACAGCCCTAATCTCGGCTCCATGGACGAAGAGTTGCGATCACTCACGGAGCGCTCACGGAAGGAGTCGGGCGGATCGGCCGACCACGAGCGGCTGACGGCGACCGGGGATCACGACGAACTCGCCGAGGCGCTGACCGCCCCCGGGCAGCCGCTGTGGGCCAGGGAACTGGCCGCGTTCCGGCTGGGGCTGGCGGGCGACCGGCGCGCCTTCGAGGCGCTCGTCCTCCTGCTCAACCACCGGGACCCCCAGCGCTGCGCCTCCGCCGCGTACGCCCTCGCCCGGCTCGGCGACCCCCGCACCGCCCGCGCGGCAGCCGCCCTCGCCACCAACGAACTGCGCGTGGCCTACGCCCTGCACCCGGTCCGGCTCCTGGTGGAGCTGCGCGCCCCCGAGTCCGTGCCGGCACTCATCACCACGCTGCGACGCCGGTTGCGCCCGCACGATCCGTACCGCCGCGTGGCCCTCGCCTGCGTGGACGGGCTCGGCGCCCTGGGCGACGCGCGCGCCAGACCCGTCCTCGACGAGGCGGTCGCGCACCCGGCGCTCGCGGAGGCGGCGGTGCACGCGCTGGCGCGGATCCCGAGGCAGCGGTGACCCGACCCGAGGCGAACCGAGAGGGAAACGACCCGTCAGCCGGCCAACTCCTTGGCGTACCGCACCTCGGGCACCTCCACGCCGCCCACCTCGAACGGCTCCTCGGCGCCGTCCGCCCGGAAGCCCGCCCGCTCGTAGAAGCGCCGGGCGTCGGTGTTCTCCCTGAGCACCCACAGGAACATGCGCGCGTGCCCGGTGGCCGTCCGCTGTCGTACCGACGCCGTCAGCAGCGCCTGACCGATACCGCCGCCGTAATGCCCGGGGTGTACGTAGATCGCGTACAACTCGGCGTCCCCGGTGCGTACTTCACCGTCCCGGTACGCTCCGTGCGCGGCCCAGCCGACGACCTCGCCGGCCCGCTCGGCGACCAGGTTCACCACGCTGCCGTCGCCCTGCGTGAACCAGGTGCGGCGCCGCTCCGTGTCCTCCGCCACGCTGAGGGCGTCGAGGTACGACTGCGGCATGAGGCCCTGGTAAGCGCTCTGCCAGCCGCGGATGCGGATCTCGGACACACGGCCGCAGTCGGCGAGCGTCATGTCCCGGACGACGAGGCCGGTCATGCGCCCACCACCGCGAACGCCTCGATCTCCATCAGGAACTCCGGGCGGACCAGCGCGGCCACCTGCACGGCCGAGGCGGCCGGAAGCCGGTCGTCGGGTATGTGCGCGGCGCGGGCCGCGCGGATCGCGGGCATGTGCGCCATGTCCGTGACGAAGTAGGTGAGTTTGACGACGTCGTCGAAGGTCGCTCCGGCGGCGGTCAGACAGCGCTCCAGGTTCCGGAAGACCTGGTGGGCCTGGACCGCCGGGTCGCCCTCGCCGACGATACTGCCGTCCTCGTCGACGGCGACCTGGCCCGAGACCGCGACGAGGCGGCCGGTGGCCGTGACGACGTGGCTGTACTGCGCGGCGGGGGCGACCCCGTCGGGGGCGGCGATCCTGGTCGGCTCACTCATGCGTCCATCGTGAACCATGGGACTGACAGCGCCTCCGACGGGTCCCGGTCGTGGCCTCAGCCGTGGAAGCCGAGCAGAGCGTGCAGGGTCGAGCCGGGTGCCGACGTGGACGCCACCTTCGAGGTCAGCGGCTTGGGATCGGGCAGGGTCCGGCACACCGCGTCGGCCTCGCCCCGGCCGCGCGGCACCGTGCCGTCGGTCAGGTAGGCCGCCAGGTACTTGTCCAGGCAGGTGTTCCCGCTCAGCGCGATGCCGTGGTTCCCGCCGCCCTGCTCCACCACCAGGCTGGAGTGGGCCAGGAGACGGTGGACCGTCGCGCCGCCCTGGTAGGGGGTGGCCGCGTCGTTCGTCGCCTGGAAGAGCAGGGTCGGCGGCAGTTTGCCGTTGGCGAGGTTCACCGGCCGCTTCGAGTCCGTCGGCCAGAAGGCACACGGCGCGTTGTACCAGGCGTTGCTCCACGTCATGAACGGCGCCTCCTCGTACGCCGCCCAGTTGTCCTTGCGCCACTGGTTCCAGTCGCGCGGCCAGGAGCTGTCACGGCACTGCACCGAGGTGTAGACGCTGTAGCCGTTGTCGCCGGAGGCGTCGACCGCGGCGAAGTTCTCGTACGCCTCGACCAGTGGCTCGGCGTCCTTCTTCGTCACGTATGCCGAGAACGCCTCGGCGAGGTACGGCCAGTAGCCGTTGTAGTAGCCGCCGGGCATGAAGGTGTCCTCCAGCTCCGAGGCCCCCACCTTGCCGCCGGCCGGCTTCTTGGCCAGCGCCGCCCGCATCGCGTACCACTTGGCCTCGACCTCCGCCGGGTCGGTGCCGAGCTCGTACGTCGCGTTGTACTCGGCGATCCAGCTCATCAGCGCCCGGTGACGGTTGTCGAAGGCACGGTCCTGCCCGAGGTTGGCGTCGTACCAGACGCCGGTGGGGTCGACGATGGAGTCGAGGACCAGGCGGCGGACGTGCTGCGGGAAGAGCTTGGCGTACACCGCGCCGAGGTAGGTGCCGTACGAGTAGCCGAGGTAGTTGACCTTCTTCGCGCCGAGTGCCTGCCGGATCGAGTCCATGTCCTGTGCGGCGCTGACCGTGTCGATGTACGGCAGCACGCGCGCGTACTTCTTGCCGCAGGCGTCGGCGAACGCCTTGGCGCGCGCCAGGCCGGCCTTCTCGACGGCCGGCGTGCTCGGCACCGAGTCCGGGCGCACCGGTTCGAAGTGGCCCGGCTCGCAGTCCAGCGCGGGTTTGCTCGCGCCCACTCCGCGCGGATCGAAGCCGATCACGTCGTACTGCGCCGCCACCGCCTCGGGCAGCGAGGACGCGACGAAGCCGGCGAGGGTCAGACCGCTGCCGCCCGGGCCACCTGGGTTGACCAGCAGGGGACCCTGGTACTTGGTCGCGGTGTGCGGGACCCGGGACAGCGCGAGCGTGACCTGCTGCCCGCGCGGGTTCGCGTGATCGAGCGGCACCTCGAGGGACGCGCACTGGAGTTTCGGATAGTCGGTGGTGCCGCACTTCTTCCAGGTGACCTTGGCGGCGGGGGCGGTGTCCGCGGTCCACGACGGGCTCGCGTCGGCGGGCACGGCCGTGAGCGTTCCGGCCACGACGGCGGCGGCCGCGCACAGCACGGCTGCGCGTTTCCTCATGCAGTCCTCCCAGGACGGAGGGGGTCGGACCGAGAGGTTCACGGTCCCCGCCGCATCGTCCCGGAAAGCGCGCCCGGAAGGACGCGTTCTGGCATTACTTGACCCAATTGCGCGCCGGATGCGCTCGAACGCTCTCAGATCAGCGAGAGTTGGGTCGGTTCGGACATCGGCGCCTGTTCGGGTTCAGGGGGCTGGATCCGCCGGTTCGCTCCCGCGCGCGCGGGGCCGATGCCGTACTCCTGGGCCAGTTCGTGGACCTGACGGGTGACCCGGCGCTGATACCACTTCGGTGCGTAGGCGCCCTCCGCGTACAGCCGCTCGTAACGGCGCACCAGCTGCGGATGGTGCTGCCCCAGCCAGGCCATGAACCACTCGCGGGCACCCGGGCGCAGGTGCAGGACCAGGGGAGTGACGGACGTGGCCCCCGAGGCCGCGATCGCCCGCACGGTGGCCCGCAGTTGGGCCGGGTGGTCGCTCAGGAAGGGGATCACCGGCGCCATCAGCACACCGCAGCCGATGCCCTGGTCGGTCAGGGTCCGTACGACGTCCAGGCGGCGCTCCGGGGTCGGGGTGCCGGGCTCCACGGTGCGCCACAGCCCGGGGTCGGTGAAACCGACGGAGACGGAGATGCCGACGTCCGTCACCTGCGCGGCCTGGGTCAGCAGGTCGAGGTCGCGCAGGATCAGCGTGCCCTTCGTCAGGATCGAGAAGGGGTTCGCGCGGTCGCGCAGGGCGGTCAGGATGCCCGGCATCAGCTGGTAGCGACCCTCCGCGCGCTGGTAGCAGTCGACGTTCGTGCCCATCGCGATGTGCTCGCCCTGCCAGCGGCGCGAGGCGAGCTGGCGGCGCAGCAGCTCCGGAGCGTTGACCTTGACCACGATCTGGCTGTCGAAACCGAGGCCCGTGTCGAGGTCCAGGTAACTGTGCGTCTTGCGGGCGAAGCAGTACACGCACGCGTGCGTGCAGCCCCGGTAGGGGTTGACCGTCCACTCGAAGGGCATGCGCGAGGCGCCCGGCACCCGGTTGATGATCGAGCGGGCCCGGATCTCGTGGAAGGTGATCCCCGCGAACTCCGGGGTGTCGAACGTACGGGTGGTCACCGCGTCCGCGCCGAACAGCGCGGTATCGGCCGCGCGCTCGTGGCCGGACTCCGCTGCGAGGTTCTCCCAGCGCATGACACCTCCTCGGTAGCACTGTCCCCAGATTAGAACATGTGTTCCCATGATCGTGCGGGCACCGATCCCGATCGGGTCGTGCACCCTGTTCGATCACTTCCGAGACCCCGATTTGGGTGGCCGGGGAGAGGGGTGGTTGGCTTGCTCCAACCCCGAGAACTCAGGTGCTGGAGGAAGTCCATGGCGCAGGTCGAGGCCACTACGGAGCGGGTCGTCGCGGCGGACGCGGAGAAGGTGTTCGACGCCCTCGCCGACTACAGCGGCACGCGTGTGAAGCTCCTGCCCGAGCACTTCAGCGAGTACGAGGTGCGCGAGGGCGGCGACGGCGAGGGCACCCTCGTCCACTGGAAGCTCCAGGCCACCAGCAAGCGCGTGCGCGACTGCCTGCTGGAGGTCAGTGAGCCGACCGACGGCGAGCTCGTCGAGAAGGACCGCAACTCCTCCATGGTCACCACCTGGCGCGTCACCCCGGCCGGTGAGGGATCCTCCCGCGTCGTCGTGACCACCACCTGGAAGGGCGCCGGCGGCATCGGTGGCTTCTTCGAGAAGACCTTCGCCCCCAAGGGTCTCGGCCGGATCTACGACGCGATCCTCGCCAAGCTCGCGTCCGAGGTCGAGAAGTAGGATTTCCCGGCCCAAAGGGCCGGTCCTGATGGGGCGTTGGTCCCCTCACCGGTTCGAGTGGATCTCCATATTGCGCGCGGTTGTGCCGTAACTCGTCGCGCTTGCTCGCAGTTGTCGCTTTAAGCGGGAATTGTGTGGCAGGCGTGACGAGGGGAGCGGTACGTGGGCGGGATCACTCTGGTGAAGGGCGAGCCGACGACGGCGCCCCCGGACGCCCCCGCTCCCGAGCCGGCCGCAACCGCGGAACTGGCCCCGCGCCGGATCCGGTTGGTCTTCTCCGGGCTGATGCTCGCGCTGCTCCTGGCCGCCCTGGACCAGATGATCGTGGCCACCGCGCTCCCGAAGATCGTCGGCGAGCTGCACGGACTGGACAGGATGTCCTGGGCGATCACCGCCTATCTGCTCACCTCCACGATCGGACTTCCGGTCTACGGCAAGCTCGGCGACCTCCTCGGCCGCAAGGGCGTCTTCCAGTTCGCGATCGTCGTCTTCCTCGTCGGCTCCGCGCTCGCCGGTCGCGCGCAGACCATGGACCAGCTGATCGCCTTCCGCGCCGTGCAGGGCGTCGGCGCCGGCGGGCTCATGATCGGCGTGCAGGCGATCATCGCCGACATCGTGCCGCCACGGCAGCGCGGCCGGTTCATGGGCCTGATCGGAGCGGCCTTCGGCCTGGCCTCCGTGGCGGGCCCGCTGTTGGGTGGTTACTTCACGGACCACCTGTCCTGGCGGTGGTGCTTCTACTTCAACGTGCCCTTCGGTCTGGTGACCCTCGCCGTCGTCACCGTCGTACTCAAGCTGCCGAAGCCCGACGTCAAGCCGCGCCTCGACGTCCTCGGCGCCCTGCTGCTCGCCGCCGCCTCCACCTGCCTGGTCCTGCTGACCAGTTGGGGCGGCACCGAATACGCCTGGGACTCACGCGTCATCCTCGGCCTCGGCGCCGGAGCGGTCGTCACCACCGTCCTCTTCCTCGTCGCCGAGCACCACGCCGCCGAACCCCTCATCCCGCTCAGGCTGTTCCGGGACGCCGTCTTCAACGTCACGGGTCTGGTGGGCCTGGTCGTCGGTGTCGCGCTGTTCGGCGCCGCGAGCTACCTGCCGACCTTCCTCCAGATGGTCGACGGAGCGAGCGCCACTGAGTCCGGGCTGCTGATGCTGCCCATGATGGGCGGCATCGTCGGCGCCTCCATCGTCTCCGGGCAGCTCATCAGCCACACCGGCCACTACAAGATCTACCCCGTCCTGGGCGGCGCGCTGTCCGCCGTCGGCATGTGGCTGCTGTCCCGGCTCGAGGTCGACACGCCCCGGCTGCACTACAGCATCTGGATGGCCGTCCTCGGCGCCGGCATCGGCATGGTGATGCCGGTCCTGGTCCTCGCCGTGCAGAACTCCGTGCGCCCCACCGACCTCGGCACCGCCACCAGCGCCAACAACTACTTCCGGCAGATCGGCGGCAGCGTGGGCGCCGCGATCTTCGGCACCCTCTTCGCCGGCCGGCTCTCCGACGCCCTCGAAGAACGCCTCCCCGCGCGCGCGGGCGCCCGCCTCCCCGATCCGGAGTCCCTCACCCCGCAGCTCGTCCACGCGCTGCCCCCGGCGCTGCGCGACGCCTACATCAGGGCCTACGCCGACGCCATGCCGCGGATCTTCCTCTACCTCGTGCCGGTGCTCGTCCTCGGCCTGTTCATCGCCTTCTTCCTCAAGGAGAAACCACTGGTGTCCCACAACACCCCCGCCGCCGCGACACAGGAGTCCGCGCACGCGCACGCCACCGTTCCGCAGGCCCGTTCGCCGTACGCCGCGGGAATCCCCGTCTGCGGCACGGTGCAGCACCCCGACGGGACCGTCGTGCCCCGCGCTGCCCTCACCCTCATCGACGCCGTCGGAGCGCAGATCGGCCGGGGCGCGAGCGGCGAGGACGGGCGGTACGCGCTCTCGACGCCGGGATCCGGGGCGTACGTCCTGATCGCCGCCGCGGGCGGACACCAGCCCCAGGCCGTCTCCGTGACCGTCGGTGAGCGCCCCGTCGAGCTGGATGTCGTCCTCGGCGGCGCCGGACGCCTCGCGGGCGCCGTACTGACCGCCGACGGCACGCCCGTGCGGGACGCCACCGTCACCCTCACCAACGTCCATGGCGAGGTCGTGGCCAGCACCCGCAGCGCGCGCGAGGGCGGCTACGTGATCACCGAGCTGGTGGCCGGCGAGTACACCCTCGCCGCGAGCGCGCCCGCCTTCCGCCCGGCCGCGCTCCCCGTCACGGTCCAGGCCTCCCGGGAGACCCGGCAGGACGTCGAACTCGCGGGCGGCGCAGTCCTGCGCGGCACCGTGCGGGCCGGCGGCGGGCGGGCCGTCGAGGACGCGCGCGTGACCCTGCTCGACGCGGCGGGCAACGTCGTCGACACGCTCACCACCGGACCTGACGGAACGTTCCGGTTCGTGGACCTGTCCTCCGGCGAGTACACCGTGATCGCTGCCGGGTATCCCCCTGTGGCCACCGTGCTGCAAGTGGCGGGCGGTGGACGCACGGAACGGGACCTCCAGCTGGGCCACGAGGACTGACCCGGCGCAAGGGGGGCGGGCGGGCCCGCCCGCCGGAGCGCCGCGGTGAAACCCGGACCCGCTTCCTCGCCGACCGCTTCCCGCACGTCATGGGCGCCGCCCTGCCGCCGCGGCCCTGGACCACGCCCGGCACGCCGACCTCGCGGGGCAGGCGGCGTACCGGCTGCTCGACGCCGCCGAGAAGAGCGAGCAGCGAGACCAGCGCGTCGAAGTCGCCGGCCCGGGTGGCGGCCCGGGTGGCGGCCAGGAACGCGTCCACGACCGCCCGCTGCCCCGTCAGGTCGGGTGTGGCGGCCGGCGCGGCGCCCTTGACCCGCGCCGCGCCCGGCTCGTCGGTTGCCGCGTGCCGGCCGAGGTGCGCTCGATCAGCGGGCCGATCGCGTCGAAGGGCACCGCGAACATGTCGTGCAGGACGAACGCCAGCGCTCGGCCGGTGCCGGCGTGTCGAGCACCACCGGCAGCGCGACCCCGACCGAGTCGGCCGGCAGCGCCTCCTCCTCCGGGTCGCCGCCGTCCCGCGGCCCGAGTGCCGGGTCGGTCACCTGGACGTCGAGGGGTTCCTCGCGCCGGGCCCGCCGTGAGCGCAGCGTGTCGAGGCAGATCCGCCCCACGACCGTGGTCAGCCGGCCCGTGACGTTCCCCACATCGCCGACATCGGCGCGACCGGCCCGCAGCCATGCCTCCTGCACGGCGTCCTCGGCCTCACTCGGCGAGCCCGGCATCCGGTAGGCACGGCCCGCAAGTGGGCCCGGTCCGCCTCCAGTTGCTCCGCCGCCAGTAGGTGTTCGGTCATCGCTCGCGTTCCCCGTTCGCGGTGTGCCGGAGGGCCTGGTGGGACGCGCCAAACCTGGGGACCCGGCTTTGGGCCGCCGACGGAGACGGCGGGTCCTGGCCGGTTCTCCCGTCGACGCGTAACGTGGCGCACCATGAAGATCCTGATCAGCGCCGACATGGAGGGTGCCACCGGCGTCACCTGGCCGGCCGACGTGCTGCCGGGGACTCCGCAGTGGGAGCGGTGCCGGTCGATGTTCACCTCGGACGTGAACGCCGCCGTGCTCGGCTTCTTCGACGGGGGTGCCGACGAGGTGCTCATCAACGAGGCCCACTGGAGCATGCGCAATCTGCTGCTGGAGCGGCTCGACGAGCGGGCGCAGATGCTCACCGGGCGGCACAAGGCGCTGTCCATGGTGGAGGGCGTGCAGCACGGCGACGTCGACGGCATCGCGTTCGTCGGCTACCACGCGGGCGCCGGCGCCGAGGGAGTCCTGGCGCACACCTACCTCGCGAACTCGATCACCGGGGTGTGGGTGAACGACGTACGGGCCAGCGAGGGGCTGCTCAACGCGCATGTGGTCGCCGAGTACGGGGTGCCCGTCATCCTCGTCACCGGCGACGACGTGGCCTGCGAGGATGCGCTGGGGTACGCGCCGGAGGCGCTGAAGGTCGCGGTCAAGGACCATGTGTCGCGGTACGCGGCCGTGTGCCGTACGCCGGCCAGGACCGCCGCCGACATCCGGGCGGCGGCCAAGGAGGCAGCCGCGCTGGCGGTGCGCCACGAGCCGGTGGTCGGGGGCCCGTTCACGATCGCCCTGGAGTTCGACGCCGAGCACCTGGCGATGGCGGCCACCGTGGTGCCGGGCGTGGACCGGATCGGGGAGCGGAAGGTCGCGTACACCAGCGACACCATGTACGAGGGGATCCGCAGCTTCAAGGCGGTCACCACGATCGTCTCGGCTGCGGTGGAGGAGCAGTATGGCTGACGAGCAGGCACTGGACGAGGTCGTCCGGTTCACGTCCGACCTGATCCGGATCGACACCACCAACCGGGGTGGCGGGGACTGCCGGGAGCGGCCCGCCGCCGAGTACGCCGCCGAGCAGTTGGCCGGGGCGGGGCTCGAGCCCGTGCTGCTGGAGCGGACCCCGGGGCGGACCAACGTCGTCGCCCGTATCGAGGGCACCGATCCGTCGGCGGACGCGCTGCTCGTCCACGGTCATCTGGATGTGGTGCCGGCGCAGGCCGAGGACTGGAGTGTGCATCCGTTCTCCGGCGAGGTGCGCGACGGGGTCGTGTGGGGGCGTGGCGCCGTCGACATGAAGAACATGGACGCGATGATCCTCGCCGTGGTGCGGGACTGGGCGCGCAACGGCGTGCGGCCCCGGCGGGACATCGTCGTGGCGTTCACCGCGGACGAGGAGGCCAGCGCCGAGGACGGTTCGGGCTTTCTCGCCGACCGGCACCCCGGGCTGTTCGAGGGGTGCACGGAGGGCGTCAGCGAGTCGGGTGCGTTCACCTTCCACGACGGCGGTGGGCGGCAGATCTATCCCATCGCCGCCGGTGAGCGTGGCACGGGCTGGCTGAAGCTCACCGCGCGCGGGCGGGCCGGGCACGGCTCCAAGGTCAACCGTGAGAACGCGGTGACGCGGCTGTCCGCCGCGATCACCCGCATCGGCGAGCACGAGTGGCCGCTGCGGCTCACCCCGACCGTGCGCGCGGCCCTCACCGAACTCGCCGCCCTGTACGGCGTCGACGCCGACCTGTCCGACGTGGACGCGCTGCTGGAGAAGCTCGGCCCCGCCGCCAAGCTCGTCGAGGCGACCGTCCGCAACAGCGCCAACCCGACGATGCTGGACGCCGGTTACAAGGTCAACGTGATCCCGGGGGAGGCCGTCGCGTACGTCGACGGACGCTATCTGCCCGGCGGCGAGGAGGAGTTCCGCACCACCCTCGACCGGCTGACCGGGCCGGACGTGGAGTGGGAGTTCCACCATCGTGAGGTCGCCCTGCAGGCGCCGGTGGACTCGCCGACGTTCGCGCAAATGAGCGCCGCGGTCAAGGAGTTCGCGCCCGAGGGGCACGTGGTGCCGTACTGCATGTCGGGCGGCACGGACGCCAAGCAGTTCTCGCGGCTCGGCATCACCGGCTACGGGTTCGCGCCGCTGAAGCTGCCGGAGGGCCTCGACTACCAGGCCCTCTTCCACGGGGTCGACGAGCGTGTCCCCGTGGAGGCGTTGCACTTCGGTGTCCGCGTCCTCGACCGTTTCCTGCGGACGGCCTAGGCGAGTGGGGGAGAACGTGCAGACCCTGGCCTACGGTTCCTGGCCCTCGCCCATCGACGCGGCTCTCGCCGCTGCCCATGACGGGCACCCCGAGTACGTCGGCTTCGTCGGCGACGAGGTGTGGTGGACGGCGCCACGGCCCGCCGAGGGTGGTCGGCGCACCCTGGTCCGACGGCGCGCCGACGGCACCGAGGAGTCCGTGCTGCCCGCGCCGTGGAACGTGCGCAGCCGCGTCATCGAGTACGGCGGACAGCCCTGGGCCGGAGTCCTGCGGGACGGCGAGCCGCTCGTGGTGTTCGTGAACTTCGCCGACCAGCGGCTGTACCGGTTCGAGCCCGGCGGCGAGCCGCGCCCGCTCACCCCGGTCTCCCCGGTGGGCGGCGGACTGCGCTGGGCGGAGCCGCAACTGCGCCTGGACCGCGGGGAGGTGTGGTGCGTGCTGGAGGAGTTCACCGGCGACGGGCCCACCGACGTCCGCCGGGTCCTGGCCGCCGTACCGCTGGACGGCTCGGCCGCGCAGGACCGGGACGCCGTACGTGAACTCGGCGACGACCGGCACCGGTTCGTGACCGGGCCGCGGCTCTCGCCCGACGGGCGGCGGGCCGCCTGGCTCGCCTGGGACCATCCGCGGATGCCGTGGGACGGCACGGAGCTGGTAGTGGCGGAGGTCGGCGACGACGGCACCTTCCGGGAGGCCCGGACGGTGGCCGGCGGGCCGGAGGAGTCCATCGCGCAGGTCGACTGGTCGACCGACGGCTGTCTACTGTATGCAAGCGACCGTATGGGCTGGTGGAACCTGTACCAGGACGGCGAGCCCCTCTGCCCCCGCGAGGAGGAGTTCGGCGGCCCCCTGTGGAAGCTCGGGCACCGCTGGTTCGCCCCGCTGGAGAGCGGACTGGTCGCCGTCGTGCACGGCCGTGGCGCGACCGCACTCGGGATACTCGATCCCGAGACCGGCGAGGTCGTCGACGCGGCCGGCCCCTGGACCGAGTTCGCGCCCACGCTGGCGGTGCACGGCGAGCGGGTCGTGGCCGTCGGCGCCAGCCCGCGCAGCGCCTACGAGATCGTCGAGCTGGACACCCGAACCGGCCGGGCCAGGGTCGTCGGCTCCCCCCACACCGACGCCGTGGACCCGGCCCACTACCCCGAGCCGCTGATCCGTACCTTCACCGGCCCCGACGGACGCGACATCCACGCGCACATCTACCCGCCGCACCACCCGGGGTACGCCGCACCCGCCGCCGAACTGCCGCCGTACGTCGTCTGGGCGCACGGCGGGCCCACCGGGCACGCGCCGCTCGTGCTCGACCTGGAGATCGCCTACTTCACCTCGCGCGGCATCGGCGTCGCCGAGGTCAACTACGGCGGCTCGACCGGGTACGGCCGGGAGTACCGCAACCGGCTGCGCGAGCAGTGGGGCGTCGTCGACGTCGAGGACTGCGCGGCCGTCGCGCTCGCCCTCGCCGACGAGGGCACCGCCGACCGCGACCGGCTCGCCATCCGTGGCGGCAGCGCCGGCGGCTGGACCACCGCCGCCTCCCTCACCAGCACCGACGTCTACGCCTGCGGCACGATCATCTATCCCATCCTCGACCTTGCCGGCTGGGCCACCGGGGAGACCCACGACTTCGAGTCGCAGTACCTGGAGAGCCTGGTCGGGCCGCTCGCCGAGGTACCCGCCCGGTACGCGCAGCGCTCGCCGGTGGAGCACGCCGACCGGGTCACCGCGCCCTTCCTGCTTCTCCAGGGCCTGGACGACGTGATCTGCCCGCCCGCGCAGTGCGAACGGTTCCTCGCCCGGATGCGGGGCAGGGGGGTGCCGCACGCGTACATCGCCTTCGAGGGGGAGGGGCACGGGTTCCGGCGCGCCGAGACCATGGTGCGCGTCCTGGAGTCCGAACTCTCCCTGTACGCGCAGGTGTTCGCGCTGAACCCGCCCGGCATTGCGACCTTGGAGCTCGTCAAGTGAAGCAACTCCTGCGACCGCCCCGGCTCGCCCCCGGCGCCCGGGTGACCGTCGTGGCGCCCAGCGGGCCCGTGGCGGAGGAGCGGCTTCAGGCCGGCCTCGATGTGCTGCGTGGCTGGGACCTCGACCCGGTGGCCGCACCTCATGTGCTCGACCGGCACGGCGAGCTGGACTACCTCGCCGGCGCGGACGTGGACCGAGCCGCCGACCTCCAGAACGCCTGGTGCGATCCGTCGGTCGACGCCGTGCTGTGCGCGCGGGGCGGGTACGGGGCCCAGCGGATGGTCGACCTGCTCGACTGGACGGCGATGCGGGCGGCCGGACCGAAGGTGTTCGTCGGCTTCAGTGACATCACCGTGCTGCACCAGGCCTTCGCCACCCGCCTCGACCTGGTCACGTTGCACGGGCCCGCGGCCGCCGGCGTGGACTTCATCAAGAGCGCGCGGGCCCAGGAGCACCTGCGGGCCACACTGTTCGCGCCCGAGACGGTCCGCACCCTCACCTCGGGCGGCGGTGCGCTCACCCCCGGGCGGGCGCGCGGCGTCACCCTCGGCGGCTGTCTGAGCATGCTCGCCTCCGACCTCGGCACCCCCCATGCCCACCCGGGCGCCAGGGGTGGGCTGCTGATGCTCGAGGACGTCGGCGAGCGGGCGTACCGGATCGACCGGATGCTGACCCAGCTCCTGCGCACGGGCTGGCTCGACGGCGTCGCCGGGATCGCGCTGGGGTCCTGGGCCGGCTGTGGTCCGTACGACGAGGTGCGCGCCGTCCTCGCCGACCGCCTCGGCGGCCTGGGCGTCCCCGTCGTGGAGGAGCTCGGATTCGGCCACGGCGAAGGGGCGCTGACGGTTCCCTTCGGGGTGACCGCCGAACTCGACACGGACACCGGCACGTTGACGCTCGACGAGCCCGCGCTGAGCTGAGCGGCCGGGCCGGCCCGTCCGCTGCGGACGGCGCTGCTCGCCGCCGGGGCCATCGGTGCCCTGTACGGGCGTATTCCAGGAAGCGCGGGTGACGGGCCGTCGTAGGGTGGAGGGATGCCGCACACCGTATCCCGCTACCTCGCCGAGGGCCCCCGCGTGGGTATACGTCACTTCACCTACGAGGACGGTGCCGAGTTCACCGCCCGGGTCCGGGAGAGCAAGGACCTGCACCACCCGTGGCTGTTCCCGCCGGACACCGCCGACGCGTACACCGCCTACGCGGGCCGGCTGATCGAGGACCGGACGAAGGCCGGGTTCCTGGTCTGCGAGAAGGACGAGGGCGGCGCCATCGCCGGGTTCGTCAACATCAACAACATCGTCGAGGGCGCCTTCCTCAGCGGCGCCCTCGGCTACGGCGCCTTCGCGCACGCGGTCGGGCGCGGACTGATGCGTGAGGCGCTGGACCTCGTGGTGGGGTACGCGTTCGGGCCGATGCGGCTGCACCGGCTGGAGATCAACATGCAGCCCGCCAACACCGCGTCGGTCGCCCTCGCCCGCAGCTGCGGCTTCCGCCTGGAGGGCTTCTCACCCAACATGCTCCACATCGACGGTGCCTGGCGGGACCACGAACGCTGGGCCGTCACCGCCGAGATGCGGGCTTCCGGTTGACCTTCATCGTGTCGAGGTCCGTGACCGTCGACTTCAGCGCGCCGAAGCCGTAGCCGAGTCCCCGCAGGGCGGCCTCGGCGCGGTCCTCCGCGATCGCGCCCGCCATCTCCTCGCCGTCCGCCGCGTCCGACACCACGACGTAGCGCATCGAGAAGTGCTTCAGCGGCACCGGCTCGTACGACAGGGAGCCCTCCTCGCAGAACCGCATGCTCGCCATGCCGTGCTCGGGGGCTTCGGCGAGCAGCCGGGCACGGGCCTCGTCGGTGAGTCCGTCCCAGGTTCCCCGGACGATCACCCGGTAGGTGTGCTGCTCGCTCATGTGCCGTTCCGCTCCCTCACGCAATCCTTTGGACGCCCGACTCTACGCCGACGACGGTGAACCGTATACGAAATATCGCGTGCAGAGCAGGAGGGCCCGCCACGCCGCTCGCCGAGGTCGTCGTGGGCGGCTTTGCGTAATCCTGACCGTTAGCTCCCCTGGGCAGGGCACCGGTTGCCGGGTTCCATGGTGATCGTGACGACGATCCGACGTGACGTAGTGACAATGCCCGCCGCACAGCTGGGCCCGGACAACCCGCTCCCGCCGCTGAGCCCCCTCGATGAGCTCCACCGCATCGACGACCGGGACCGGGAGGAGCTCCCGAGGGACATGGCCCGGCAGGTGGGACACGCACCACTGCGCAGCCTGCTGCCCGTGCGGGTGCGGGACGGGTACGGGCGGACGCGCGAACCCCGCGACATCGACGCCCTCGTGATCGAGAACGACCGCCTGCGCGCCACGGTATTCCCCGCGCTCGGCGGCCGGATCGCGTCCCTCCTCCACAAGCCGACCGGCCGTGAACTCCTCTACCGCAACCCGGTGTTCCAGCCGGCCGACTTCGCCCTCAACGGCGCCTGGTACTCCGGCGGCATCGAGTGGAACATCGGCGCGACCGGCCACACCACCCTCTCCTGCTCGCCCCTGCACGCCGCCCGCGTCTCCGCCCCCGACGGCGGCGACATGCTGCGCCTGTGGGAGTGGGAACGGCTGCGCGACCTGCCCTTCCAGGTCGACCTGTGGCTGCCGGAGGGCTCCGACTTCCTCTACGTCGGCGTCCGCGTCCGCAATCCGCACCAGCACCCCGTGCCCACCTACTGGTGGTCCAACATCGCCGTGCCCGAGGAGCGCCGGGTGCTCGCCCCCGCCGAGGAGGCGTGGCAGTTCGGCTACGAGCGGCGGCTGCGCAGGGTGCCTGTCCCGTCGTACGACGGAACCGACCGCACGTACCCGCTCAACAGCACCTTCGCCGCCGACTACTTCTACGAGGTGCCCGACGGCCGGCGGCGCTGGATCGCCGCGCTCGACGGCGACGGGCACGGGCTGGTGCAGACGTCCACCGACGTGCTGCGCGGCCGCAAGCTGTTCGTGTGGGGCACGGGGACCGGCGGGCGGCGCTGGCAGGAATGGCTCACCGAGCCGGGCACCGGCGGCTACTGCGAGATCCAGGCGGGGCTCGCCCGTACCCAGCTGGAGCACGTACGCCTGGAGGCGGAGAGCGAGGTGTCGTGGCTGGAGGCGTACGGGCCGCTGACCGCACCGCCGGAGGGGGAATGGGCCGACGTGCTGTGTGAGGCGGAGGAGCGGCTCGAAGCCGTCCTCCCGCGCGCCGACGTCGACGCCGCCTACGAGGCGTGGCGGCCGCACGCCGACACCGAGCCCGGCGAGATCCTTGCCACCGGCTCCGGCTGGGGCGCGCTCGAGGTGCTGCGCGCCGACTGGAAGCTGCCCGGCACGCCCTTCGGCGAACACACCCTCGGCGACGCCCAGGCCCCGTGGCGTGAACTGCTGCGCACCGGGTCCTTCCCCGAGCCACGCCGGGTACGGCCGCCCGGCTGCACGCTCGTCGCCCCGCAGTGGCGGGACATGCTGGAGACCGCGCCCGCTACCCCGCTCACCGAATACCACCTGGGTGTCGCCCAGTGGCACGCCGGCGACCGGGCGCAGGCGGTGCGCAGCTGGGAACGGGCCCTCGAACTCGCGCCTTCCGTCTGGCCGTTGCTGCGCTGCCTCGCGGTCGCCGACCGGGAGAGCGGCAACCTCGAGCGGGCCGCCGACCGGTACGCGGACGCCTTCGAGGACCTGTGCCACGAGCGGCGCGACAACGGCGAGTCGTGGACGGCGGCCACCACCGCGCTCGGCCGTGAGACGGTCGAGGCGCTGCTCGCCGTACGGCGGCCGGCGGCGGCGCGGGCCGTGTGGGAGCGGCTGCACCCGCGGACCCGGGCGCGCGGCCGGTTCCGGCTGCTGGAGGCCGAAATCCTCTATGCGGAGGGAAGGCACGCTGCGGCACGCGCCGTCTTCGCCGCGGGCTTCGAGGTAGCCGACCTGAGGGAGGGCGCCGAGGACCTCGGCCGGCTGTGGGCCCGGGTGAGCGACGCACCGCTCCCGGCGCCCTACGACTTCCGCATGCGACCATCCGCGCCCTGAGGCGCGGGGAAGGCGACGCCGGGCGAGAGCGGTGAGGTGAGGTCCTACGGGCGGCGGCGGTCCACGTACTCGTACACCGCGCCGTCCGGATGCCGCACGATCAGGTTGCGGCCCACCGGTGTGGCGATCGGGCCCGCGATGATGTCGGCGCCCAGCTCGGCGAGGACCTTGTGGGTCTCGTCGACGTCCGCCACGGCGATCGTCGCCGCGACCTTGCGCAGCACCTCCAGCTCGGACTCGGGCCCGCTCATCAACAGGAAGCAGCCGACCGCGGCCACCTGGACGCCCGCGCGCTCGAAGCGGAGGGCTTCGGCTCCGGCGAGCCGTTCGTAGAAGCGGACCGAGGTCTCGAGATCGTCGACGCAGACGCGCAGCGTGGCTCCCAGAATCTCCATGCGGGTGAGCCTAGTTGCCCGCGTAACGTCGCGGGCCACGGGTACCCGGCGGCCATGGACAGTCTGGAACACCTGGAGCATCTCGACAAGCATCTGGTCGACGAGCTGGCGCAGGTCGCGCGGGAGACCGTGCGGGACGAACTGCGCGAGCAGACCCGTAAGCAGCGCCGTACGGCCATGCTGTACGGCGCGTCCGGCGCGGTCGCCCTGTACGCGGGCGCGGCCCTCGCGCTCGCCGTGGGACTGGCCCTCGCGCTCGTCCTGCCCGACTGGGCCGCCGCGCTGATCACCGCGCTGATCCTGGGCGCGGTGGCCTACGCGCTGCGCGGTGCGGCCCGGCCGAAGCCCGCGCAGCCGGGCCTGCCGCATGCCGAGGATCCGGCGGGTGTGCCCGGTATGCCGCCCGCCGCGCCCCCGGGCGCGACCGGGATGCCGTATCCGCCGGTGCCGCCCGCTCCGCCGGACGTGACCGGGGGCACGGTACCGCGCCCGGGCGGGGACGCCGGCCCTCAGGCGCCGCAGCGGCGGACGTGAGCGACGGAGGCGAGGAACCGGGCGGACGTTTGGGCCCCCTGGCCAGGGGGACGCGGAAAGCCTCGTACGCGAGGTACGCGAGACCTCGTACGCCTCTTCATGCCCTCGAGAGCCCCGCGGAAGGAGACTCATGAACACCCGTGAACTCGTCGAACTGGCACAGCAGTTGCGCGTGGACAGCGTGCGCGCGGCCGACGCCGCGGGCTCCGGGCACCCGACGTCCTCGATGTCCGCCGCGGACCTGGTGGCCGTACTGCTCGCCCACCACCTCCGCTACGACTTCGACCGCCCCGCACACCCCGCCAACGACCGCTTCGTCCTCTCCAAGGGACATGCCTCACCCCTGCTGTACGCGGCCTACAAGGCGGCCGGCGCCATCGACGAGGCCGAGCTGCTCACCTTCCGCAAGATGGGCAGCCGTCTCGAAGGCCACCCGACCCCGCGACAGCTGCCGTGGCTCGAGACCGCCACCGGATCGCTCGGACAGGGCCTGCCCGTGGGTGTCGGTATCGCGCTGGCCGGCAAGCGGCTCGACCGCACCGACTACCGCGTGTGGGTGCTGTGCGGCGACAGCGAGCTGGCCGAAGGGTCCGTGTGGGAGGCCGCCGAGCACGCGAGCTACGAGCACCTGGACAACCTGACCGCGATCGTCGACGTCAACCGGCTCGGCCAGCGCGGCCCGACCCGGCACGGCCACGACCTCGACGCGTACGCGCGCCGCTTCCAGGCCTTCGGCTGGCACACCGTGGAGATCGACGGCCACGACGTCGACGCGATCGATCGGGCGTTCGGCGAGGCAGAGTCGACGAAGGGGCAGCCGACCATGATCCTCGCCCGCACGCTCAAGGGCAAGGGCGTCGCGTCCGTCGAGGACCGCGAGGGACTGCACGGCAAGCCGCTGCCCCACGCCGACGAGGCGATCGCCGAACTCGGCGGTCCGCGCGACCTGCGCGTCCGGGTGCAGGAGCCGCCGGACGCCCGCATGCTGCACTCCGTACGCACCGGGCAGCTGGAACTGCCGCGCTTCGAGACGGGAGACCACGAAGGGGGCGTCGCCACCCGCGACGCCTACGGCAAGGCGCTCGCCGCGCTGGGCACCGCCCGCGGCGACGTCGTGGCCCTCGACGGCGAGGTCGGCGACTCCACCCGCGGCGAGTTCTTCGCCAAGGAGCACCCCGACCGCTACTTCGAGTGCTACATCGCCGAACAGCAGATGGTAGCGGCCGCGGTGGGGCTCGCGGCACGCGGCTGGGTGCCGTACGCCTCGACGTTCGCCGCCTTCCTCACGCGCGCGTTCGACTTCGTGCGCATGGCCTCGATCAGCGGCTCCGGCATCGTCCTGAACGGCTCGCACGCGGGTGTCTCGATCGGGCAGGACGGGCCCTCCCAGATGGGCCTGGAGGACCTGGCGATGTTCCGGTCGGTGTACGGCTCGACCGTGCTGTACCCGTGCGACGCCAACCAGACCGCCAAGCTCGTCGCGGCGGCCGCGGGTCTGGACGGCGTCCGCTATCTGCGCACCTCGCGCGGCGCGAGCCCCGTGATCTACGGCCCGGACGAGGAGTTCCCGGTCGGCGGCAGCAAGGTCCTGCGCTTCTCCGACAGGGACCGGCTGACGATCGTCGCGGCGGGCGTCACCCTCCACGAGGCACTGTCCGCCGCCGAGACGCTGGACGGGCAGGGCATCCCGGTCCGGGTGATCGACCTCTACTCGGTCAAGCCCGTCGACCGCCGCACGCTGCGGCAGGCGGCCGAGGAGACCGGCTGCCTGCTCACGGTCGAGGACCACCGCGAGGAGGGCGGCATCGGTGACGCCGTCCTGGAGGCCTTCCTCGACGGCCGCCCCGTGCCGCGTCTGGTGCGGCTCGCGGTCCGTACGATGCCGGGCTCGGCGACGCCGGCCGAGCAGCTGCACGCCGCAGGCATCGACGCCGAGTCGATCGCGGCGGCCGCGCGGCTGCTGGTGGAGGAGGCGGTCGTGCGGTGAGCGCGGGGGACGGCCGGACGACGGGCGGGGGCGGTGACGACACTCGCGCCGCGGACCGCGACGAAACCCGGACGGTACGAGCCGGTCGCCGCACGGTGGAGGTGCACCGGCCCGGCAAGGTGCTCGTCCCCGGCGCCGGGAGCGCCAAGGACGTCGGGAGTGCCAAGGACGCCGAGAGTGCCGAGGCGTACACCAAGGGCGACCTCGTCGACTATTACCGGTCGGTCGCCCCGTTCATGCTGCCGCACCTGCGCGGCCGCCCGCTGATGCTGGAGCGGTATCCGGACGGGCTCGACGGCGCCCGCTTCATGCAGAAGAACACCCCTGAGCACTACCCGGAGTGGATCCACCGCGTCGAGGTCGCCAAGGAGGGCGGCACGGTCACGCACGTCGTCTGCGACGACACCGCCACCCTCGTCTTCCTCGCCGACCAGGCCTGTCTCACCCTGCACCGCTGGCTGTCCCGGGCCGGACACGTCGACCGGCCCGACCGCATGGTCTTCGACCTCGACCCGGCCGGGGACGACTTCACCGCGGTGCGGGACGCTGCCCGGTGGCTGGGCGAGCTGCTCGGCGAACTCAGACTGCCGTCCGCGCTGATGACCACCGGCTCGCGTGGTCTGCACGTCATCGTCCCGGTCGACGGGCGCGACGACTTCGACGACGTCCGTGAACTCGCCAAGGACATCGCCGAGCTGCTTGCCGCCCGGCACCCCGACCGGCTCACCACCGCCGCCCGCAAGAAGGACCGCGGCGACCGGCTCTATCTCGACGTGCAGCGCAACGCCTACGCGCAGACCGCGGTCGCCCCCTGCACGGTACGGGCACGGCCCGGGGCACCTGTGGCCGTGCCCATCAGCTGGGAGCAGCTCGACGATCCCGGGACGACCGCCCGCCGCTGGACCGTCGCCGACGCGGTCGAGCAGGCCCGCACCGATCCGTGGGCGGGTGCGCTGCGCCCCGGTCGCGCCCTGGGGCCGGTCCGGCGCAGGCTCAGCGGCTTGCGGGCCTCGTGAAGGTTTGGCCAAGGACCATGCGGCCACACGGTAGGGGAGGTGGCCATGTCGAACACAAACCACACGTCAAAGTCGCAGAACTCACAGGATTCACGCAGAGACACGGAACAGAGCACGACGGGCGACCGGCCGAGCCCCATGGAGGTGGTGCGCAACGCGCGTACCCAGCTCGCGGAGCTCACCGGCATGACCGCGGAGCAGGTGACGTCCTTCGAGCAGACGGAGGACGGCTGGTCCCTGGAGGTCGAGGTCCTGGAGCTCGTTCGCGTGCCCGACACGATGAGCCTGATGGCGAGCTACCAGATCGACCTCGACGCCGACGGACAGCTCGCCGGCTACCGGCGGCTCCGCCGCTACGAACGCGGGCGGGCCGACGCACACCGGTCCGGCGGTCGCTAGGCCGCCTCCCCGCACCCGCACCCACACCCGCAGGCCCTCGCCAAGACACGAGGAGGCACGGTCGGCATGACAGTTGTCCCGACACAGCAAACCGGTGGCGGAGGCGGCAGCAGTGGCCTCTACGACGTACTGGAGCTCGTCCTCGACAGGGGGCTCGTCATCGACGCGTTCGTCCGGGTCTCCCTGGTCGGCATCGAGATCCTGAAGATCGACGTCCGCGTCGTCGTCGCCAGCGTCGACACCTATCTACGCTTCGCCGAGGCGTGCAACCGCCTCGACCTGGAAGCCGGACCCCGCAAGAGCCCGGGCCTGCCCGACCTGGTGGGCGAGATCACCGAGTCCGGCGCCCGCGGCAAGTCCAAGGGCGCGCTGTCCGGCGCCGCCGAGACCATATCCGACGCCTTCAAGCAAGCCCGTGACGAGGGCCAGACCGAGTCCAGGCCGCGCCCCCGCAAGAGCACGGCCGCGCGCCGGAAGGAGGAACAGGAGTGAGCACGTACGTCTACGGCATCACGGCCGCTTCCCACCCCGCGCTGCCCGACGGTACGACCGGCGTCGGTGAACAGCCCGTCCGCGTCCTGAAGGAGGGCGACCTCGCGGCCGTGGTCAGCGACGCGCCCGAGGGGCTGCGCCCCAAGCGCAGGGAACTGCTCGCCCACCAGACCGTGCTCGGTGACATCGCTGCGGTCGGCTGCGTGCTGCCCATGCGGTTCGGCAGTGTCGCCCCGGACGACCGGACGGTCACCGGAGTGCTGGCCGAGCGCGTCGACCACTACAAGGAGCGCCTGCGCGCCCTCGACGGCCGGGTCGAGTACAACGTCAAGGCCACCCACGTCGAGGAGGCCGTCCTGCATCACGTGATGGCCGGGAACCCGGAGCTCAGGGCGTTCGCGGAGGCCAACCGGCGAGCGGGCGGCGGCAGTTACGAGGACAAGATCAGGCTGGGTGAGATGGTCGCGGCGGCGGTGCGGGCCCAGGAGGCCGAGGACGCCACCCGGCTGGAGAGCGCCCTGGAGTCGACCGGCGACGCCGTGAGCGTGGGCCCCGAGTCCACGGGCTGGCTGGCCAACCTCTCCTTCCTGGTCGACCGCGACGCGGCCGCGGAGTTCCTGGAGGCCGTCGACGACGTGCGCAAGAGCCTGCCCCACCTGGAAGTACGGGTGAACGGCCCGCTGCCGCCGTACAGCTTCGTCGAGCCCGGTCCTGCCGAGCCCGCGGGCACCAGGGCGGGCGTGGACGCGGGAGCGGGGTGACGACGTGGGCCTGATCGGCGAAGTCCTGCTGCTGCCGTTCGCCCCGGTGCGCGGCGCCGGGTGGGTGATGAGGCAGGTCCTCCAGGAGGCGGAGCGGATCTACTACGACCCCGCCACGATCCGGGCCGAACTGTCTCGGCTGGAAGAGCAGCTGGAGACGGGGGAGATCGCCGAGGACGAGTTCGACCGACAGGAGGACGAGCTCCTCGACCGACTGGAGATCGCCCTGCGCTCCGGCGCGGGAACGGGAAACGGGACGGGATCATGAATCGAGTGGGACTGGGCCTCGCGGTAGGGGCCGGATACGTCCTGGGACGTACCAAGAAAATGAAGATGGCGTTCGCCCTCGGCTCGCTCGTGGCAGGCAAACGGATGAATCTGAGCCCGAAGGCCGTCGCGGACCTCGTGAACCAGCAACTGCGCGACAACCCGCAGTTCAAGGAGATCGGAGACCAGCTGCGCCAGGACCTGCGGGGTGTGGGCAAGGCGGCGTCGGGTGCCATGGTCGAGCGGCAGATGAGCACCCTCGCCGACCGGCTGCACGGACGCACCGCGCAGGTGCGTGACCAGCTCGAGGGCGTGGTGCCGGGCCTCGGCGCCGGGGACGAGGAGCAGGAGGAGGAACCGGAGGAAGAGCACGCGGAGGCCGAGGACGAGCGCGAGGACGACGAGGAGGCAGAGGACGACGAGGAGGCCGAGGGCGCAGAGGGCGACGAGGAGGCCGAGGAGGCAGAGGGCGACGAGGAGGCCGAGGAGGCAGAGGGCGACGAGGAGGCCGAGGGGAAGTCGGAGTCGGCCAGGAAGCGAGCGGTGAAGAAGGCGCCCGCGAAGAAGGCCGCCGAGAAGGCGCCGGCGAAGAAGACGGCTCAGAAGGCTCCCGCCAAGAAGGCGGCGGCGAAGAAGACCGCGGCCAGGAAGACGGCCGCGAAGAAGACGGCCCGGGCCGGGGGCGCGAGCCGCGCTGCCCGCGCCAGGCTGCCGAAGGGTGGTGGTGACCGATGACCGAGACCCTCGGAGCCGCGAAGTCCGCGGCGGACAAGGCCAAGGACAACCCGCTCACCGGAGTGGTGCAGAGCGAGGCCGCCGACCGGCTCAAGGCGGAGGCGCAGGAGTACCTCGCCGCCCAGGCCCAGCGCCTGCTCGTCGGCGTCGGCCGCAAACTCGGCGAGACCACCGGCAAGCTCAACGACATCGCCGAGGGCAACAGCCCCGGCTTCGCCAAGCTCGCGCTCGACGGCGGCCGCAAGCTCGCCGAGGGCAAGGGCCCGATGCGCACTGCGCTGGAGCTCGGCGCCACGCGCGCCAAGGACAGCGTCGTCGGCGCGTTCAAGAAGCTCGGCGGCGGTGGCAAGGGCAAGCGCAAGAGCGCGGGCAAGAAGCCGACCGTCATCATCGAGCAGATCGACGTCGGCGTGCCGCTGCGTACGGCGTACGACCAGTGGACCCAATACCAGGACTTCAGCACCTTCGCCAAGGGCGTGAAGAACGCGAGCCGCGCGGACGACACGCACTCCGACTGGCAGCTCAAGGTCTTCTGGTCCAACCGCAGTTGGAAGGCCAAGACGGTCGAGCAGGTGCCCGACGACCGCATCGCGTGGACCTCGGAGGGCGCCAAGGGCACCACGAGGGGCGTCGTCTCCTTCCACCAGCTCGACGACAGCCTCACCCGCGTGCTGCTGGTCATCGAGTACTACCCCTCGGGACTGTTCGAGAAGACCGGCAACATCTGGCGCGCCCAGGGCCGCCGGGCCCGGCTCGACCTCAAGAACTTCGTCCGCTTCATCACCATCAAGGGCGAGGTGGAGGACAGCTGGCGCGGCGAGATCCGCGACGGCGAAGTCGTCCAAAGCCACGAGGACGCGATCGCCGAGGAGGAAGAGGAAGGCACGCCTGCTGAGGGCGAGGAGGAGTACGAGGACGAGGACGCCGAGGCTTCCGAGGAGGAGGGCGAAGAGGCCGCCGAGGGCGAGGAGGAGCCCGAGGGCGAGTACGAGGAGGAAGAGGAAGAGGAAGAGGAAGAAGAGCCCGAGGGTGAGTACGAGGAGGAAGAGGAAGAGCCCGAAGAGGAGTACGAGAAAGAGTCCGATTACGCCGACGCCGGGAGCCGTCGATGACGACGCCCGGCCGGCTTCCCGAGCCCTATCCCTACGGACAGGGCGGGGGCGCCAATCTCGCCGACATCCTTGAACGTGTCCTCGACAAGGGCATCGTCATCGCCGGCGACATCCGGATCAACCTGCTCGACATCGAACTGCTCACCGTCAAACTGCGGCTCATCGTCGCCTCCGTCGACAAGGCGAAGGAGATGGGCATCGACTGGTGGGAGACCGACCCCGCGCTGTCGTCGAAGGCGCGACGGGACGAACTCACCCGGGAGAACGCCGAGTTGCGGGAACGGCTTGCCCAGCTGGAGCCGGGCCGCGCCCAGAAGGAGGCACCATGACCGGACTGCGGTACGTCTACGCCGTCTGCCGCCCCTTCCGCGCGGCCCTCCAGGCCGAACTCACCGGGGTGGCCGGCGCGCCCGTCGGGCTGCTCAACCACCACGGCCTGGTCGCCGTCGTCTCCACCGTGCCCAAGCAGGACTTCGCCGAGGAACCGCTACGTGCGCACCTGGAGGACCTGGACTGGCTGGCCGCCACCGCGCGCGCCCATCAGGGCGTGGTCGACGCGCTCACCACCGTCACCACCCCGCTGCCGATGCGGATGGCCACCGTCTTCCGGGACGACAGCGGCCTGCGCGTCATGATGGAAGCACGCGAGGCCGAGTTCGCACGCACCCTCGACCGGCTGGACGAGCGGGTCGAATGGGGCGTCAAGGTGTACGCGGAAGCACAGCCGGCCGAGAATCCACCGCCCGCCGGAAAAGCCACCAGCGGCCGGGACTATCTCCGGCAGCGGAGCCGGAGCAACCGCACCCATGAGGAGCTGTGGCAGCGCGCCGAGGAATTCGCGACCCGACTGCACGAGATGCTTTCCGGGTACGCCGAGGATTCCCGCCTCCATGCCCCGCAGAACTCGGCGCTTTCCGACGTGTCCGGGCGCAACGTACTGAATGCGGCCTATCTGGTGCCGCGGGCGGATTCCGAGGAATTCGTGGAACTGGTGGACGGTACGAAGGACGACGCTCCCGGAATGCGGGTCGAACTGACCGGTCCCTGGGCGGCCTATTCCTTCGCCGGGGAGGAAGGGGCGGCGGGGACAGAGGGGGCGGGAGAGGCGTGACCGTCGTCGAACGCCGTGAGATCGCCCTGGTCGACCTGCTCGACCGACTGCTGGCCGGCGGGGTCGTGATCACCGGGGACATCACCCTGCGCATCGCGGACGTCGACCTCGTCCGTATCGATCTGAACGCGCTGATCAGCTCGGTCAACGCACAGGTGCCGTCCCCCTTCGAGATCGAGGAGCTGCCGTGACCCGGCGCAACCGCCTGGACCTGGAACCCGACACCGTCGAGCGAGACCTCGTCAAACTCGTGCTCACGGTCGTGGAACTGCTGAGGCAGCTCATGGAACGGCAGGCGCTGCGCCGGTTCGACACGGGTGACCTGAGCGAGGAGCAGGAGGAACGCATCGGCCTGACGCTGATGCTGCTCGAGGACCGCATGACCGAGCTGCGTGAGCGCTACGGACTGCGGCCCGAGGACCTGAACCTGGACCTCGGGCCGCTCGGACCGCTGCTTCCCCGGGAGTGAATCCCCCCGGGGCAATTCACCACCTGTACCAGCGGCCCCTGCCTCCGGCTGCGCTCGTTCCGCGGAAAAGGAATCCGAGCAGCCAAACGACGAGCACTATCAGCGCGATCCACCAGAGTATTTTGATCGCGAATCCGGCACCGAAGAGAAGGAGCGCCAGAAGCAGCACGAGAAGAATGGGAACCATAATGTGAACCTCCTTCTCCTCGTGTTTCCCGAACTCGGGGAATCAGGCTTCCTTTCGGCAGAGAATTTCTCCGTGCAGGACGCTGAACCAGCCGTCCTCCCGCTTACCCCATTCCTGCCAGGCGTCCGAGACGGCCCGCAGCTGCTCCTCGGTCGCGTGACCGCCCCCGGTGGCCCGCTCCGCGTACGCCGAGGCCACCGTGCGGTCCGCCCACAGTCCGCTCCACCACTCCCGCTCCTCGCGGGTCGAGAAGGTCCAGGTGCCGGAGGTGGCCGTGATGTCCGTGATGCCCGCCGCCAGCGCCCACGACTTCAGCCGGCGTCCGGCGTCCGGCTCCCCGCCGTTCGCGCGGGCGACCCGGCGGTACAGGTCCAGCCAGTCGTCCATGCCCGCGGACTCGGGGTACCAGGTCATCGCCGCGTAGTCCGAGTCGCGGACCGCGATGAACCCACCCGGCTTCGTCACCCGCTTCATCTCGCGCAGCGCCTGCACCGGATCACCGACGTGCTGGAGCACCTGATGGGCGTGGACCACGCAGAACGTGTCATCCGGGTAGTCCAGGGCGTGGACATCGGCGACGGCGAAGTCGGTGTTGGCCAGACCCCGCCCGGCGGCCGTGGCCCGCGCCTGCTCCAGGATCCCCGGCGCGTGGTCGACGCCGGTGACGTGCCCGTCAGGGACCAGCTCCGCCAGGTCGGCGGTGATGGTGCCCGGGCCGCAGCCGATGTCCAGGATCGCCATGTGGGGCTTCAGCGAGCCGAGCAGGTACGCGGCGGAGTTGGCGGCGGTGCGCCAGGTGTGCGAACGCAGCACGGACTCGTGGTGCCCGTGCGTGTAGACGGCGGTCTCCTGAGCTTTCGGCATGGCTGTGCCCTTCTCGTCGACTTCGCGTACCGGCCCCCGCAGGGCTTGCGACCCGGCGGGGCGATACGTGTCACCGTACGCGGGCCACTCGAATGATGAGACCGCAGTTTTACTATATGGACTGACGGATCGTCAATTCTGGCGGTCGCCGGTCAGCGGGCGGTACACGACCAGCGCCTCGGGCAGCTTCTCCAGCGTCACATCGCCTGCCACCTCGGTGACTTCACCGTCGTACGCGAGGAGCGTGCCCGGCTCGACGCCCGACAGGTTCAGCCGGCTCACCTGGACCGCGGCGTGGGCGGGGGAGCGGGTGAGTGGTCCCGCGGCCGCGGCGGCCAGCAGACGCAGCGCGGGCCTGCGGCCCCCGAGTACCACCCGCACGTCGAGCCGTCCGTCGGCCAGGTCCTTGCGCCGGCCCGGCGCGAGGCCCATCCGGTGGTAGGTGCCGTTGCCGGCGAACAGCAGCCACAACGGGCGGGTGCGGCCGCCGAGTTCGGCCGCGAGCGGGTGACGGTCCGCGCGCAGGACACGCAGCGCCGCCAGCACCCCGGCCGGCCAGCCGCCGATCCGGTGCGACCAGCGGTCCCGCTCCCGCACCAGCTCCGGATAGACACCCAGGCTGCACGTGTTGAGGAAGACGCCCCGCGTGTCCCCGGCGCTGAACCGGCCCACGTCCACGCGCACGGCCTCGCCGCGCCGCACGGCCCCGCTCAGGTCCCGCTCGCCTTCCACGGCCAGGTCGTAGGCGAAGTGGTTGAGCGTGCCGCCGGGCAGTACCGCCAGCGGCAGGCCGTGACGCAGGGCGACGTCCGCGGCCGCGTTCACCGAGCCGTCGCCGCCGCACACACCGAGGACCCGGGCGTGGCCCGCCGCCTTCTCCAGCGCGGCCCGGACATCGTCCGGTACGCACTCCACGACCTCCGCGAGCGGCAGCGCGTCCCGCAGGGCCCGCACCCGGTCCGCGGTGCCCGACGCGGTGTTGGCCACGACCACCAGACCGTCCCCGTCGGGCAGGGCCGGGGCCTCGGCGCGCGGCCGGGCCGGCGGGACGGCCTGGGCGCGGGTCGGCACCATGCCCCGTACGGCGAAGGCCGCCCCCACGCCCAGCGCCGCGCCCGCCAGCACGTCGCTCGGGAAGTGCACCCCGGTGTACACGCGGGACATGGCCACGGAGAACGCCACCGGCGCCACCACCGCGCCCCACGCCGGCGACTCCAGGGCGACCCCGGTGGCGAACGCGGCCGCCGACGCGGAGTGCCCGGACGGGAACGACGTGGTGATCGGCTGCCGCTTCAGCTGCCGTACCAGCGGTACGGGGTCCAGGACCGGGCGGGACCGGCGCACCGAGCGCTTGCCGAGGGTGTTGATGGTCAGGGAGGCCAGGCTCAGGGAGGCCAGCCCCCGGGCGGCGGCCCGGCGGGCCCGCGGCGTACGGCTCGCCGCGACGGCGGCCGCCGTCGCGAACCACAGCACGCCATGGTTCGCGCTTCGGCTCAGCCGCGGCAGCACGGGCTCGGCACCCGGCCAGTCGCGATCGGCGGCGAACTGGAACAGGCGGCAGTCGAGGGCGAGCAGCCGGTCGCGCAGGGCGTGGCGGCCGGGCTTCAGGACGGTGAGGTCGACGTCTGGGCTCATGCCGTGACGGGTACCCTGAAGTGGTCGTTTCCTGCCCGGGACGGCACGAATGCCGAAGGGTGACCGCATGCGCCTGCTCCTCGTCCGCCACGGCCAGACGCCCACGAACGTCGACTACCTCCTGGACACCGCCGTCCCGGGGCCGGGCCTGACCGCACTGGGCGAACAGCAGGCCGCGAGGCTGCCGGAGGCCCTCGCCGGCGAGGACATCGAAGCGGTCTACGCGTCCACCCTCGTACGCACCCAGCTCACCGCCGCGCCCCTGGCCGCCGCCCGCGGCCTCGACGTGACCGTGCGCGACGGCATCAGGGAGGTCTCCGCGGGCGACCTGGAGATGCTGCCCGGCGACTCCGAAAAGGGCGAGCTCTACATGCGTACGGTGTTCGCCTGGGCCGCCGGAGACACCGCGCTGAGAATCCCCGGCGGCGAGAGCGGCACCGAGGTACTCGCCCGCTACGACGCCGTGATCGCGGAGGCCGCGGACACCGGCGCCGGCACGGTAGCCGTGGTCAGTCACGGCGCCGCGATCCGCATGTGGGCCGCCGCCCGCGCCCACAACGTCGACATCCCCTTCGCCGCCGCCCACCGCCTGGAGAACACCGGCGTGGTCATCCTGGAGGGCACCCCGACCGACGGCTGGAAGGCCCTGACCTGGGCAGGCGCCACGGTGACCCCCGCCGGCGAGGGCGGCCCGACGGGCCGGCCGCTGGAGGAGACGGCCTGAGCGGAGCCGCACGGTCGGATAAGTATTTGGCGGGTGCGGCGGGGGACCCGCAGAATGCCTGTTCATGGGACATCTGGAAGCCGCGCACCTCGAGTACTGCCTCCCCGACGGGAGGGCGCTGCTCGGCGATGTGTCGTTCCGGGTGGGCGAAGGGGCCGTCGTGGCCCTCGTCGGGCCCAACGGCGCGGGCAAGACGACCCTGCTCCGGCTGATCTCCGGCGAGCTGAAGCCGCACGGCGGCACCGTCACCGTCAGTGGCGGCCTGGGCGTGATGCGGCAGTTCGTGGGCTCCGTACGGGACGAGACGACCGTACGGGATCTCCTCGTGTCGGTCGCGCCGCCGCGCATCCGTGAGGCCGCGCAGGCCGTCGACCGGGCCGAGCACGGCATGATGACCGTGGACGACGAGGCCGCCCAGCTGAAGTACGCGCAGGCACTCTCCGACTGGGCGGAGGCGCGCGGATACGAGTCCGAGACCCTCTGGGACATGTGCACCACGGCCGCGCTGGGCGTGCCGTACGAGAAGGCGCAGTGGCGGCAGGTGCGCACGCTGTCCGGCGGCGAGCAGAAGCGGCTGGTGCTCGAGGCGCTGCTGCGCGGCACCGACGAGGTGCTGCTGCTCGACGAGCCCGACAACTACCTCGACGTACCCGGCAAGCGCTGGCTCGAGGAGCGGCTGAAGGAGACCCGCAAGACCGTGCTGTTCGTGTCGCACGACCGGGAACTCCTCGCCCGCGCCGCCGAGAAGATCGTGTCCGTCGAACCCGGCCCCGCCGGTGCCGACGCCTGGGTGCACGGCGGCGGCTTCGCCACGTACCACGAAGCCCGGCGCGAACGCTTCGCCCGCTTCGAGGAGCTGCGCAGGCGCTGGGACGAGAAGCACGCCCAGTTGAAGAAGCTGGTGCTGAATCTGCGTCAGGCCGCCTCCATCAGCCACGAGTTGGCGTCCCGCTACCAGGCCGCCCAGACCCGGCTGCGCAAGTTCGAGGAGGCCGGGCCGCCGCCGGAGCCGCCGCGCGAGCAGGACATCACGATGCGCCTCAAGGGCGGCCGCACCGGTGTCAGGGCCGTCACCTGCAAGGGGCTCGAGCTCACCGGTCTGATGAAGCCCTTCGACCTGGAGGTCTTCTACGGCGAACGCGTCGCCGTCCTCGGCTCCAACGGCTCCGGCAAGTCGCACTTCCTGCGGCTCCTGGCCGGCGACGACGTGGCGCACACGGGCGAGTGGAAACTCGGGGCGCGTGTCGTGCCCGGGCACTTCGCGCAGACCCACGCGCACCCCGAGCTCCAGGGCCGCACCCTCCTCGACATCCTGTGGAAGGAGCACGCCCAGGACCGCGGCGCCGCCATGTCCCGCCTGCGCCGCTACGAGCTGACGCAGCAGGCCGAGCAGAACTTCGACCGGCTCTCCGGCGGCCAGCAGGCCCGCTTCCAGATCCTCCTGCTGGAGCTGGAAGGCGTCACGGCCCTGCTGCTGGACGAGCCGACCGACAACCTCGACCTGGAGTCCGCCGAAGCCCTCCAAGAGGGCCTGGAGGCCTTCGACGGCACGGTGCTCGCGGTCACCCACGACCGCTGGTTCGCCCGCTCCTTCGACCGCTACCTGGTCTTCGGCAGCGACGGCCGGGTCCGCGAGACCCCGGAGCCGGTGTGGGACGAACGGCGGGTCGAACGGGCCCGGTAGCGCACTCCGGAATTCACGGACGGCGCGACAGCGGCTGCGGCAGCCGCTCGCGCACGTACGCAGAGGCCCGGAAGCCCGGATGTTCGTACAGTGGATTCAGGAATGCGAGCTCCATGGCTCCCTCCCGGAGGCCGTTCGGGGGAAATGCTCACTGGGCGGGTACTCGGACCGCATGGACGAACACGACGAGCGGGGTACCACCATGAGCGGAGTCGACCCGGCGCGACTGGACGACCAGCAACTGATGAAGGAGCTGGAGAACATCCACCGCACGCGCCACGACACCCTGCTGTACGGCTCGAACGACGCGCTGCGCACCCACAACGAACGCATGGCGCAGCTGGAGGGCGAGTACCTGCGGCGCAACCCCCGCCGCTTCGTGTCGCCGGCCCGCACCCGCGACGGCGCGCGGGAGCGGGCCGCCGCGTGTACGGAGGCGACACCGGTGGGGAAGTGGGGACCCGGGGCGGGACACGGCGGCGCCTGACCCGCCCGGTCGACCTGCCGGGGCTGTGCCTCAGGCGGTCTCCTGTGCCGCGAACACGTCCAGGAACGCCTCGCAGAATGCCTTGAGGTCGCCCGGCTTACGGCTCGTGACCAGCTTGTTGCGGCCGTGGTCGCAGATCTTCACCTGCTCGTCGACCCAGGTGCCGCCCGCGTTGCGGATGTCCGTCCGCAGGCTCGGCCAGGAGGTCAGCACCCGGCCGCGTACGACGTCGGCCTCGACCAGCGTCCACGGGGCGTGGCAGATCGCGGCGACCGGGGCGCCCCGCTCGAAGAAGTCCCGCACGAACGACACGGCCTTCTCGTCCATCCGCAGGAAGTCGGGATTGGCCACCCCGCCCGGCAGGACCAGCGCGCCGAAGGAGTCCGCCGACGTCTCGCCCACGACCTCGTCGACCGGGAAGGTGTCCGCCTTGTCCAGGTGCTCGAAGGCCTGGACCTTCCCGGCCCGGGTCGATACGAGCACAGGCTCGTGACCGGCGTCGGAGACCGCCTTCCACGGCTCGGTCAGCTCCACCTGCTCGACACCCTGGGGTGCGGTCAGAAACGCGATACGCATGATGTTCGACGTCCTTTCGTGGCTCGCCCACGGGCACGGTCGCCCATGGCGCGCTTCTCGCCGCAGGGCAGGGACCTCCGGCCGCCTCGTACGCCGCAGCCATCGCCGACACCCGGATCGAGGACACCGCGGGCACCAAGGAGTCGCCGCTCCAGTCCCTGATCGCGCCGATGCGTTCCGCCGACGCATCCCCGGTCGGCGAGTCCGGGCACCGTGGACAGCGGGTCCTGGCGTCACCGGCATCCCCGGTGACGCCAGTTTTGCCGCGCTCTCCTATGCCTGGTTCCGGCTCATCCGCGGCCCCGGCCGTACGTACCGGCAGGCCCTCGGCGCGTCACCGCCTCGGCCAGCTCCCCGAGGTTGGCGTAGCGCGCCGGGCGTGGCAGCGCCTCCACCGCCTTGATCAGCGGGTCGGGCGCGTTCTTGTCGCGCAGTACGTGCATCAGCTCGCTCGGGGTCGCCGGAAAGACGCTGCGGCCCAGAAGCCGGGCCAGCTCCAGGCGCACCGTCGCCAGGGACCCACCGGAGCGCCCCGGTGCCACGAGCTCGACCCAGATCTGCGGGTCGTCGTCGGCGCCGGGTTCCGGATCGTGCCATTCCTCGGTGCGCGTGGGGTGCCCCGACCTGAGCAGTTCCTGCAGTTCGTGCTTCATTTCCTCGTCCCGGTGGACGCTCAGCCGGTCGCTGCCTCGCTGCATGTCTCCCTCCAGTCTTCGGGGGTCGACCAACGCGTACCCGAGGAGCGGACGCCGACACGGCCGGCACGGGGGTCAACAGGCCCAGAACGGAAATCGACTGCGGAGCGCCCTCCGCGACGGTCGGCCCGTTCCCACGTCGCTACCGGGCCGAGTCACCCACCGGGAGCGTGGAAAACCTGCCCGGCGCCTGCCCGGCGTTTGCCGTCCGAGGCCGCGGGCAGGCGCAGACCCAGTGCTTCGGACAGGAGGCACGTCCGTGGCAGCGGCGAGTTCCACACCCCCGGACGCGCCTGTCCGGACGATGGCCGCGCTCCCACGGTGACCGTCCGACCAGAGCATGCGCAAGGGAGTTGCGACGCACCATGGCACATCGAGCGAGCGCGAAGCACCACCCGCACCACGATGCCCCCGACACCGCGGAAGCCTTCCGCCGGCTCGCCACGCTCCCCCCGGGCCAGCAGCGCGACACACTCCGCGAACAACTCGTGGAGGCCTGGCTGCCGATGGCAGACCGGCTCGCCGGACGTTTCCGCAGCCGCGGCGAGAACCTCGAGGACCTGCGCCAGGTCGCGGCCCTCGGCCTGATCAAGGCCGTCGACCGCTACGACCCCGAGCTCGGCAACGCCTTCGAGAGCTACGCCGTCCCCACCATCACCGGTGAGATCAAGCGGCACTTCCGCGACCACATGTGGACCCTGCATGTGCCGCGCCGGGTCCAGGATCTGCGCAACCGCGTCCGAATCGCCTGCCAGGACCTCTCGCAGAACGTCTCGGGCCGGCGGCCCGGCGTCGCCGAGATCGCCGAGCACGCGCACCTGAGCGAGGAGGACGTCCGGACCGGCCTGGAGGCCCTGGAGAGCTTCACCGCGCTCTCGCTGGACGCGGAGCTGCCCGGCAGCGAGGACGGGTACTCCCTCAGCGAGGCCCTCGGCTCGCCCGACCCGGCGCTCGACACGGTCGTGGACCGGGAGGCCGTCAGGCCCCGGCTGGCGGCGCTGCCGGAGCGGGAGCGGGCCGTCCTGTATCTGCGGTTCTTCGGGGACATGACGCAGAGCCGTATCGCCGAGCGGTTGGGCATCTCGCAGATGCACGTGTCGCGGCTGATCAGCCGGTGCTGTGACCGGCTCAGGGATCAGGTGATGCGCGAGGCGGCATAGAGCGCGGCGCGGCATGAGTCGCGGCGGTGCCGGGTGCGAGACGTGCGCGGTGGTCGCGCACTTCCCCGCGCGGCCGGCGGGGTCGCGGTCGGGGTCGGCTTCTTCACCCGGTCGGCCCCGCACTGTCCCGCTAATGGTGTCCGGCGGCGCGCGGCCCGACGCCGGGCGGGCTGTGATGGCTGCGGGGCACGACCGGAGTGTCCCGACAGCCGCCAGGCCGAAGGAGCCCGCCCCATGCGCCGCACCGCCCGCCTCCTGTCCGTCGTCTCCCTGGCCGGTGCCGCCATAGTCACCGGCGCGCCGGCCGCCTTGGCGGACCCGGCCGCGCAGGCGAGCCCCAGCACACTCGACCCGGGCGGCGACGTCACCGGCTCGGTCGCCTGCGACGCCCCCGGCGGCTCCCCGACCGGGACCGACCGGGTCGGCGGGCCCGCCCACCGCGCCACCGCCCGCATCGCCGCCGACAAGGACTTCGAGGGCGGACCGGCCGCCGTCGGCACGATGTCCGCGCGGACTGCCGACGGCACGAACTCCACGCGGACTGCCGAGGGCACGAAGTCCGCGCGGACTGCCGACGGCACTTGCCCGGCGGGGGCCGACGACACCGGCCAGAGCTGCGGCGAAGAGCCCGGCACGCCCTGCGAGAGCGGCACAGGCAGCGGCACAGGCAGCGGCACCGGCGGCGAGAGCGGCGGCGACGGTGCTAGGGACAGTGGCGCGGACGGCGGTAGAGACAGCGGCGGGGACAGCGTCGGCGGCACCGGCACAGACAGTGGCGGCGGCAGCGGTTGGGACACCGGCGGTGACGGCGGTAGAGACAGCGGCACAGACAGCGGCGGCGGCACCGGCAGAGACAGCGGCGGGGACAGCGTCGGCGGCACCAGCACAGACAGTGGCGGCGGCAGCGGTTGGGACACCGGCGGCGACGGCGGTAGAGACAGCAGCACAGACAGCGGTGGAGACAGCGCCGGCGACACCGGCACAGACAGCGGCGGCGACGGGGGTAGGGACAGCAGCACCGGCAGTGGTAGGGAGAGCGCCGGCGACACCGGCACCGGCAAGGACAGCGGCCAGTCGTGCACCGAGACACACACCGAGCCGCACACGCAGACACGTACCGAGCCGCGTACCGACGCCTGCGCGGGAGCCGCCGGGATCCCGCACGGTGTGGAGGCCGGCGAGGGCGGCGCCTTCACCGGGTCCGTCCCCGCCCTCTTCGCCGGTGGCCTGCTCATCGCGGGTGCGCTCGGCGCCGCCGCGCACCGACTGTGGCACCACGGATCCACCCGGGAGTACTGACCCACCCGATGTGTGACGGGCGCAACGCGAGCGGGCGCTCATGGCAAGGCGGCGGGATGGGTACCCGAAGCCCCCGAGAGCACGATTCCGCGCGAGAGCCGCGAGCGCACACGGAACCACAGCGGTGGAACAGGGCACCACGACTGCGCGGAGGTACGCATGCGGCGGACGGACCCCGAAGGCCACGGCCCCGTCCGCTACGGGCCGCCCCTCCCCGACGACGGACTGCCGCTGCTCCCGGAACTGTCCGGGGTGCTTGCCACGGCCGCGGGCCGCGCCGGAACGGAGCCGGTCGGTGGCGGCGCGTCGCTGCTGGAGGCGGCGTGCGGCTACTGGGCCCGGCGCGGACTGGCCGCCACGCCCGACCGTGTGGCCGCCGCTCCCGGCGCGCCGACCCTGCTGGTCGCGCTGACCGCCGCGCTTGGCGGCGACGTGCTGGTGCCGCGGCCCTGTGCCGCCTGGTGGGCCCCGTACGCGCGCCTGCTGGGCAGACCCGTGTTCCATGTGGCGACACCGGCCGAGTGCGGCGGCGTACCGGACCCGTACGCCCTGCTGGAGACCGTTCGCAGGGTCCGCGCGGAAGGCGGCGACCCGCGGCTGCTCGTGCTGTCCGTCGCCGACGACCCCACCGCCACCGTCGCCCCGCCCGAAGTGCTGCACGAGACCGTCGAGGCCGCCGCCGGCGAGGGCCTGCACCTGGTCAGTGACGAGACGTGGCGCGACACCCTGCACGACCCTCACGCCACGGTGCTGTTCAGCCCCGCCGAGATGCTGCCGGAGGGGGTCACCGTGGTCAGCGACCTGGCCGGCGCGCTGCTGCCGCCCGGCTGGCCGGCCGCTGTGGCCCGCTTCCCCGAGGGCGCCACCGGGGACGACCTCCACGCGCGCGTGCTCGACGTGCTCACCGCGCTGGGCGCCCGCGTCGCGGCACCGGTCGCCGCGGCGGCCGGGTACGCCCTCGCCGAGCCCGAGCCGGTCACCGCGCGCGTGGCCGCCGCCGTACGCCTGCACGCGCGCGTAGCCGCTGCCACGTACGCCGCCGTGGTCGCCGCCGGTGCGCTCGCCCGGCCGCCGCAGGCCGGACGCCATCTGTACGCCGACCTGAGTCCGCTGCGGGCCGCGCTGGCCCCGCGGGGCGTGGGCGACGCGCAGGAACTGGAGGACTTCCTCACCGCCCGGCTCGGCATGCCCGCGCCCGGCGGGCACCGCTTCGGCGACGACCTCGGCGCACCGCGCGTACGCCTGTCCACCGCACCGTTGCTGGGCGGTACGGACGAGGAGCGCGCACAATGCCTCAGTTCACCCTCACCGTGGGAACTGCCTCACGTGCAACGCGCGTTGATCACCTTGAGGTCGGTCTTCGACGATCTCCGCGACGACGCTCAGCGATGGGAGCCTCCTCGATGACGCAGCAGTCCGAGTCGACCACCACCACGAGTACGACCACCACCACGAGTACGACGACGACCACGAGTTCGACGACCACGCAGGAAGCCGGAACCCCGGCGGACACGTCCCTTTTCGCGCCCCCGTTCCCGCCGCTCGCCGAACCCCGGCCGCTGGGGGAGCGGCGGGTGTGGCCGCGTACCTTCCACGACCGGCTGACCGCCCCGCTGCCCGGCCTCAAGGCCATCGCCCGTTTCGCCCGCGAGGGCTCCGTGCGCCCGGGCAAGGAGGGCCTCGCCGACATCCCCCGACTGCCCTACGAGCCCGGCCCGCTGCCCCGCGTGGACACCCGCACCGTCGCCGTCACCTGGGCGGGGCACGCCAGTTGGGTGGTGCGGGTCGGCGGGCTGACCGTCCTCACCGACCCGGTCTGGTCCCGCCGTATCCTCGGCACCCCGGCCCGCATCACACCCGTCGGCGTCGCCTGGAGCGAACTGCCGCGCGTCGACGCGGTCGTCATCAGCCACAACCACTACGACCACCTGGACGCCCCGACGCTGCGCCGACTCCCGCGCGACACGCCGGTGTTCGTGCCCGCCGGACTCGCGCGCTGGTTCCGCCGCCGCCGGTTCACCACCGTCACCGAGCTCGACTGGTGGGAGGCGGCCGAACTGAGCGGCGTCCGCTTCGACTTCGTGCCCGCCCACCACTGGTCCAAGCGCAGCCTCACCGACACCTGTCACAGCCTGTGGGGCGGCTGGGTGTTCACCGATCCGGACGGCCGGCGCGTCTACTTCGCCGGCGACACGGGCTACGGCCCCTGGTTCGCGCGCATCGGGCAGCGTTACCCGGGCATCGACCTCGCCCTGCTTCCCATCGGCGCGTACGACCCGCGCTGGTGGCTGAGCGATGTCCACTGCGACCCGGAGGAGGCGGTCAGGGCCGCCCAGGACGTCGGCGCCCGCCGCCTGGCACCCATGCACTGGGCCACGTTCGTGCTCTCGGCCGAACCGGTCCTCGAACCGCTCACCCGGGTGCGGGCCGCCTGGGAGGAGGCGGGCCTGGCCCGCGAGGACCTGTGGGACCTGCCGATCGGAGGCTCACGGGTCCTGGCCCAGGACCTGTCCTAGGGACCCCGGTCAGGCCCTGGCGGTCTTCCGCATCCGCCGCCACACGCTCGGCGCCGCGCTGACCAGCACGGTCAGCGCGACCGCCGCGACCACGCCCTCCCACGGTTCGCTGAACAGCGAACCGCCGAGGATCCCGATCAGCTGGTACGTCACGGCCCAGGCCAGGCAGGCCGGCAGGTTGCCCCGGGCGAAGCGGCGCAGCGGCCAGTTCGCCATCAGACAGGCCAGCATCACCGGGATACGGCCCGCCGGCACCAGCCGGGACAGCACCAGGACCGCCACTCCGTGATCGGCCAGCTTCTCCTGCGCCTGCGCCAGCCGGTCCTCCGGGGCCCGCGCGCGGATCGCCTCCAGCCATCGCGAACCGTTCTTCGACCGCATTCCGCGCCGGCCCAGCCAGTACAGCGCCGCGTCGCCGAGGAACGCGGCCAGCGACGCCGTCACGAACACCAGAGCCAGCGAGAACGGCGCCGTCTGGTGGAAGGCGACCACGGCCGCCGAACTCACCAGCGCCCCCGTCGGCACCACCGGCACCAGCGCCCCGATCAGCACCAGCAGGAACAGCGACGGATAACCGAGTGCCTGCTGCGTGGACTCCGGCGGCACGGTCCGGTTCACGGCGGCGGCCACGGCCGTCGCAGCGGACAGCGGCGCGCCGGCCAGAGAACTCAGACCGGACACCGGCGCGGCCGCCACGGCGGTCAGGCCGGACACCGGCGCACCGGCCAGACTCGACACGACGTACTCCGGCGCGGCGGCCAGTGCGGACAGCGGGGCCGAGGCCAGAGCCATGACGGCGGTCAGTGGTGCGGCGGCCAGCGGTGTCACCGCGCGACCTCCAGGCGCACGCTCTCCCCGTGACCGAGCCGGTGCACCGCCACCCCGGGCGCCCGCTCGGCCGCGAAACGCACGAACTCCTCACCGGGCGCGTGGAATTCGTGGGGGCGCACGGCGTCCATCCCGATCGGCCAGTAGGTGCCGTAGTGCACCGGCACCGCGCTGCGCGGCGCCAGCCGGGCCAGTGCCTCGGCCGCCCGACCCGCGTCCAGATGCCCCTCACCGAGGTACGGGCCCCAGCCGCCCACCGGCAGCAGCGCCACGTCGACCGGCCCGACCTCCTCGGCCATCGAGTCGAACAGGCCGGTGTCCCCGGCGAAGTAGGTCCGGGCCTCGCCCTCGACGACGTAGCCGAGAGCGGGGGAGCGGTGCGGTCCGAGCGGCAGCCGCCGCCCGTCGTGCCGGGCCGGCACGGCCCGCACCACCAGTCCGCCTATCACTGTCTCGTCCCCGGGCTCTACCTCACGCATCCGCAGGTGGGTGAGCCGGCCGAGCGCCGGGACGGTGCGTGTCGCGCCACGGGGCACCAGCAGGCGCGTGCCCGGCGCGAGCCGCCCCAGCGACGGCAGGTGCAGATGGTCGGCGTGCAGATGGGAGACGAGCGCGACGTCCGCACGCCGGGCGTCCGGCGGTGGCAGCGCGCCACGGCGGCGCCGCAGATGCGCGAGACGGCGGGCGAACAGGGGGTCGGTGAGCACACGGACGCCCGAGTCCTCGACCGTGCAGGTCGCGTGACCCCACCAGGTGATCTCCACCGGCACCTCTTTGCCTCCTTCGCGCGACTCCCCCGAAGCCTACGGGCAGGAGTAGGGTCGGCGGCGAAACCCGGAGGTGAGGGGGACGCCATGGGAGAGGTGCGGGGTGCCTCCGGCGGACCGGCCGCGGTACGCGTGACGGCGATCGCGAGCCTGACGCCCTTGGAGGAGCTGGACGCCGACCCGTTCCTGGTGGACTCCCGCAGCCAGCACGCGATGTGCGCGCGGTGGGCCGCGGAGCGGGGATACGTCGTCGCCCGGGAACTGCTGGTGCGCGGACTGCGCCCCGACCACGGTGTGCTGTGGGACGGCGTCCGGCCCGGCCTCGACCTGTTCGTGGCGCCCAGCCGACGGGTGCTGGAGAGCGCGTTGTCGTCGGTGGAGGAGTTCACCGCGGAGTGCCTGCGCCGAGGGGTACGGGTCGAGACGGTCGGACGGGCGGAACCGTTGTACGACGCGCAGATGAAGGCGCGGGTGCACCGCCGGCTGTCGATGCCGACGGCCGGCTACGACGGGCGTTAGCCCGGGACCACGACCGCCCGTACGACAGGCGTGTGACAGGGTGGTGGCTCGAGGCCCGCGGCCGGCGTGGGACCGGGACGTGAGGTGTGCGGGACGTGCGGGGCGTGCGGTGGCGGCGGGTCGTCAGTCAGGCCGGGCGGAGCATCGGGGTGTGGGCCGTCTCCACGGTCACCATGCTGGTACTGGCGGGCATCCTGCCGGACTTCCAGCTTCAGTCCGCCGACGGTGACAGCGCCACCCGGATCGCCGTCACCGCCGCGCTCGGCGCCGGCGTCTTCGGTGTGCTGTCGGCCGTCGTGTGGCCCTTTCTCGTACGGCTGCTGCTGCTGGTCCCCGCACTCGTCCTGGGCCTGCTGGTCTTCTTCCTCAACGGCTCTCTCCTGCTGCTCGCGCTGCGCCTCAACCCCTCCGGCAGCAGTGAGGCGGCCCCCGAGACCGCCGTCATCGTCGCCGCCGTGATGTCCGCCGTGGCCTCCGCGACCGGCGGTGCCCTCGCCGTGCGCGACGACGACGCCTACCGCCGCCGGCTCTACCGCCTCGCCGACCGCCGCCGCAGAGCCCACCCGCCCTGCCCGGCCACCCCCGGCACCGTCTTCCTCCAGTTCGACGGCGTCGGCCACGATGTCCTCGTGGACGCCGCCGGCAAGGGCCTGATGCCCACCGTCGCCGCCTGGCTGGGCACGGCGCCGGACCACGCCCGGGGCAGGACCACGCACCGGCTGACGCCCTGGCGCACCGACTGGTCCAGCCAGACGGGAGCCAGCCAGCTCGGCATGCTGCACGGCAGCAACTTCGACGTCCCCGCCTTCCGCTGGTACGACAAGGACAGCCGCGAGGTGATGGTCTGCAACCGGCCGACCAGCGCCGCCGAACTCCAGCGCCGTGCCATCGAACGCACCGGGGACGGGGGACTGCTCACCGTGGACGGCGCCAGCCGCGGCAACCTCTTCAGCGGCGGCGCCGACGAACAGGCCCTCGTGCTGTCCATCGCCACCCGCCGGCGCGGCCGCCGCAACCGGTCCCGGGCGGGCTACTTCGCCTACTTCTCCGACCCCGCCAACGCCGTGCGCACCGCCCTGTCGTTCGTCGCCGAAGTCGGCCGCGAGATCCATCAGTCGACCCGCGCCCGGCTGCGCAAGCAGCGCCCGCGTGTCAAACGCGGCGGCCTCTACCCCTTCGTCCGCGCCTTCGCGACCGTCGTCGAACGGGACGTCGTCGTCGCCGCGGTGATGGGCGACATGCTCGCCGGCCGCACCGCCGTCTACGCCGACCTGGTCGCCTACGACGAGGTCGCCCACCACTCCGGGCCGCGCAGCCGCGACGTCGAGAAGGTCCTGCAACGCCTGGACCGCTCGCTCGCGCTGATCGGCAACGTCGCCGAGCACGCCCCCCGGCCGTACCGGATCGTCGTACTGTCCGACCACGGGCAGAGCCCCGGCGAAACCTTCCACTCCCGCTACGGCCTCACCCTCGGCGACCTGGTGCGGGCCGGCTGCGGACTGCCCGTACCGCGCCGCGCCGAACGCACCCGCAGCGGCGCTGAGGCCCGCGCCGCCGTCCGTGCCGCGCTGCGCCGCCCCGTCGAGGAGGGCGGCGAACAACACCGCCCCGCACGCCGCCGCTCGGAGCCGCTCGTGCTGGCCTCCGGCAACCTCGGCCTGATCTCCTTCCCCGATGTGCCGCACCGCATGAGCAAGGAGGAGATCGACGCCCGCCACCCCGCACTCCTGGCGACCCTCGCCAACCATCCCGGCATCGGCTTCCTCCTCGTACGCAGCGAGGAGCACGGCGGCCTGGTGCTCGGTGCGCGCGGCGCCGAGATCCCCCTGGACCGACTCGACGAGGACCCCGGCCCGCTCGCGGGCTTCGGACCGGGTGCCGCCGACGCCGTCCGCCGCACCCACTCCTTCCCGCACACCGCCGACATCATGGTCAACTCCTTCCACGACCCCGCCGACGGCGAAGTCCTCTCGTTCGAGGAGCAGATCGGCTCGCACGGCGGCCTCGGCGGCGCCCAGGGCAGCCCCTTCCTGATGTCCCCGCTCGCCTTCTCCGCACCGGTCGACGACGGTGCCGAACTCGTCGGTGCCGAACACGTCCACCGCGTCCTGCGCCGCTGGCTGCGCGAATCGATCGGCCCCCAGGTGCCGCTGGAGGCGGAGGAGGAGGAACGCGCCGCCTGAGCACGGAAGTCCTCGGCGGCGGTGCCGCAAACACCGCCGCCTGCTCGCAAGGCTCTGCGTGCCGTCGCCTCGTGCCCGGTGAGACCCCGGGTGCCATCGCTCCTGCCCGGCAGGGCCCTGTGCGCCGTCGCCCCTGCCTGGCAGGCTCTGCGTGCCGTCGCCTCCTACGCCGAGGCCCGGGACGTCCCGGGCCGCGCGGGTCGTCTTCCGTGACACCGCCCCGGCACCGCACGTGGGCCGGTGTTCCGGGTGCGCTGAGCCGGAATGTGATCGGATGGTGCACAGGAATCCCGCACCCGGGAACCCACGCGAAAGGAAGAACCGTGGCAACCACGCGCTCCGCACACACCGTCTGGGAAGGCAACCTGCTCGAGGGCAACGGCGTCGTCACCTTCGACTCCTCCGGCATCGGCCAGCAGCCGGTGTCGTGGCCGTCGCGCGCCGAGAAGGCCAACGGCAAGACCAGCCCCGAGGAGCTGATCGCCGCCGCCCACTCCAGCTGCTTCTCCATGGCCCTGTCGCACGGCCTGGCCGGCGCCGGCACCCCGCCCACCAAGCTCGTCACCTCGGCCGATGTCACCTTCCAGCCGGGTGAGGGCATCACCGGCATCCACCTCACCGTCGAGGGCTCGGTCCCCGGCATCGACAACGACGCGTTCGTCGCCGCCGCCGAGGACGCCAAGGCCAACTGCCCCGTCAGCCAGGCCCTGACGGGAACCACCATCACCCTGTCGGCGAAGCTCGCCTGATCCGGCGGGACGCACGCCTGCTCGCGCGGGCCGCCTGCCCGGGCGGCCCGCGCGACTGTCCGGCGGGGGTCGCCCGACCCTCCGCCGGGTAGGAAAAGAACGGAAGTCAGGATCGTCCGTACACGTCACTGGTGTTTGTATTACTGGAATTCGTGTCACCGGTGCTCGTACGGGTTCGTGCGGGTTCGTACGGCGATCGGAAGGACCTTGATGCTGCGATCGGAAGGATCTTGATGCTGCCGGGAACGTCCAGCAACGGCACGGTGCTCGACTCGGCCACGCGCGAACTCACCCGCATCCGGCTGTTGTTCAGCCTCGCGGGCCGGGTCGATCCCGCCAGTGGCCGACCGGGCCGTCTCCTGGACCAGTTCGACTTCGGCCGGTTCACCCCGCATCTGCGCGCCAGCGAGGCCGTGCTGCCCCTGCCGGTGCTGAGCGAACGCCTGGCACCGGAGGATCTGGAACTCCCCGGCGACCCGCACTCCCTGGAACTCACCGCACTCGGACTCCTCGTCGTCACCACTCCACGCGGCGACGCGACCCTCGTCATGGACTGCGACTTCACCGGAGAGACCTCCGCCGACGCCGTCGCCGCCTGGCTGGCGACCACCTGCTTCGAGCGCGAACACCTGCGGCTTCGTGGCCGGCCCCTGCTCGAGGTCCTCAGCGAACTGCTGAGCCTGCCCCGGCCACTCGCCTTCGGCCAGAACGTCCACCAAATCGTCTTCCCCGGCGGGCAGTTGCTGACCGAGCTGCTCGGCACCGACCTCGCCGACGACGCCCGCCGCTCCGTCCCGCTGAACGGGATCATCTACCGTGGCAAGATGCCCAGCAGTGCCGCACCCCACCTCGCCGTCAGCCTGCCGCCCAACCTCAGGAACCACGGCGTCACCCTGACCGCGCACGGCCGCGGCGTCTCCGTACAGGCCGGCTGGGCCCCGCACGTCGAGAACTGCCTGACCCTGGTCGCGGTGGGCCTGATCTCCGCCCTGGCTGTCCTCCAGCGCACCCGGCTGGCCACCTTCGAGATGATGAGAGCCAACGAACACGCCCTGACGGACTCGCCGTTCGAGGTCCGCTCGCTCATCTCACGCCTGTCGGCCGGCGTCAACGAACTCCAACTCGACCTCGCCTTCGGCGTGGAGGCCTACGTCGACAGCCTGCTGATCCCGGAGATGCTCATGGAGGGCTTCCAGTCCTCCCTGCGCGACGCACTCGGCATCCGCGACAGCCTCGACAACTCCGCCCGCATGGTCGAGCGTCTCACCTCCGTCATCAACGCCCGCTCCGCCGCCCTCGACGCAGCGCTCGCGGAACGCGACGACCGCCGCGATCGCACCGTCTCCGGCCTCGTAGCCGCGGCCACGCTCATCGCGCTCCCCCCGACCCTGCTCCTGGCGTTCTTCGGGGTGAACGGCACCAATGTCGACTCCCACCGCTCCATCCTCGACCTGCGCTCCTACGGCGTCGCCTACGCGCTGGCCTGGCTCCCCTTCGTCGCACTGTTCCTGATCGGCTTTCTCATGCTCCGGCGGGTCAGCGGACGCTCCGGCTCACTCCTCGACCAGTCCGACGACGGACGCGTCTCCCTGCCCGCACCCCGCCATCCCACCGGGAGTTGACCGCCCATGCCGCGACGACCTGCCGTCTCCGCCCACCGGGGCGGTTCCGAACGCTTCGGCCCTGCCACCTGGCAGGCCTACGAGGACGCCATCGCGTCGGGCGCGGAGTACGTCGAGTTCGACATCCGGCGCACCGCCGACGGCGTCCACGTCGTCTACCACGACCCCCGGGTCAACCACACCGGGCCGCTCCTGTCCCGCATCACCCACGACGAGCTCAACGAACACGCCGGATACGACGTGCCCGTCGTCGATGACGTCATGGCGCTGGTCGCCGGGAAGCTCGTGGGGCACCTGGACCTCAAGGAGACCGGCTACGAGCGCGAGCTGATCGACCGGGCCGTCGCCCTGCTGGGCGTGGACGGGTTCGTCGCCACGACCCTGGAGGACCGCTCGGTCGCCGCGATCACCGAGGCGTTCCCGGCCGTGCGCACCGCCCTGTCCCTGGGGCGCGACCGCAAGGAGGTGGGGTCGGCCCGCCTGGCGGCGACCCGGCTGAGCGAGCTGTTCCCCATGCGTCGCGTCCGCGCCTGCGGCGCCCACGGCGTCGCCGTGCACCAGCGGCTCGCCCGCGCCAACGTGCTGCGCGAGGCAGCCCGGAACGGACTGTTCACCATGGTGTGGACGGTCAACGACGACACCGGGATGCGGACCTTCCTCGACGACACCCGGGTGGACGTACTGATCACGGACCGCCCGCGGCGGGCGGTGGAACTGCGCGGGGAGCCGCCACCGGACGGGGGCCGCCTCGGACTGGCCGCGGCGGAGCGCCCGAGCCCCTGAGCCCGACCCGTCCCATTGACAAGAAAGCACGCACGTTTTGTGCTGGAAGGCGGGAGGCTCCCCCGGCGGAACCTCCTGGTGACCCTGGCGGAAGGGGACAGCGATGGGACGTCCGGTCGGGATCGATCTCGGGACCACGAACTCGGTGGTGGCGGTGCTGGAGGGCGGCGAACCCACGGTCATCGCCAACGCGGAGGGCGCCAGGACCACACCCTCGGTCGTGGCCTTCGCCAAGAACGCCGAGGTACTCGTCGGCGAGGTCGCCAAACGGCAGGCCGTCACCAACGTCGACCGCACCGCCCGCTCAGTCAAGCGGCACATGGGGGACCCGGTGTGGCGGTTCCCGGAGCAGGACACCGTGGACGGCACCCGCTACCGCGCCCAGGAGCTGTCCGCCCGGGTCCTGCAGAAGCTGAAGCGGGACGCGGAGTCCTACCTCGGCGAGGACGTCACGGACGCCGTGATCACCGTGCCCGCCTACTTCGACGACGCCCAGCGGCAGGCCACCAAGGAGGCCGGCGAGATCGCGGGCCTGAAGGTCCTGCGGATCATCAACGAGCCCACCGCCGCCGCCCTCGCCTATGGCCTCGACCGGGGCCAGGAGCAGACCGTCCTCGTCTTCGACCTCGGCGGCGGCACCTTCGACGTCTCCCTCCTGGAGATCGGCGAGGGCGTCATCGAGGTGAAGGCGACCAACGGCGACACCCACCTCGGCGGCGACGACTGGGACCAGCGGATCGTCGAGCACCTCGTCACCCGCTTCAAGGGCCAGTACGGCATCGACCTGAGCAAGGACAAGATGGCGCAGCAGCGCCTGCGCGAGGGCGCCGAGAAAGCCAAGATCGAACTGTCGTCGTCCTCCGAGACGACGATCAACCTCCCCTACGTCACCGCCTCCGCCGAAGGCCCCCTCCACCTCGACGAGAAACTGACCCGCGCCCAGTTCCAGGAGCTCACCGCCGACCTGCTGGACCGCTGCAAGAACCCCTTCCACCAGGCCGTCAAGGACGCCGGAGTGAAGCTCTCCGCGATCGACCACGTGATCCTCGTCGGCGGTTCGACCCGGATGCCCGCGGTCACCGACCTGGTCCGGGAACTCACCGGCAAGGACCCGCACAAGGGCGTCAACCCGGACGAGGTCGTGGCCATGGGCGCAGCCCTCCAGGCCGGCGTCATCCGCGGCGACGTCAAGGACGTCCTGCTCCTCGACGTCACCCCGCTGTCCCTCGGCATCGAGACCAAGGGCGGCATCATGACCAAGCTCATCGAACGCAACACCACGATCCCCACCCGCCGCTCGGAGATCTTCACCACGGCCACCGACAACCAGCCCTCGGTCGGCATCCAGGTCTACCAGGGCGAACGCGAGATCGCCGCCTACAACAAGAAGCTCGGCGTCTTCGACCTCACCGGCCTGCCGCCCGCCCCGCGGGGCGTCCCGCAGATCGAGGTCGCCTTCGACATCGACGCCAACGGGATCATGCACGTCTCCGCCAAGGACCTGGCCACCGGCCGCGAACAGAAGATGACCGTCACCGGCGGCTCCGCCCTGCCCAAGGACGACATCGACCGCATGATGCGGGACGCCGAACAGTACGCCGAGGAGGACCGGGCGCGTCGCGAGGCCGCCGAGACCCGCAACCAGGCCGAGCAACTCGTCTACCAGACCGAGAAGTTCATCCGGGACAACGAGGAAAGGGTCCCCGCCGACACCAAGTCGGAGGTCGAGACCGCGATCACGGAACTGAAGGAACTCCTCGAGCGGCAGGCCGACACCAGCGCCCTGCGGTCCGGCATCGAGAAGCTGGCCTCGGTCAGCCAGAAGCTGGGCCAGGCCATGTACGCCCAGGCCCAGCAGCAGTCCCCGACGCAGTCCGCGGCACCCCAGGAGGACGCGCAGGGCGTACAGGACGAGGAGGGCGTGGTCGACGCCGAGATCGTCGACGACGAACGGGACACGAAAGGCGGGGCCGCCTAGGACAGTTTCCCGGTTCCAGGCGCAGGCGGCATCCGTCCCGTACGGGTCAGGCCTTACGGGCGACCCCCGCGTACACCGGCACGATGCCCTCCGCCTGCGCCGCCACGTCCTCCGGTCCCGGCCGCCACCCGGACACGGGGATCACGCCCGGTCCCAGCAACTCCAGGCCGTCGAAGAAACGCGAGAACTCGGCCAGCGAACGGGGGTGGAACGGGGTTCCGCTCTGCCGGAAGAGGTTCGCCGCCCCCTCGATGACCTTCGGGCTGAGATCCGGGGTGACCTGGGACAGGATCAGAAAGCTGCCGGGGGCGAGCGCGGCGACGTACTTCGCCAGCAGCCCGTGCGCGTCGTCGCCGTCCGACCCGTCGCTCAGGTAGTGGGTGAGCGCCACCAGCGACAGCGCGACCGGCCGTGTGAAGTCCAGGGTCTCCCCGGCCAGCCGCAGCACCATGTCCAGGTCACGGACGTCGGCGTGCACGTATGCGGTGCTGCCCTCGGCCGAGCCGGTCAGCAGTGCCTCGGCGTGCCGCAGCACGATCGGGTCGTTGTCGGCGTACACCACCTTCGCGTCCGCTGCGATCCCCTGTGCCACCTGGTGCAGATTGGGCTCGGTGGGGATGCCCGTGCCGATGTCCAGGAACTGGCGGATCCCCGCCTCGGCGACCGTGCGCACGGCTCGGTGCATGAAGCGGCGGTTGGCGCGCGCCCCGCGCACCGCCGTGCTGTCCACGGCGAGGATCCCGCGGGCCAGCTCCTCGTCCACGGGATAGTTGTCCTTGCCGCCCAGCCACCAGTCGTACACCCGCGCCGGATGCGGCCGGCTGGTGTCGATGCGGGTGGGCGCGGCCTCGGAACCGGTCATACGGCGTCTTCTCCTCGGTCTCGGGTCCTCGGTCTCCGGCAGAAATGTGCGTACGCACAACCAGGGGGTGCGGCCGACGCGTCAGTACTCCTCGCGGTACCGCTGGAGGATCTCCCTGGTGCGCTGCGCCGAGGCGGCATGCGTCGTCATGTGGTCCAGGACTTCCAGATGTGCCGAGACCTCCCGACGCGAGTCGAGGTACAGCGCGCCGGTCAGGTACTCCGTGAACACCATGTCGGGCAGCTCGGGTTCGGCGAAACGGAACAGCGAGAACGGCGCGTACGTCCCCGGATGCGGCCCCGCCTCGAACTCGGCGACCTGCAGCGTGATGCGGCTGCGCTCGCCGAACTCCAGCAGCTTGTCCAACTGGTCGCGCATCACCTCGCCGTCGATGCTCACCGGGCGCCGCAGCACCGTCTCGTCGATGATCACCCACAGGTGCGGCGGGTTCTCCCGGTCCAGCAACCGCTGCCGGGTCATCCGCAGGGACACATGCCGCTCGACCGTCTCCGCGCCCTGCTGCGCGATCGTCCCGCCCTCCATGACGGCACGCGCGTACGCCTCCGTCTGGAGCAGGCCGGGCACGAAGTGCGGCTCGTAGGACCGGATCAGCCCGGCGGCGCCCTCGAGGCTGACGCACAGGCTGAACCACTCGGGCAGCACGTCGTGGAACCGCTGCCACCAGCCCGGCTGGTTCGCCTCCTCGGCCAGCGACACGAACACCGCCGCCTCGCCGGCGGGCACACCGTACGTGTCCAGCAGCACCTGTACATACGGGATCTTCAGCGCGACCTCGGCCATCTCCATCCGCCGCACGGTCGCCGGCGCCACCCGCAGGATGCGTGCGGCCTCCTCGCGCTTGAGTCCGGCCGCATCCCGCAGCTCCTGCAGCCGCCTGCCGAGCACCACCTGGCCCACGGTGGGAGCGGGCCGACGCTCACTCACGCCACGTCTCCCCTACGTGTCGACGGAACCGGGCCAGTGTGCCACGGGCCGGGCGGCAGCACATGTGATCGAAGGAATCGCATGCGTCACCGACGCCTCAAGTACCCAGTGAGTGAAGGTATTTGACCGTCGCCGGATCGGCCGGCAGGAAGGTCTCGATCGCCAACTCGGCGACTGTCACGTCCATCGGGGTGTTGAACGTCGAGATCGACGAGATGAACGACAGCACTCGCCCTTCGTGCTCCACCTGCATCGGCAGCGCGAAGTACGGTACGGGCTCCGCCGGTTCGCGGTCTTCCGGCCCGGTCTCCGGCACCGGATAGGCCGCCACCTCCTCGTACAGCGCGCGCAGCGCGTCCGAACGGTACAGGGCGATCTGCCGTTCCATCTGCGCCAGCAGATGCCCCCGCCACTCCCGCAGATTGCGGATGCGCGGCGCCAGGCCCTCCGGGTGCAGGGTCAGCCGCATCGCGTTCAACGGTGGCGCCAGCAGCGACTCCGCGACACCCGCCAGCAGCATCGTGATGCCCCGATTCGCCGCGACGACGGTGTACATCGCGTCCACCACCAGCGCCGGATACGGTTCGTAGCCCTGGATCAGCCGTTCCATGCCGTCCCGCAGCGCGCCCAGTGCCGGATCGTCCAGCGGCGTCTCCGGATAGTGCGGGGCGTAACCGGCCGCCAGCAGCAGCGCGTTGCGCTCCCGCACCGGCACGTCCAGGTGCTCGGCCAGCCGCAGAACCATCTCCTCACTCGGCCGGGAACGCCCCGTCTCGATGAAACTGATGTGCCGGGCGGAGGAGTCCGCACGCAACGCCAGCTCCAGCTGACTGACCCGCCGCCGCTCCCGCCACGCCCGCAACAACGGGCCCACCCCTTTGTCCGGCGGGGCGGCGGAGGACGCGGCGGAGGAGAACACGGCGGCGGACACGGCAGTGGTCATACGTACGACCGTAGAGCAGGACCGGCCGAATGTGTCCGCGAACGCCCGCAACGGCACGCCTGACCAGGGCCGCAGCGGCCGTCCTGTGGCACGCTGGACAGGTACGCGACACCCAGGAAGGGAGCGAGGGCATGGCCGTCGAACCACTGTCGCAGAAGGAGATCGAGGACCGGCTGGCGGAGCTGCCGGGCTGGTCCCACGACGGGGACCGCCTCGCCCGCTCGTACCGGCTGACCTCGCACTTCGCGGCGACCGCCCTGGTCATCCACATCGCCCAGGTCCAGGACGAACTCGACCACCACTCCGACCTCACCCTCGGCTACAACACCGTCTCACTCACCGTGAACACCCACAGCGTGGGCGGAGCCGTGACCGACCTCGACTTCCAGCTCGCCCGCAGAGTGGAGGAACTGGCCCCGGGACACGGAGCCCACTGAGCGCGCGGCCGGACCGGAACGGGGGACGCGCGTGTTGGACTACGACAAGGAAGCCGAACGCTACGACGCCTCCCGCGGCGGCGAACCCAGGGCGGCCGCGGCCGCGGAGGCCGTGCTCAGCCTCGTACCACCCCGGGCGCGCAGCCTGCTCGACGTCGCCTGCGGCACCGGCATCGTCACCCGGCGACTGGCCGTCGGCCGCGACGGCATGCGGGTCACCGGCGTCGACCTCGCGCCCGCCATGGCCCGCCACGCCGCCGCCCGCCTGCCCGGCGCCGTCGTACGCGCCGACAGCCGTCGACTGCCCTTCCGGGAGCGGCAGTTCGACGCCGTCAGCAGCGTCTGGCTGCTGCACCTCGCGGACAGCGACGAGGACGTACGGGCCATCGTCGCCGAGTGCGCCAGGGTCCTGCGGCCGGGCGGGGTGTACGTCACCACGGTCGACAAGGCCGCTTCCCACAACGTGGGCAGCGACATCGACGCCGTACTCGCCTCCCGGCCACCCCGGGCGGCCCGTGACGGGGCGGCGCTCGTGGAGTCGTACGCCCTCGCGCGTGGCCTCGCCCCGGCCGGGCAGGCCTGCTTCGCCGGCCGCGGCCAGGGCCGTAGCCCCCGCCGAACGGTCGCGGACCTGCGGCGCGGCTGGTTCGTGACGCTGCCGCCCGGCGAACCGCTCGCCGAGCGGTTCGCCGCCCGCCTCCAGGCCCTCCCCGACCAGGACCGCCCCCGCCCCGACCCCCGGTTCACCCTGCGCGCCTACCGGAAGCCGGCCGAGTGAACTCCATGACCCAGTTGGTCAGCCAGGTCTCCCCGCCGTCCACCGAAAAGGCCTGCTCCCAGCGGGCCGCGCGCTCGGAGAGCCCCGACCACACGAACCGCACCCGCACGTCCGCTCCGTCGTGCGTGTCGTCGCCGTAGAACTCCCCGCGACCGCCCTCGAAGCGGCCGACGACGGGCGGGAACAGCTTCCCGCTGCGGCTGGAGGACCAGTTCAGCGACCAGTCCTTCGCGTCCGGGTCGAACAGCCGCAGCGTCAGCCCCTGCCAGCCCTGACCGGGCACATCCAGCTCGTCGATGTTCGCGGCCCCGCCGAAAAGCGGCCAACAGCGGCTGGTGGCCCCGAACTCCTCCCAGTCGCTGCCCGGGTCGAGGAAGTCGGTCCGGCGGCGGTTGTGGATCTCCCACTCGCCGTGGAAGAAGTCGAAGTCGTGCGGGCTGCTCATCGGCGGTCTCCTGTCGTGCCCTCGGGCAGGGAATCGGTCAAGTAGGCGGCCAGATCCGGGACTTCGGGCTCAAGAAGGTGCCGTACCCAGGCGTCCCGTTCGTGCAGGATCGGCGGCAGCTCCCACACACAGCCGATCCACGGCACATCGGGCGTGACGAAGTGCGTCGGGTCGCGGTCCGGGCAGCCCAGCACGGGCTGGCCCGCCGAGGCGCCCCGGAAGTGCAGGACGTTGTCCCACACCCAGCTGTACGCGTTCAGATAGGCGCCGTCGTCGCCGCCCCGGTGCAGCACGACGAACGTCGCGGGCGGCGTGCCGTCCGGCTCCGGCAGCAGCTCGGGCAGGATCGCGTACGCCGCCTTCTCCACCTCGGGCGCGATGCCCGCCGGGTCCGCGGTGACGTGGTATCGCTTGACGTGCCGCCCCGCCACCTCGATCGGCGGCGGCACGGTCAGCAGTTTCTCCGTGAAGGCCATGAGCGGCACGTTAGGACCGCTTCGCTGCCATCCTGTGTCAGTGAAGTCCAGCCGACTCGTCTCGATCCTGCTCCTCCTCCAGACCCGGGGCCGGATGACCGCCGCCCAGCTCGCCGGGGAACTGGAGGTCTCCGTCCGTACGGTCTACCGGGACGTGGAAGCGCTGAGCGCGGCCGGCATCCCGCTGTACGGCGACGCGGGCCACGCCGGCGGCTACCGTCTCCTCGACGGCTACCGCACCCGCCTCACCGGCCTCACCGCCGACGAGGCCGAAGCCCTCTTCCTGGCCGGCGCCCCCGGACCCGCCGCCGAGCTCGGCCTCGGCTCCGTCCTGGCCGCCGCCCAGCTCAAGGTCCGCGCCGCCCTCCCGGCCGGGCTGCGCGTCCACGCCGACCGCATCAGCAGCCGCTTCCACCTGGACGCCCCCGGCTGGTACACGGACGCCGAACAGGCCCCGTTCCTGCCCGCCGTCGCCGACGCCGTCTGGAACAGCCGCGTCCTGCACATCACCTACCGCCGCTGGCGCGAGCCCACCGACGTCGAGCGCCGACTGGAACCGTACGGACTGGTCCTGAAGGCCGGCCGCTGGTACGTCGTCGCCGGCGGCGGCCCAGGGCCCCGCACCTATCGCGTCGACCAGATACTGGAACTCGCCGCCTCCAAGGAGGAGTTCACCCGCCCGGAAGTCTTCGACCTGGCCGCGTACTGGACGGCTTACCAGCGCGACTTCCATACACGGCTGTACCGGGCGAAGGCGCTGATCCGGTTGGCGCCGGGCGCACGGCTCACCGGACCTGTGGGAGCGGCGATGGCGGCAAACGGCCGTACCGGCGAGGACGGCTGGACGCTGGCCACGGTCCCCATCGAGTCGGTCGACCACGCGCACGGCGAGTTCCTTCGGCTGGGCGCGGACGTCGAGGTGCTCGAACCGCCGGAGCTGCGCGCGCGCATCGCCCGCACCGCGGCGGAATTGGCCGAGCGATACGGCAACTCCTCCGGCGTCGGCGGCAACTGAGAGGACGGAACCCGTCTGTCCCGTCCTCTCAGGAGGTACCGACCCGTGCAGCACCCGCACAAGCACCGCAGACGCCGCACCGCCGTCCTCTCCGCGATGACCGCCGTCGCGGCCCTGGTCGGCGCCGGACTGACCACGCTCGTCACCGACACCGCCGAAGCCGCCACCGCCCGCCAGGTCGAGGCCCTCGACCGGGGCGTGGTCAGCGTGCACACCGACAGCGGCAACCTGGTCAGCTGGCGCTGGCTCGGTACCGACCCGGGCGACATCTCCTTCAACGTCTACCGGGCCGGCACGAAGGTCAACTCGACGCCGATCACCGGCTCCACCAACTACTTCCACTCCGGCGCCCCGGCCCAGGCCGACTACACCGTCCGCGCCGTCGTGGGCGGCGTGGAACAGGCCGACTCCGTCCACGCGATCCAGTTCCGTACCGGCTACAAGGACGTCCCCATCACCCCACCGGCGGGCGGCACGACCCCGGACGGCGTCGCCTACACCTACGAGGCCAACGACGCCTCCGTCGGCGACCTCGACGGCGACGGCCGGCTCGACTTCGTCCTCAAGTGGCAGCCGACCAACGCCAAGGACAACTCCCAGTCCGGCTACACCGGCAACACGATCGTCGACGGCGTCACCCTCGACGGCACCCGGCTGTGGCGCGTCGACCTCGGCCGCAACATCCGCTCGGGCGCCCACTACACGCAGTTCCAGGTGTACGACTACGACGGCGACGGCAAGGCCGAGGTCGCCATGAAGACGGCGGACGGCACGGTCGACGGCACGGGCACGGTCATCGGCAGCTCGTCGGCCGACTACCGCAACTCCAGCGGATACGTGCTGTCCGGCCCCGAGTACCTGACCATGTTCAACGGCCGGACCGGCAAGGCGATGGGAACGGTCGACTACGTCCCCGCCCGCGGCACCGTCTCCTCATGGGGCGACTCCTACGGCAACCGGGTCGACCGCTTCCTCGCCGGCACCGCCTACCTGGACGGCTCCCGCCCCTCCCTGATCATGGCCCGCGGCTACTACACCCGCACGGTGATCGCCGCCTGGGACTGGCGCGGCGGCGCCTTCACCCGCCGCTGGACCTTCGACACCAACTCCTCCACCAACAGCGGCAAGGGCTACGACGGCCAGGGCAACCACCAGCTGTCCATCGCCGACGTCGACGCCGACGGCAAGGACGAGATCGTCTACGGCTCGATGGCCGTGGACGACAACGGCTACGCCCTGTGGACGACGAAGAACGGACATGGCGACGCCATGCACGTCGGCGACCTGGACCCGTCCCGGGCCGGTCTGGAGGAGTTCAAGGTCGACGAGGACAGCTCCAAGCCGTCGTCCTGGATGGCGGACGCGCGAACCGGCCAGGTCCTGTGGTCCACGCCCGCCAACGGCGACAACGGCCGGGGCACGGCCGGCGACATCTGGGCCGGCAGTGCGGGCGCCGAGTCCTGGTCCTCGGCCGAGAGCGGCATTCGCAGCCCGTCCGGCACGGTCGTGGCGAGCCGCAAGCCGTCCAGCACCAACTTCCTGTCCTGGTGGGACGGCGACACCGTCCGCGAACTCCTCGACGGCACCCACATCGACAAGTACGGCACCTCGTCCGACACCCGCCTGCTCACCGGCGCGTCCGTCCACTCGAACAACGGCACCAAGGCGACCCCGACGCTGTCCGGAGACATCCTGGGCGACTGGCGCGAGGAGGTCGTCTGGCCGACGACCGACAACACCGCGCTGAGGATCTACTCGACGCCGTACGAGACCAGCACGAAGATCACGACCCTGCTCCACGACACGCAGTACCGCACAGCATTGGCCTGGCAGAATACTGCATACAATCAGCCGCCTCACCCGAGCTTCTTCATCGGCGACGGCATGGCGACCGCGCCGCGGCCGGTGGTCTACACGCCGTGAACGGATAAGGCGCCCTCCCCGCGGACGGGAGGGCGCCACCGGGGCGGTCGCCGGCGTACTGCGGGCGACCGCCTCTCACTTGTCCTCGGGGACCTTGCAACAGTTCCGCACCCTCATGAGTACCTGTACTCAGCTGCCCGGGTCCGCCTACCTGGTACGGAGGGGGGGGGGCGGGGGGGGGGGGCGCCCCCCGGGGGGGGGCCCCCGCGGGGCCAGGGGCCCACCCAGAAACAAAAAGACAGACAGTTTGTGGGAGTGCCACAGAACCAGAAACCCAACC